>CALVAE010000042.1 GCA_944325465.1 uncultured Bacteroidales bacterium | reverse complement strand
GTCCCTGCAAGAATGTCATTCTGCACCTGGACCGATGCTTCGTGGATGGCGTTGAATACTGCCGTCACGAATTTTTCCGAAAGTCCGCACTCCGAACCGCGCTTCACCATATCCTCCAGTATCGCATCCCAGCGGGATGTCTGGAGAATGGCTATATTGTTCTCTCTCTTGTACTCCCCTATCTTCCGGCTTATATTCATCCTTGAAGCCAGGAGGTTCAGGAGATTCTCGTCTATCACATCTATCTGAGACCTGAGTTGGTTGATATTGTCCTTGTAGTTCTTGCTGTCAGAATCGTTCTCCCTCACTATAATGGACTCCAGGAGTTTCTTCAGGTCTTCCGGAGTAAGTTGCTGGCCCGCATCACTCAAGGCACAGGTCGGATCGCAATGGCTTTCTATCATAAGTCCCTCAAAACCAAGGTCAAGCGATCTCTGGGATATCTCCTGTATATACTCCCTTTTGCCGGCCATGTGGCTCGGGTCACAGAAGAACGGCAGTTCCGGATAGCGGCTCCGCAGTTCGACGGCTATCTGCCAGCCCGGTTCATTGCGGTACTTTATCTTCGAGAATGTCGAGAATCCCCTGTGTATCACACCGAGTTTGCGGACACCGGCGGCATTGAGCCTCTCAAGCGCCCCTATCCAGAGATCGATGTCGGCATTGACCGGATTTTTGACCAGAACAGGAATGTCCACATCTTTCAATGCATCCGCAATCTCCTGCACAAGGAAAGGATTCGCCGTAGTCCTGGCCCCGATCCATACAAGATCGACTCCGTATTTGAGACATTCGAAGACATGTTTCTCGCTGGCGACTTCCGTGGATATCTTCAGTCCGAGTTCCTTTTTCGCCCTCTGCATCCATTTCAGGCCCGGAGCCCCTACTCCCTCGAATGACCCGGGATGAGTCCTCGGTTTCCATATTCCTGCGCGGAACACA
Source organism: uncultured Bacteroidales bacterium (assembly GCA_944325465.1). Lineage (GTDB taxonomy): Bacteria > Bacteroidota > Bacteroidia > Bacteroidales > UBA932 > Cryptobacteroides. The sequence continues at coordinate 30,971 of CALVAE010000042.1, read as the reverse complement.
TTGATCCCGAAACTCCTGAGTTGTCTTGCAGTCTCCATTATCTGGATTTCAGACTCTGCACTGCACGGACCGGCTATCACGCACGGTCTCGGCTCGGTAAACATTCCCCATTCAGAAAGGGGGGCGATGTCCAATCTTTTTTCCATAATCATATTTTGTTTTCTGTTGTTTTCGTATCAGATCCTTCGCTACGCTCAGGATGACAATGAACTGTGCTCAGGATGACAATGAGTTGCGCTCAGGATGACAGTCAGCGGATTATCCGCTTTATCCTGTTGGCATCTTCGATCAGGGATCTGACGGAGGACTCGTCATCATCGGCTATGGCCTCCCTGAACTGCCTCATTCTGTCGATATAGGTATCTATGACCTGCAGCACGTTGTCCCTGTTCTGGGAAAGGATGGGCACCCACATGTCGGCATTGCTTTTGGCCAGGCGTACAGTCGAAGAAAATCCTCCTGACGCAAGGTCGAAGATGTGCTTCTCATCCTTTTCCTTGTCCAGAACGGTGAGGGCAAGGGCAAAGGACGTGACATGCGATATATGGGACACGTATGCCGTGTGTACATCATGGCTTGCCGAATCCATGAATATCTGCCTCATATTCAGTACGTCATAGAGTTCCCCGACTGTTCTCACCGCCGACGGGGCCGACTCGTGGCTGTCGCAGATTATGCAGGCACGGCCGTCGAAAAGTCCCGGCATCGCAGCCCATGGACCTGAATACTCGGTCCCCGCCATCGGATGCGTTGCCACATACCGGCCGCGGAACGGATGATAATGTACAGCCTTCACAAGTGCCTCCTTGGTCGAACAGACATCAATCACGATCTTACGGCACGAATCCGCCCCTCTGCCCCTTCCCTCTGTCCCGGACTCTGCCGCAAACAGGTCAAGGACTTCAGGGAGCATCCTGACTGCCGTGCCTACCGGAACCGCAAGCACCGTGATATCGCTCTTCCGAACACATTCGCCAAAGGACACCACTTTGTCCACAAGTCCGATCTTCTCCGCAGCCGCGGCATTGACGGGGTCGGATTCCACACCGAGGACAAGGGAGGCAAACCCTCTCCGCTTCAGGTCTATGGCCATCGAACCCCCTATCAATCCGAGACCGACAATACCTACTGTCATATCCTTGTTTTCTTCCTTCATGGCGCTTCAATTATCCATTATCATTTCTCGCAATCTGGCGCAGGCCTCTTCAAGGATCTCCGGTTTCGCGCAAAGGGAAACCCTCACGTAACTCTCCCCGTTTTTCCCGAAAACCAGTCCCGGGGTAATGAACACCCCCGCCCCGTACAGGGCTGCATCGGACACCATCTCTCCGGATGTCACCTCTGCATCTTTCTCCGGGACAGGGACCTGAAGCCTTCCGGGAAACCCTGCCTCGGCCCAGCGTCGGGCCAGAAGATTGTCCGCCCCGACCTTACCCCACAGGAACATACCTGCCGAATCCCTGTCATAGACGGCACCTATAAGGTCAAATATCCTTCCGGCCAGCACCCTGCGCCTGCGGTATTCTTCATTCAGGGCAGCATACCACTCCGGACCCTGTTCCAACGCCTTGACAGCGGCCAGTTGCAGAGGCCGGAACATTCCTGAATCCATCTGGCTCTTCACCTTCAGAATCTCCGCCACCACATCCGGCGAGGCCGCTACCATTCCGACCCTCCATCCGGACATGTTGTGGGCCTTGCTCAGGGAGTTGAGTTCCAGACAGCATTTTTTCGCTCCCTGCACCGCAAGTATGGACAGAGGACGGTCGTTCAGGATGAAACTGTACGGATTGTCATTACAGATCATTATTCCGTGCCTGAGACCGAAATCCACAAGTCTCCTGTACAGTTCCATCGAGGCTGGCGCACCTGTCGGCATATTTGGATAGTTGGTCCACATCAGTTTCACTCCACTGAGGTCCATTCTCTCCAGAGCCTCGAAATCCGGCTCCCATCCGTTATCCTCTTTCAGGGCGTACGTCACCGTCTCCGCTTCCGCAAGTCTCGATGCGGACGTATAGGTCGGATATCCGGGATCCGGTACAAGCACCCTGTCACCCTTGTCCAGAAAGGCAAGCGATATGAGAAGAATACCCTCCTTGGAACCGACAAGGGGCTGGATTTCCGAACCAGGGTCGAGAGAGACACCGTAATATCTTGAATACCAGGCTGCGAATGCCTTCCTGAGTTCCAGTATGCCGGTATAACTCTGATAAGCATGCACTCCCGGAAGCACAGCCGATTCCGCAAGGGTCATGACAGCCTCTTGCGGAGGCATACCGTCCGGTGCCCCTATTCCCAGATTGATTATTCCGTCCTTACCGGAAGCCTTCCGTGAGGCATCAAGTGCCGCCACTTCCTTGAGTTTGCGTGAAAAATAATATTCGCGGACACTGCGTGTCCTTTCTGCCGGAACCACTATCATTTTACTGCCTTTTATAAGTCATAACTACATTCCTTCAGAACCGCTACATTCAGACCGCAGCCTCATACTCTCCGAGAGTGTCGAAATCCTCCATCAGTGGACGCACTGCGGAAATTGCCTGGAGATATCGTACATAACTGTCAAACTTGATGTCAACGTAGAAGAAGTACTGCCATTCCCTCCCCGGAATCGGAAGCGACTGTATCCTGGTCAGGTTCATGCCGTAAAAGGAAAGAATCGTCAGCACGTGGGCCAGCGAACCCGACGTATGCGGAAGGGTAAAGCAGAGGGAAACCTTGTTGACCTTCTCCTGAGGGACCTTCAGCGCATCATCCAGTATCAGGAAACGGGTGAAGTTCTGCTTGTATGTCTCGATTCCGGGAGCGATTATCTCCAGTCCGTAAAGTTCCGCGGCCAGCGATGAGGCGATTGCCCCCACGCCTTCCAGCCTTTCCCTGGCCACATCGGCAGCACTCTTCGCCGTATCTTCCGACTCCACCAGCCTTATATGCGGATACCTGCTGAAAAAAGGTCTGGTCTGATTGATGGCCATATAGTGGGACCTAACCTCCCGTATGTCATCAATGGTCTGTCCGGGAAGGGCCATCAGATTCTGCTCTATCCTCAGGAAAATCTCGCCCTTGATCTTGACCCTGTACTTTCTGAGCAGTTCGAAATTCGGAAGGAGACCTCCTGATACCGTATTCTCGATTGCCATCACCGCCGCATCCGCACGACCCTCAGCCATACTCCGATACAGATCATCGAATGTCGCGCATTCGACTATTTCAGGCTTTTCGTCATAGAGCGCATAGAACATCCTCGCCGCCTGCTCATGGAAACAGCCTCCATATCCCTGAATCGCCACCTTTTTCATATTCGTGTTCTGAAATCATAAAAGGCTGTCCGGAATCCCGGACAGCCTATACTATTGACTTTTAAATTCACTGCAATATACGACTTCCGGACTATACCCTTTTCTGAGAATAGTAATAAAAGTAAAGACTAAATCGGAAACCGTTTCTCATAACAGCGACAAATATAATAAAAATTTTACAGAATGGTCCTCCGTTCCGGATGAAATATCCGTCAGACAGTCATAATGTCCTTTTCCTTCGCCGCACAGAGGTCATCAATCTTCTTTCCGAAAGAATCTGTCTCTTTCTGGACATTCTGCTCGTAATCCTTCTGGACATCCTCAGGAAGGCCGTCCTTCTGCGCCTTCTTGAGCGCATCTATGGCATCCCTGCGGGCATTGCGTACTACCACCTTCGCATTCTCTCCGGCAGATTTCACCTTCTTTATCAGTTCCTTGCGGCGCTCCTCGGTCAGAGGCGGCACAACGCAGCGGATGTTCTCCCCGTTGTTTTGAGGAGTAAGCCCGATATTGGCATCCATGATAGCCTTTTCAATGGCAGGGATCATCTTCTTCTCCCAAGGCTGTATCATGATGGTCCTGGCATCCGGGGTAGTCACCGAAGCCACCTGGGGAACCGGAGTCGGAGTACCGTAGTAGTCCACAAGCACATTGTTGAATATCAGCGTATTCGCCTTACCCACACGATAGGTTTTCAGATCCTCTTCGAGGAACTTGACTGCATCGGACATCTTGACCTTTGCCGCGTCAAGGATTTCTTTTGCCTTGTCTAACATAATATCTGCTTTTAGATTGTTTTCAAATCGAATACCTTATATATGGACTACCGTCCCGACCTTCTCCCCCCTGAGAAGAGCCATAAGATTGCCTTCCCGGTTCATGTCAAACACGACTATCGGCATATTGCCTTCCCTGCAAAGAGCGAAGGCAGTCTGATCCATTACCTTGAGGTGGTCCTCAAGAGCCTTGTCAAATGTCAGTTCGTCATATTTCACCGCAGAAGGGTCCTTTTCCGGATCCGCAGTGTACACTCCGTCCACCCTGGTGCCCTTCAGCAAGGCGTCCGCCCTGATCTCAAGCGCACGGAGAGCCGCGCCCGAATCCGTGGTAAAGAACGGATTCCCGGTCCCGCCTGCTATCAGAGCCACGCCGCCACGTTCCAGAACGGCAACTGCATCATCCCTCATATAATATCTGGCGACCGGCATCATCGGTGTAGCGGTAAAGACCTCTGCCTCCACACCAGCCGACCGCAGGGCCATTGCAAGCCCGAGCGAATTGATGACAGTGGCAAGCATTCCCATCTTGTCCCCGTCTACCCGGTCAAAGCCCTTGCCCGTCCCTGAAAGGCCGCGGAAGATATTGCCTCCTCCTATGACTATTGCGACCTGAAGCCCCGCCTTTACCGCAGATGCGACTTCGGCAGCATATCTTGCAAGCCATTCTTCGCTTATCCCCTTGCCTTCAGGACCTCCGAGGCTTTCCCCGCTCAATTTCAGAAGTACTCTCCTGTACATGATTTCCCGTTTTTTGAAAATTCAAACAAACAAAAGTATCGAATTATTATGAATCTTGCAAAAAAGAATATAAATTTGCAGTGCTAAAGGAAAACTGAACAAAAACCAAGTTGATAGTATGGCTAACATTTTCACATCTTCAATAGGCAAGAAACTCATAATGAGCATCAGCGGCCTGTTCCTGATTATCTTCCTTCTCTTACATCTGACAATCAACTTTTTCTCCGTAATCGATTCATGCACAGGTAATTTCGGGAGTCCCGACGGACTTTTCGCCCTCGGATGCGAATTCATGTCCACTCCGATCGTAACCATAATGGTGCCTGTACTCGCTTTCGGATTCATCATTCATATCATATATGCATGCTATCTTACCTGGAACAATATCCAGACCCGCGGCGGATACAACCGCTACGAAGTGGCAAGCAAGGCCAGGACAGAGAGTTGGGCGTCCAAGAACATGCTTGTCCTTGGAATCATCGTACTCGGTTTCATAGCCTTCCACCTCACCCATTTCTGGGATGAGATGCAACTCAAGGAATTCATGGGCCAGGAGGCTTCTGATCCGTATATCCTTCTCACCACTACTTTCGGCCGATGGTGGATGGTGATTCTCTATATCGTATGGTTCGGAGCCCTTTGGTTCCACCTCACCCACGGCTTCTGGAGCGCATTCCAGACCATCGGATGGAGCAACAGGCTGTGGGAAAAGAGACTCAAGGTCATCGGCTACATTTTCGCGACAATCATATTCCTCGGATTCACGACCGTAGCGGTAAACGCATTCATACAGGCAATGTAAGGAATCCAAAGAATCAGATACAGCGGACGGCTGGCCGGATGACGGCCGGCCGTTTTCCGTATTACCGCAAACCGGAAGACAAGACCATAATATTCTTTTATAACAAACTAAAAACTACCGTATCATGAAAACAAAACGATTCATCCTCCAGGACAGGGACCTCCCGACACAATGGTATAACATCCAGGCGGACATGGTCAACAAGCCGCTTCCTCTTCTGAATCCTGCCACGCGCCAACCGATGAAGGCGGAAGACCTTTTCCCTGTCTTTGCAGAAGAACTCTGCCGTCAGGAACTTGACCAGGAGCACAGTTACATAGACATTCCGGAACCGGTCCAGGAGATGTACAGGTATTACAGATGTACCCCTCTTGTCAGGGCCTACGGCCTTGAAAAGGCCCTTGATACACCGGCACACATCTATTTCAAGAACGAAAGCGTAAGCCCTGTAGGCTCCCACAAACTGAATTCGGCCATAGCACAGGCATACTACTGCAAGCAGGAAGGGGTGACGAACGTAACTACGGAGACAGGGGCAGGCCAATGGGGTACCGCCCTGGCCTATGCAGCGAGGGTATTCGGACTGGAAGCCGCAGTCTACCAGGTCAAGATAAGTTATGAGCAGAAACCGTACAGGAGAAGCATGATGCAGGTATTCGGGGCACAGGTAACCCCTTCCCCATCAATGTCCACCAGGGCCGGAAAAGATATTCTGACCGAAAATCCTAATTACCAGGGTTCCCTCGGCACAGCCATCTCGGAAGCGGTGGAACTTGCCCGGATGACCCCCGGCTGCAAATACACCCTCGGTTCTGTAATGAGCCATGTCACCCTTCACCAGACAGTCATAGGTCTGGAAGCCGAGAAACAGATGGAGATGGCAGGAGAATACCCGGACACGATCATAGCCTGCTTTGGAGGCGGCTCCAACTTCGGCGGAATCGCGTTCCCTTTCATGAAGCATAAGATTCTCGAAGGCAAGAAGACCAGATTCATAGCGGCCGAACCGGCATCATGTCCGAAACTGACCAAAGGGAAATTCGAATATGACTTCGGAGACGAGACCGGATATACCCCTCTTCTGCCGATGTTCACCTTAGGCCATAAATTCACCCCTGCTAACATACATGCCGGAGGGCTCAGATATCATGGAGCAGGAGTCATCGTGTCCCAACTGATGAAAGACGGATACATGGAAGCAGTCGATATTGAACAACTGGATTCCTTCAAGGCAGGTTGCCTGTTCGCCAGGGCCGAAGGAATCGTTCCCGCCCCAGAGTCCTGCCACGCCATAGCCGCAACCATAAACGAGGCCCTGAAATGCAGGGAAGCAGGAGAAAGCAAGGTCCTTCTTTTCAATCTTTCAGGACACGGACTGATGGATATGTCGGCGTATGACCAGTACCTGGCAGGAAACCTCAGCAATTATACGTACAACGGATAAGATATTTCGCTATATTTGCGCCGTTTTATAACCTATTGTTATTATGCGTATTCCAAAGACTATCATCCGGCCACTTCTGGTCATTGCCGCCGGAGTGGCCTCGGTATTCACCGCATCAGCGCAGCAAGGTACCGTCATTTCCAATGAAAGCAGAAGTTTTTCTTCATACAACTGGTACATATCCGCTTCCGCCGGAGAGCAGTGGCTTCTGAAAGGCAGCAAGGACGGAAGGTACTTCATCGGGAAAATCAATGCCGGCACATGGCTTACCCCGTGGCACGGTCTGAAAGTCAACGTCCAGTGGGGCAGCAAGAAACTCGGCGGGCTCAACTCCGCAATGTACTTCTCAAGCGGGGTGGACTATACGCTCAACATGCTCAAGGTATTCGGGGTAAAGAATTCCGACACTCCGTTCTCTTTCAGTCTGTCAGCCGGTCCTGCATATAATCTGATCGAATATCCGAGAGGAGACCACAGATATACCCATACCGTTTCCTTCAATCTCGGGCTCAATGCCGGATATGACTTCACTCCGCACCTCGGCATTTTCGGAGAAATCATGTCCTACACCATGGACAGATTCTACTCCGAAGAAAACGCTCCGATATTCACGGGTGCAGACTGGAGTGTGGGAATCAGATACAGGTTCAGCAGCCATTCATACAGTACCGGTTCCGAGAAGGCCCTCAGGTCAGAAATCGCCGCGATGCAGAACCAGATAAAGGACCTCAAAGCCGAACTCGAATCCGGGAAGGCGCCAAAGTCCAATGTCATCATTGCTCCTGAAAGCACTGATGCAGTGTCTTCAATCGACATCTATTTCGATGAGTACAGTTCATACATCACGGACGAGCAGAAAAAGAAAATAGATGCCATCGGACAATGGATGAATGCCAATCCGGGATTTTCCGTAAAGGTCATCATTTTCGGAGACGGGAAATACGAATCAGACGCCGACACGAAGATCAGGAACAGCAGGGCGGATGTAATACGGAACCTTCTGACCGATACATACGGTATCGGCGCTGACAGGATACAGGTCTTCGGTTCGGAAGAGGTAGGTTACAAGAACCTGTCCGGATGCAATGCCAAGATCATTTTCTCCAAATAACAATCATAGATGAAAAGACTCAACAGGTTCATAAAAAGTCCGGCCGGAAGGAAATTCTACAATTACGCATACTGCTGGGGTGCGTGCCTGGTAATTCTGGGCGCCGTATTCAAGATAGCGCATATGCCGTATGACAGTATCCTTCTTATGATAGGATTGTTTACCGAGGTATTCATCTTTTTCATTTCAGGATTCGATTCTCCGGACGAGGAATACAAATGGGAAAGGGTATTTCCCGTATTACGGTCGGAAAAGGAGGGTAAGACTGCCGGCCAGGATACAGTGGCCGCTGCGGAAAAGTCCTACAGGGAAAGTCTCGGACAGATGAAGTCGCGTATAGATGAAGTATGCAGGACTTATGACGAGCAGTCCGCAAGACTGCAGGAAATGACGGAGAAGGTGAAACCGGAGGCCTTTGCGGAACTGATGAAGCAGACCGAAGAGATGACCGCACTTCTGAAAGCGTTGAATGCAAGATACGGCGATATGCTATCGGCTCTCGGACATAAAGAGAAATAGACATGGCAGAATACAGGCTTCCACCAAGGCAGAAGATGATAAACCTGGTCTATGTCGTCCTGATTGCCATGCTTGCTATCAATATCTCTGCGGATACCCTGGATACGTACACGCTTCTGGGGGATACGTCCAAAGACCGGATCGGAATCATGAAGGAATACAACATGAGGCTGCAGGAACAGGTATTGGATGTCAATCCCGACTATGCAGCCGCAGTATGCAGTATAGATTCGTCCGTGAATTCCGTAATCGCATTCACCGATGCCGTCAAGGAAGAGATAGCGAAGGCCGCCGACAAGAAGAAATATACGGACTCCGACCATCTCAAGGCAAAGGAAAATCTGGACGCTGTTCCCGACGTCATGCTGTCTGCAATCAGGCCGCAGGGCAACCGGCTCAAAGAGAAAATCGACAGTCTGAAGGGGCTGTTCCTTTCCTTCGGTCTTTCCGATGCTACTGAAAAGGCAATAGGCAAGTTCCTTGAACTCGAAGCATCCGGGAAACATATATCCTGGGCCAACGAGACATTCAGGAGCATGCCGGCAATAGGCGGCATAGCCTATATCAACAGCATCCAGGAAGCTGTCCTCCTGTCCGAAGCCGAAATCCTGAGAGACTTTTCATCGGCGAAAACCCAGATGGAAACGGAAACGCAAAGGCCTGACTCGATTCCGGCAGACAGCAGATATGTCCTGATAAACAGGGGCCAGAAAGTCATCAATATCGACGGGACCCTCGATGTCCCCGTGGTATTCGCCAGCCCGATGGCAGAAAGCATCCTGTACGCAGGATATGACAATCAGATTGAAGTGACCTGCGTGGGAATCGACATGAAGGATATCATCTTTTCCGTTTCGGGAGGAAAGGGAAGACTGGATGACGGAAGATACTACATAAGGCCGGACAAGAAAGCGGAAGAGGTATATCTGGGCATGACTGCCGGGAAAGGAGGGAGCAGGAAGAATATCGGAGAACAGAAATTCGTTGTCCGGGAACTGCCTCTTCCGTCACCTGAAATCCTGTCCGAAAAGGATGGAAGGATATTCAGGTATGCTGGAAATGTTCCGTTACCGGCTGCCGGGCTGAAAGAATTCAGCAGGATAGAAGCACGGATAAGCGAACCTGTCGACATATCATACAGAATCATCTCCTTCGAGACGATTCTTATAAAATCCGCCGGCGGCCAGGTGCTCTCGGCATCGTCAGACAGTGAAAGATTTTCCAGGGAACAGAAGGAACTCCTGTCCGGAGCGGTTCCGGGAGACAAGATCTATATCACTTCCATCATCGCCCAGGCTCCGTCATCGGAAAGCACGGTCCAGTTGCCTCCTGTAAATGCACCCGTATATTGAAACAGAGAAACCGGACCAGGCCCGTCATACAGGTCTGGTCCTTGATTCCAGCCACAGGGCCACTTCTTCAGGAAGAAGCGGGGACAGTCTTCTGAATACCGATTCATTGTATGCGTTGAGCCATTCTGCTTCATCGTCTGACAACAGGGACCTGACAATCGGAGAAGTGTCGATATGGCATACGGTCAGGGTTTCAAACGAAAGCCATTTCCCGAAACCGTTCTGTCCCGCATCAACGCAGAGCAGGATATTTTCATGACGCACGCCGTGCCGGCCTTCCCTGTATATGCCAGGCTCATCGGAAGTGACCATTCCAGGCAGGAGAGGTTGGGAATTGAAATCCTGTCTTATGCTCTGGGGCCCTTCATGCACACCGAGATAGAATCCGACGCCGTGTCCTGTCCCGTGTCCGAAATTCCGCTTCGACTGCCATAGGGCATTCCTCGCCAGGACATCAAGCTGACAACCTGCGGTGCCTTCAGGAAAGACGGCTTTGGCCAGTTGTATCATACCTTTCAGGACCAGAGTATAATCCTCCTTCTCCAGTTCTGTGCATCCTCCCAAGGCAACGGTTCTGGTAATGTCAGTTGTCCCGAAAAGATACTGTCCTCCCGAATCCACCAGGTACAGACCGGAAGGATGCAGGACGGCGGAACCTGTCTCCGGTGTACTGTAATGCGGAAGAGCCGCATTCGGACCGTAAGCGGATATGGTCTTGAAACTGTTCCCCCTGTATCCGTCTATCATGGCTCGGAACCCATCGAGTCTGAGGGCCGCCGACCATTCGGTAACCTCATTCCCGGCAGCCATTTCCGAATCAAGCCAGAAAAGGAATCTTTCCATGGCACAGCCGTCTTCCAGATACGCTTCCCGCAAGGACCTTATCTCGGCACCGTTCTTCACAGCCTTCCTCAACAGTACCGGTGAAGGTCCGGTCATGATGTTTTCCCTGCCGAACACATCGGTCAGATATCTGTACAGATGATAATTGAGGGAGGCGCAGTCGATATAAAGTCTGCCATCGGAGAGTTCGGGGTCGGCAACGGAAACAAATACATCGTCATAACCTGCGATTTCCACTCCGTCAGCCTTCAGTTCCATAAAACTGTCTTCAGTATCCTGATCGGATACCGGACCGGTATCCTTTCTGACAAACCAGACAGCCCTGTCAAGGGAGACGTACAGATAGGATATGACATACGGATTGTACTCGATATCGCTGCCTCTGACATTCAGAAGCCACGCTATTTCGTCAAGTGAGGAAACAAGGATGGCATCGCAGTCCTTTGACATCAGGAATTTACGCAGCCACACCAGTTTCTGCAGACGTGACTCCCCTATTTCCGACTCATCAAGTGTAATCACGGGAGTGACAGGAATCTTGGGCCGGCCGGTCCAGATGGGATCAAGCAGGTCCGGGACATCCACGACTTTCCACTGTCCCTCGTCATGTGTTTCCGAAAGCGCCGACCTGATCTTACCGACTTCCGCCACTGACATGCAGCTGCCGTCCAGGGCCACTGAAGAAACCCTTTCCGCCAGCCACTGCGGAATAGATACTGAATCGGGCTGCCTGGTCTTGTGAAGTTCCACACCGGTCCCCTGCAACTGCGAGACAGCCTGTATGAAATATCTGGAATCCGTCCACAGACCGGCATGGTCAGCCGTTATCACAATATCCCCGGCCTCACCTGTAAAGCCGGAAATCCATTCCACTGCCTGCCATCTCGGTGAAGGGTACTCACTCGAATGAGGGTCGGATGCTCCAATGACGACCGCATCCCAGCCGTTCTCTGCCATCATTCTCCTGACGGCCCGAATCCTTTCTGAATACAAGTTTTCCATATCCGGAACAGTTTCCGCCTATTATCTTTCCCACCTGTCCTCTTCCCATTCAGGAGAGACATACGGACCGTCATGATCGATCAGGAAAGCCAGATACGTAATGGGTATCCCCTGGGCAAGATACTGCGATTCATAGAAAGTCTGCACCTGGAACAGGGCATCCACAGCATCCCTGCCGCACACCGATGACATCTGGCTCGCATAAAGGCTCTCCCTGTCGCTGCCGTAGATATCGGTAGCCCTGGCAAGAATTTCAAGAGAGTTCTGCCTGGCCATTGCACAGGAATATTCATGCAGATAGCGGCTGTCCGTCTTCAGATGCACTATTCCCCCCTTACGCAGCATCTTCCGGTACCGGTCCATGAAAAGAGGGGAAGTCAGCCTCTTCTTTTCCCTGCGTATCTGGGGGTCCGCAAATGTTATCCATATTTCGGATACCTCCCCTGGGGCGAACATGGAAGTAATGAACTCTATTCTCGTCCTGAGGAAGGCAACATTGGGAAGTCCGTTCTCTTCCGTATATCTGGCACCTTTCCAAAGCCTGGCACCCTTGATATCCACACCGATATAATTGCACTGGGGATTGCGCAGCGCAAGATCGACGGTATATTCTCCTTTTCCGCAACCGAGTTCCACCACTATCGGCCTGTCATTCCCGAAAAATGCGTCCCCCCAATGTCCTTTCAACGGATGGTCCACGCCGAAAACCTCCTCCGTACGAGGCTGGACGAGACATCTGAAAGTCTCGTTTTCCTTGAATTTTCTCAACTTGTCCTTTCCCATAATCTATCCTGCATTATCCGGATGTCGTACCAGCCTTATTCCCAGTCCCCGGAATCCGTGCAGACTGTCCCTGTCCTCCACCCTTACCGACATCAGCCATTCTCCTGCCTCGGAAGGCACGAATCCGCTTCTGTACAGAAAATAATAATCCTTTGCAAAATAACCGGAACGGCATGCCGACTCGCCGGGAATCCGTATCCGTCCCGTATATCTCTTTCCCGACGGAGAGAAAAGATCAGCCTCCAGCCCGATATCCGGAAGATTCCGGGAATCCTGTCCCGGACTGTCTATCCTTGTATAGAAATACAGGGAATAGGATGTCAGCGAATCGGACAGGTCAAGGCTGTAGGCATACACTCCGCCCGCACCGGCCTCTGAAGAACGAATGAAGTTCTCCGTAGCAAGAGGTCTGGAACAGGACAGGGCAAATACCAGAAAGGCCATGACCGATATCCCGGGAACCCGTTTCATTTGGCCGAAGAATCTTTCTGCGCCGCCTTTCTCCTGTCCTGACGGTGTTTCTGACCGCCCTGACGTCCCTGGTTCCTGCCTTTGCCGCCCTTGCGTTTTCTACGGGATTCATCGAATCTCGTGATACTGTCATCGCCGACGGCAGAAATGAATTCAGGCGTACTCGGGGCCGGTTCTCCCTTCAGAGACTCCGGCTTCTGCCCGTTTCTGTTCATCCTGATTATCTCTTTCACCTCTTCTGCCTGGAGCGGATAAAGGTTGGCATAGGAAGACTGGTCATAAGAAAAATACATGACCTCCTTCAGGATATCCGTTTTCATCAGATAGGCCAGACCATCCTGGAACTCTAGAGGATTAAGGACTTTCGGAATACGGGACTGGGCGTCGACATAGACTGCCGTCTCGTAATTCAGGCAGCACTTCAGTTTCCCGCACTGTCCTGCAAGTTTCTGGGGATTCAGGGAAAGGTCCTGTATCCTGGCTGCGGTCGTCGTGATTGACTGGAAACTGGAAATGTAGTTGGAACAGCACAATTCCCTTCCGCAGACTCCGAGACCGCCTATGAGTCCCGCTTCCTGACGTGCCCCTATCTGCTTCATCTCAATCCTGATCCGGAATTCTTCCGCAAACAGCTTTATCAGTTGTCTGAAATCGACTCTGCCATCGGCTATATAATAGAATATGGCCTTGGTGCCGTCTCCCTGGAACTCGACATCACCGATCTTCATCTCAAGGCCCAGTTCAGCGGCTATCTGCCTTGCCCTGATCATTGTCTCATGTTCCCTTGCGATGGCTTCCTGCCATTTCTCCAGATCGAAAATCTTCGCCTTCCGGTATATTTTCTTCAGTTCGGCCACCTCCGGATCGATCTTCTTGCACTTCATCTGACGGGCTACCACAGGACCCTCCAGAGTCACTATACCAAGATCGTGTCCGGCTGCAGACTCCACAATCACCAGATCCCCCATCTTTATGGTCTGGCCGGAGGCATTGACATATATTCCCTTGCGGGTATTCTTGAAGCGGACTTCAAAGTAATCCCTGTACTGTTCCTGCTTCACCCCCGAAAGCCAGTCATACACTTCCAGTTTGCAGCAGCCCTGCCTGTAGTCGCATTTCAGTTCCCCCTCGTCGGTCCTTTCCACGACACAGCCTCTTGAACAGTCAAATCTTCTATTTTCGTTATCCATAATCAATAAGTCATATATATTCTGTCCACCAGATCGCAGAAGACTATCTTCGCGTTGACATTCCTGTCTATCATGGCGGACGCATTATCCAGATATACGGCAGTCTTGCGGCAGAACAGATCCTGCGCTCCGGCAGCAAGGGATGAAAGCAAAGGCGCAGCGGCATCCGGAACGTCAGATATGGATTCCATCCCGTGACTGATCATATAAATCTTCCTGATGCAGTCTTCCGCAAAGACACAGAATGCCTTCTGCTTTTCCCTGGATTTCAAGGCAGCCATCTCCTCCCCCGCTTCCAGTGCGGAAAGGAGATCCCGGGACTGCACTGCCGTCATCAGTTTCCCGAAGATACCCATGTATTCACCGTAATCCTCCGTATCTCCCAGTCTGTTAAGCGCGACCCCGATACTTCCTCCGGAAATACCTGCCTGACGCCCAGCCTGTTCCCGCGGGATTGAAAATCCGGTAACAAGGGCTTCCGCGACCTCTTCCTTTGACAACGGCAATACCCGGAAGGCCTGACACCTTGAAAAGATGGTCTGGAGCACTTTTTCAGGGGAATGGGTGACGAACAGGAAAAGGGTCCTCTCAGGAGGTTCCTCCACTATCTTGAGAAGCCTGTTGGCCGCTTCCGCATTCATCTTCTCCGGAAGCCAGACGACAACCGCCCTGTACCCGTCCCCGACCGGTGAAAGGGACAGCCTCTCCAGAATCGATTTTGCCTCCGCAACCGCTATATTCCCTGACTTGCCCTCAATCCCGAGTGCCGAATACAATTCACTTTCAAGAAAATACGGATCAGACAGCACCAGTTCCCTCCAATATTCCAGATACAGTTCCGATGTCGGTTTCTCTGACGATCCCGACCTGGAACCTGTAGTGACCGGAAAGACGAAATGCAGATCCGGATGGATCAGTCTGGAGATTTTCCTGCAGGAAGGACATTCACCGCAAGAATCACCGTCATGTCTGTCGCTGCAGTTGAGATACTGGAAAAAGGCAAGCACCAGAGGCAGGGCACCGCAGCCTTCATTTTCATAGAAGAGCATGGCATGCGGAACCCGTCCGCTGTCCGCCATACCGGCCAGCGCCCTCTTTATATCTCCGTTACCGGGTATGTCAGCAAATCTCATCCTATGAAAGCCTTTTTCCTACATAATCCGCGATTTCCTCCAGATACTCCTTTTCCCTGCTTCCCGGAATCCTCTCCAGGGACCTGACGGCTTCGTCTATGTATTCTTCAAGTTTCCGTGTGGCATATTCGATTCCGTGACCGTTGCGCACGAAGGCGATTATCTCGTCCCTGTAAGCCGGACACGAATGTATCTCCATGACTTTCCGCCTAATATCCAGGCAGGTATCCCT
This sequence comes from uncultured Bacteroidales bacterium, assembly GCA_944325465.1. Taxonomy (GTDB): domain Bacteria; phylum Bacteroidota; class Bacteroidia; order Bacteroidales; family UBA932; genus Cryptobacteroides. The sequence continues at coordinate 15,270 of CALVAE010000042.1, read as the reverse complement.
GTCCGCCGCGTTCAGCGCCCCAAGCAGGGGAAGTGTGATTTTTTGTTCAAGGATATCCACGCCTACCGGTTTACCTACCTGATCGGAAGAAGGGGAATAATCGAATATGTCATCCCGTATCTGGAATGCCATTCCAAGACAGACCGCATATTTCCTCACCGCTTCCTCTACATCTTCCGGAGCGCCGACGGAAATGGCGGCAGACACTGCACTCGCTTCAAACAGGGATGCCGTCTTGTTGAATATTATCCTCCTGTAATCCTCCTCATCAGTATCACAGGCTCCGGCCTTCTGCAACTGCAGCATCTCCCCTTCCGCAAGATTGCCCAAAGTTCCGGAAAACAGCCTGATTACCCTGCCGTCCAGCGGAGTATGGCAACTCAAGATGCACTCCATCGCCTTGACAAGCCAGTAGTCACCGACCAGCACGGATACGGATGGTCCCATGAGGGAACGTACGGTCGGCACACCCCTCCGCTGATCGCTGCTGTCTGCCACATCATCATGAAGGAGGGTCGCATTATGAAGCAGTTCGGCAGCGGCCGCATAGCACACGCTGGCTTCAGTCAGACGTCCTCCGGAACAGGCCCGTGCCACCAGAACGGCCAGCAGAGGCCTGAGCTGCTTCCCCGAATGAGAGAGAATCCTGTTATTTGTAGTATTGAGAATATCTATATCGCTGGCGAGCTGCTCACGTATCCTTGCCTCGACCTTCAGCCAGTCTTCTCCCAGAAATGCTTTTATCTCATTCAGATCCATCTTTATTTGCCGCCTCCGAAAAGGATTGCCAGAGACAGTGTAAAGCCGCCGAAATTGTTGGACGAAAACGCATCGTTGATAAACGGTACGAATCCGCCCTGCATGGCCTCTCCCGCACTGGACAAAGGTCCGAAATTCCAATTGTACCTGCCTATTACCTGGAAACGCCACAGTTCAAGGCCTATGCCGAGACCGAGACCGTATTCAAACCTGTTGAGACCCGCCCACGAATTGCGGGAAGTTTCCATGCCGGATGCCGCCAACTGATTGCCGAGAGCGTATCCGATATACGGAGTGACATCCAGAAAAGGACGGAATATCAGAAGATCCGGTCCCCACTGGAACGAAACAGGCAGTTCAAGGTAACTCATCCTGATATCGAATTGCCGCTGGTCCTTTATCCTGGCGCCTTTGGCATGATATACCAGAGACGGCTGCAGGGAAAACCCGAGAGGCAGGTCCAGTTTGTAGGTAAGGCCCGCATGCCACTGCGTCATCGGAGCCCTGCTCAGTTCGCTTATCCTGGACGTCGAGAAGGTCATGCCGCCTATGACTCCGTAGCGGCTCTGGGCAACGGAATCAGATATACCCGCCAGCAGCAGAAATGCCGAGGCGAGGATTATGATATATTTTTTCATCTGAAACTAAAGTAAGGAATCCAGTTTTTTGGCAATGTCCGATTTCGGAGCGGCTCCGACCATCCTGTCGACCAGTTCCCCGTTCTTGAAAAAGAGCAATGTCGGGATGTTCCTGACACTGAATTTCATCGGAAGTTCCTGATTTTCATCCACGTTGCATTTCCCTATCACTACCTTTCCGTCATACTCTCCGGCAAGTTCTTCCACTGTCGGAGCAATCATACGGCACGGACCGCACCATGTAGCCCAGAAATCCACCATCACCGGCATGCCGCCACCTATTATCTCTGCAAAATTTGCATCTGTCACAATCTTTTCCATAATTGATTCGTTTTTATTTATACGGTTACAAATATAACATTTATAATCGGAATTCACATACTGCGTCCGGCATTCATCGGCCGGTGTCAGCAGATTTTCCGTCAGCACGGCCCTTTGCCTGCACCCCGGAAGACGTCGCATGGGCATAATGTGTCGGTCCCTGCTTCGGCTTTTCCGGCAATACGACCCTTGCCGGCTGCTTTTTTATCAGACTGTAAACCAGCAGGCATATTCCCGCGACTATGAACGGAATGCTGAGTATCTGCCCCATATTCAGCGCCATCCCTTCCTCAAAGCCCACCTGCGGTTCCTTAATGAATTCTATGAGAAAACGCATTCCGAACAGGACAATGAAGAATATCCCTATGAAAGACCCGCGTTTCATCCGGTCCAGCCTGTACCTATAAAGCCACATCAGGACAAGCCCGAGAATCAGATAACTCAAAGCCTCGTAGATCTGTGTCGGATGATGCGGAAGGGTTTCACCGTTCCTGAGGAAGACAAAACCCCACGGAAGATCGGTCACGTCACCGTATATCTCGGAATTGAAGAGGTTACCCAGACGGATGAACATTCCCGCAAAGCATACGGGTATGCACAGATGGTCAAGTATCCACAGGAAATCAAAATTGTATTTCTTCCCGTAGTGACCGGCGAACCACCACATCGCAAGGATCAGTGCAATCGTACCCCCGTGACTGGCAAGTCCCCCCTTCCACGGCATGAAGATTTCCCAGAATCCCTTCCAACTGCCGAAATAGTAGTCCGGCTGGTAGAATATGCAGTGTCCCAGCCTTGCTCCCACTATCGTACCTATCAGCAACGTGTACAGGAGAGGGTCAAGCAGTTTTGCCGGAATCCCTTCCCTCTTGAAAAACCATTTGAAGATAAACCAGCCGAGCACGAAACCTGATACGAACAGAAGGGAATACCACCTGATCGATACGGAGCCGATATGAAAGATTTCCGGATTGACATTCCAGTTTACAAACAGTATATCCAGCATTTCCTATCCCTTTATTATAATGAACAGCGGACAAAGGTACTGAAAAAATTTTTCAGCCCTCCCATATTCCTGTTTTAATTCAGCCAAATAGTGCTAAATTTGTAATTTTAGTATTTATCACCATCTGATGGAACTGAAAAGGGACAAGGAATGGAACATGGCCCCGCTTCCGGAGGCAGAAGAAATAGACAGGGAACAGCTCCTGCAGTCGTGTCTCGACGGAGAGACGGACCTCGTCTGCGTTCTGGGGCCCACAGCATCCGGCAAGACCAGATATGCGGTCAGCCTGGCCAGGGCATTCAACAGAATGGGAGGACCCGGGGCCGAAATCATTTCCGCGGATTCCCGCCAGGTCTACCGGGGAATGACCATCGGGACAGGAAAGGACCTTGATGAATACGGAGAAATCCCATATCATCTCATAGACATTGCAGATGCCGGCACAAAATACAACATCTACCAGTACCAGCGGGATTTCGAGGCTGCCTACAAAGACATCAGGGAAAGGGGAAGGATACCAGTACTGTGCGGAGGGTCAGGACTCTACATAGAGACGGCAACCCGTGGGTATTCCCTTCCGGAAGTTCCTGCGGATCCCGTCCTCAGGGAAGAACTCGAAAAGGAAGACACGGAAACGCTTGTCAACAGGCTCGCATCCCTGAAACCCCTGCATAACTCCACGGACTTCGACACCAGGAAAAGGCTGATCAGGGCCCTGGAAATAGCGATTTACGAACAGGACCACCCTTCATCCAGAAGTACTTCCCTGCCGAAAAAGACCTTCTATATAGGGACTCTGGTGAGCCGCGACGAGAGGAACGCAAAGATTGACAGAAGACTTGACGCCAGGCTCAGGGAAGGGATGACCGATGAGGTCCGGGCACTGCTCGACAGCGGGATACCTCCCGAGGACCTTATCTATTACGGACTGGAATACAAGTATGTCACCCTGTACCTGACCGGAGAGATGGATTACCGGCAGATGCGGGAAAGACTTGCCATAGCCATACACCAGTTCGCAAAAAGGCAGATGACCTGGTTCCGGGGAATGGAAAGGCGGGGAATAAGGATACACTGGACAAGGGAAGAATGACCAGTGACAAGGGAATCCGCCGTCTGAAGGAACATATATCAGAAACATAAACTCAATAACCGAAATCCAATGGGAACAAACACAAGACAGAAATGGCTCGCGGCCGCAGCTGCGGCTCTGGCAGCCATGACAGCGCTTCCGTCAGACGCACAGAGTTTCGAAGAATGGCGGGACCCGGAACTCAACGAAGTGAACCGCGCACCTATGCACGCCTCGTTTTTTGCCTATGCAGACAAGGAAGAAGCAGCCGGGGCAATCAGGGAAAATTCATCCAACTACATGACCCTCAACGGACAATGGAAATTCAAATGGGTAAGGCACAGTTGGCAGAGACCGGTCGGGTTCTGGGAAACCGGATTCAATGATTCCGACTGGGACACGATGCCCGTTCCCGGGACCTGGGAGGTCAACGGATACGGTGACCCGATCTACCTTAATATAGGTTTTGCATGGAGAGGGAACTTCGAGAACAACCCTCCGTTCGTTCCGGAAGAGGAAAACCACGTAGGCTCATACAGGAAAACCGTCAGCATACCCGCAGACTGGAACGGGAAAGAGATTATCGCCCATTTCGGAGCCGTCGCGTCCAACATGTACCTGTGGATCAACGGGAAATTCGTAGGATACAGCGAGGACAGCAAACTGGAGGCTGAATTCGACATAACGAAATACGTAAGGCCGGGAGAAAACACCTTCGCGATGCAGGTTTTCCGCTGGTGCGACGGGTCCTACCTGGAAGACCAGGACTTTTTCAGGCATACGGGCATCAGCCGTGACTGCTATCTGTACGCCAGGGAAAAGGCCGGGATAAGGGACATCCGCATAACCCCGGATCTGGATGCATCATACACCGACGGCAGCCTGGCCATATCGGTTACGACAGCAGGGAACTGCAGCGTAGCCCTCTCCCTTACCGATGCCGAAGGAAAGGAAGTGGCAGGCACCGTAGTGTCCGGGAAAGGGCATCTCAATACCGGACTTAAAGTAGCGGCACCGGAGAAATGGACTGCGGAAACGCCTTATCTGTACACCCTTACCGCGACATCATCTGCCAAAGGCTCTGTTCTGGAAGTCATCCCGATAAAGGTGGGGTTCCGTAAGGTCGAACTGGCAGGCAACCAGGTACTTGTAAACGGGAAGGCAGTGCTCTTCAAAGGAGCGAACAGACATGAAACGGACCCGGACGGAGGCTCTTTGGTATCCTACGAAAGGATGGTACAGGACATTCTCCGCATGAAGGAACTGAACATCAATGCCGTCCGCACCTGCCACTATCCTGATGACTACAGGTTCTACGAACTGTGTGACAAATACGGACTGTACATGGTAGCAGAAGCGAACATCGAATCCCACGGCATGGGATACGGGGACAAGACTCTGGCAAAGGTTGACGGATACAGGAAGGCCCACCTGGAAAGGAATATCAGGAACGTGCAGAGGAATTTCAACTTCCCGTCAATAATCTTCTGGTCACTCGGCAACGAAGCCGGGGACGGACCTAACTTCACCGCATGCTACGAATGGATAAAGGCGGAGGACCCGAGCAGACCGGTTCAGTACGAAAGGGCAGGACAGGGTTACAACACAGACATCTTCTGTCCGATGTACTATTCCTATGACGACTGCATCAAATACTGCGAAAGCAATCCAGGAAAACCGCTCATCCAATGCGAATACGCCCATGCGATGGGCAATTCGGAAGGCGGTTTCAAGGAATACTGGGACCTGATCCGCAAGTATCCTGCATACCAGGGCGGATTCATCTGGGATTTCGTGGACCAGTCCATCCACTGGACCGGAAAGGACGGCCGGAAATTCTATGCCTACGGAGGGGATTTCAATGAATACGATCCTTCTGACTTTAACTTCTGCGACAACGGTCTCATCAGTCCGGACAGGGTACTGAATCCGCACGCATACGAAACGGCGTATTACCACCAGCCTATATGGACTTCCTACGCAGGAGACGGGAAGGTTGAAATCTACAACGAATACTTCTTCCGTGACCTTTCCGCATATTATATGGAATGGTCAATCCTTGCCGAAGGCAGGACAATAAGGAAGGGCATCATGTACGACTTCAACGTAAATCCTCAGGAAAGGAAGGTATTTGACCTCGGTATCGACATGGAGTCCATGCCTGCAGGCAAGGAACTGATGCTGAATGTGGAATACAGGCTCAAGGCCGGAGAAGGCCTGCTTCCTGCCGGACATGTGACCGCATACGACCAGATGTGTCTCGCGCCATACGACTGGAAGGGCACCGCTCCCGCTTCAAGAATGCTGTCCAACATGGAGGACAAGGCTCCGGACATCAGCAGGACAGACGGCAGGATTCTGGTCAGCGGTGAAGACTTCGCAATCGGATTCTCCAAACTCACCGGCTTCATCAGCCTCTACGAATACAAGGGCAAGGCAATGCTTGAAGAAGGCAGCACTCTCAGGCCCAACTTCTGGAGAGCGCCGACAGACAATGATTTCGGAGCCAACCTGCAGACGAAATCCGCTGTATGGAAAAATCCCGAAATGAAACTTGCAAGTCTGGAATACAAGACAGAAGGGAAGATGGCAAAAATAAGCGCAAGATATGACCTGCCATCGGTAAAGGCGGAAATAACAATGGAATATCTGGTCAGCAATGCAGGTCAGGTCAGCCTAAGTTACAGTTTTGACGCAAAAGGCGGCAAAGACATTGCCGACATGTTCAGGTTCGGACTGAGGATGGAAATGCCTGATGAATTCGACACCGTAAATTACTACGGACGCGGGCCGTGGGAGAACTACTCCGACAGGAAGGGTTCCGCTCCTGTAGGCCTTTACAGGCAGAGCGTGGAAGAACAGTTCTATCCTTATATCAGGCCGCAGGAAACAGGCACGAAATCCGACCTCAGATGGTGGGAAGTGATCAATGTCAGCGGAAACGGCCTTAGGTTCAGCAGTGATGCCCCGTTCTCGGCTTCCGCCCTCGAATACTCCGTTGAGATGCTGGATGAGGGGACCAGGAAAATCAACCGCCATCCGTCGGAACTTGTCAAGGCCGGGAAGACCTGTCTCTGCATAGACAGGAACCAGACGGGACTCGGGTGCATAAACAGTTGGGGATCCCTTCCTCTTGAAGAATACCGTCTGCATTATCAGGACAGGTCGTTCAACCTGCTTATCGAACCGGTGGAACACAGTCTGTAAAACCGAACGCGACATATTCGAACTGGGGCTGTGTCAAAATGATAAATTTTGGCGCAGCCTCATTAGGTGTGTTAGAATTGATAAAATGCAAGGCATTGAAGGTGAGGGCGACAGGAGTTTACTTTCGTAAATGACTTAGTCCGAATCCGGAAAATAACGCAGCAGTTTGCAATTATGACACACCGTCTTTTTTTATAAGAACCGTATCGGGGGATAATACGGGATCGGAAATCAGATCAGTTCAGATATGATGTCATCTGAAACAAAGAAATGGTCTTCAGGAATACGGAGCCTCGAGCCGGATGGGATATCCCTTATCCCGGCCGTGTCGACCGGTACCAAAGCCCCGGCCCGAAGGAGTTTTTCCATATTCGCCGCGGTTTCCAGATTCGCTGCAAGAAGAGAAAAGGGGACTCCGGTATCGGTCCTCAAGCCGAGCATTATCTCCTCCTCCCTGTACAGGAGCGGGGTCAGGACCTCCGAACCTGCAATATCGTCGAACTTACCCAAGGCGGCCGCTGCAAGATAGGCATCCGTATCCGGGAGATTCCATCTTCTGGTCCATACTCCGTTTCCTGCGACTTCCGCCCTTTTCCCTGAAACCGTGACTTGTGTACGGACGTCATCAGGGGAACAGCACAGGGAATGGGCTGCCGGACCGATTCCGGTGTACGGGACATGTCTCCAGTATGCGCTGTTATGTATTGCCTCCGAGCCGGGAAGGGCGAAGTTCGATATTTCATAGTGACGGTACCCGGCTGCTGCAAGAATCCGGCAGACCAATGCATACTGTCCGGCGCACGATTCACCCGAGGCCTCAGTATATTTCCCGTCCGACACCATTTCCTCCAGCACGCTGCCTTCTTCCAAAGACAACTGATATGCGGAAATATGGCGCGGCGGCTGGCCGTTTCCTCCGATATCCAGGATTCTGTCAAGCATTTCCGTCCAGTACCCTTCGCTATCCGTCAGGGACGGTGAGATGTTTCCGGGATCGTATCCGAAAATCATGTCCACGCTTACATTGTCTATTCCGGCCTCCATGAGTATGCGGTATGCCTTACGTGCAGTTTCCGCATCATGCCTGCGGTTCATCCACTCCAGTACCCTGTCGTCCATTGACTGGACTCCCATACTGACCCTCGTCACTCCGGCCCTGAGAAGATCTTCCGCATATCGCGTCCCCTTACGTACAATGTCGTCCGGATTCACCTCGACGGTAAATTCATCAAAAGATCCGGCATGACCGGAAGCACGGGCACCTTCCGTCACCTGCCTGCATACGGAGGCAATCCTTGCTATGATTTCCGCAGGCAGGACCGACGGGGTCCCCCCACCTATATACAAGGTATCCGGGCAACCGGGCACCAACCCCAGAGAACGCCTTATTTCATCCGCCCTGACAGATATCTCAGCACAGACAGCATCGGCATATCCGGCAAAACCGCAACGGGGAATCTCCGAATAGAAACCGCAATAAGTACAGAAACTCCTGCAATATGGGACATGAACGTATATCACAGTGAATCAGAAGGAGGTGGGATACCCTACCTGAGCATCAGTTCGGACGAACCGAGACTGCCCTTGTCGGTAAAGGCCTCTACCGTATAGATACCCTTCTGGTATTCCACAATGTCGTTGAGATAAATGCTGAGTTCTACCTCCGTGCCCTGATAATCCACGACTCTGGAAGCAGAAGCCATCATCGGCTGGCCGTCGACCATGAATTCCCTGCTGGAAGAATTTGTCAGAAGCACTCCCTCCGGATCCTTGACCTGGATATATACCCGAACGGACCCTTTTTCAGCCAGTTCGTTTTCGACAAGGCTCAATGTAGCCATCAGACGGACCACCCTGCTGCTTCTGTCGGTTATCCTGTTGGAGGCATTGTAGGCATCCAGCCTGATTCCACGGCCCTTGATTACCGAGCCCGCAGCCACCTGATCGGACAGGGACTCGACCGCCCGGTTGAGTTCTTCGTTCTGTCTTCTGCTTTCCGCCGCTTCCTTACGGGCCGCCGCGGCATCCGCAGTCAGTTTCTGGTTAAGGGTGTTCAGGGAATCGATCTGCACGATGTAATTTCTCATTATGCTTCTGAGCGTCCCGAGTTCCTTCTCATACTGACGGATCTTGCTTCTGTTGGTAGCCTCAGTCTTCTTGATCCTTTCGATAAGTTGCGACACTTCCTCTCTTGAAGAATCGAGTTGCATGTTTATCGATTCATAATCGGATGACAGACTTGCATAGTCATTCTGCAGGGCTATCATTTCCCTGGTCAGGTCTTCCTTCTCGACCTTCAGTTCCTTCACGAGAGAGGATCTCTCGAACCATACCACCGCCAGCGCGACCAGAAGGACCGCAGCCACTGCAGCGAGGATATACATTGTCTTCTTAAGCCCTGCTTCCTTGTCCGGTCTTCCTGACCGTCTCTCTTCAAGCATTACATTCTCTTCCATGACGATTCTCTTTTAACGCATCTGCGATGCTTCCGTTTTACTCAATTGTACAAATATAGCAAGAGGTTACCGAAAAATAAAATTTTATTTCTTATAGGAAAAGAAACTGCTATCTTTGCGCATATAACCCCAAAAATCCGGATGATGAAATATTTCATAAGATCTGTAAAATACTTTATCTATCTGTCTGTCCTGATAGTCATAATAATGACCTTGCTGGTCCTGATCAATGCCATAGAACCTGACATCGACACGATGTTCCGCAACGGTTACGATGCACTCTGGCAGATTGCCGTCCTGTTCGCCGCCGTGGCCGCAGTCTACCCCAAGATAGGCTATGTCAGCAGGAACGTCACTACTGAAGGGGACTGGGACGGGAACAGGACAGTGATAAAGCAATTCATGGAATCGCACTATTACAGTCTGGAGAAAGCGAAACCCGGGCTCATGACATTCAGGCACAACGGTTCCGTAAGCCGCCTGTCAAGAATGTACGAAGACAGGATCACCGTCACCTCCACAGAAGGAGGGATAAATGTCGAAGGGCTCAGAAAAGATGTCCTGCGCATTGCTTCAGGGCTTGAAAGAACTCTTCTCCAAAATAACGGATAATAGGCTCTTCCAGGAATTCGAATACCCTGACATTCTCTTTCCTGCCTTTCTCAAAGGCGTCCTTGCAGATTTCCCATCTGTGAAGGTTAAGGGCTTTCATGCCGTTTGACAGGACAGACACCCTGATGGGATAGAGCCAGCAGGATATCGGCTTGCGGAAATCACCTTCTCCCTGGAACCACTTCCTCTCCATTGCACAGAAGCAACTCCCGTCTTCACCGAAACACGTATAGGCGCATTCTTCGCTTCCGGGCACGAGAGGGGTGACCATATCCCCGTCCGGGTCTATTTCGAAGAATCCCTTTTCCTCCACCGCCTGCCGTCCCTGCTCCCGCATGAGAGGAGAGAAGACAGCGTAGTTCTTCTCTATGGCTTCAGGTTCGTTTTCTTCCAAAGGCGCCCCGCTGTCGCCTATAATGCAGCAGCAGCCCTTGCATTTTCCGTAATCACATGAAAAATATTCCGTCAGTATTTCCGATGAGACCAGACAGTCATCTATCTGGATTATCGACGGCATCTGTCCTTTCTTCATAATTCCGTTATCTTACTACATATTCTACCCTGCTTCCCGATGACAATACCGATATCAGTTCCCTTACTTTTTCCGGAGTGACCGAATCCACTTTTCCGGCATATCCGGAATTCAGGTCCTTGCCGTCGGTAAAACGGGATGTCACGACATCCACCCAATACCACGGAGCGGTCTGAAGGGACAGGATTTCGTTCTTGACAATATCCCTGCATACCCTTACCCTGTCATCAGGCACTCCCTGGTCGGACAGTGCGGACAGCACTGCCCTGACATCATACAACAATACGAGAGGGTCCTTAAAGCGTTCATCCAGCGGAAGAAGCGAAGTATCCATATTGAAGACGGAGACAAGGAAATTGACCCTCTCCTGCGGATAGCCGGAGAACTCGCAGAAAACCCTTGCATAGGCTCCCGATCCGCAGAATTTCCTGTTCAGTTCAGATTCCAGTACCAGTGACGCGACTTTCATCGCCATGTAATTCCCCGCACTGAACTGCAACTGTGCGGACATGGCTACATCCAGACTCTGCCTCCTGCCTTCGACTATATGGGTGGTCCACCCGGAAATAGGCTGGTACGGCAGACGGATTCTTGCAGCGGACATTGGTTCCGTCCTGAACCCGGCCAGGTTTTTCTGGAGAAACCTGCGCATTGCCGTCTCTTCCATATCCCCGACTATGATAAGCACCCCGTCGTTGGCCCTTGAAAAATGGGAATCGAACAGTTGCATGGCCTTTTCCGCGGAATCAGGATGCAGATTTTCCGCAGACTTGTCCCTCGAATAATGGTAGGACGGACACATCAGGCTGTCAATCGCCGCCTTACGGTCCGATATCGACCCTTCCCTGGATTTCAGCCGGAGTCTTTCGCACATCGCATAATAGGCAAACACATCCTTGTTGACAGTCCTTTCATTGGCGACGGACCTGAGACATTTCAGGAGAAGAGTCAGCGACGGTCTCGGCGCCATCCCGAAGATGTTCATATCGGAAACGGACACTTCACTGGACATGGTAATCCCTCCTGAAAGCATCAGGTCATTGAAGTCCTCGCTTCTCAGACCTGCAATATCATAGGTTTCAAGGATATCCGAATAGAATGCCCCTTCCCCTCTCCTGAGGTCCTTCACGGCGGAGAACCCTCCCCTTATCATCAGGTCATAATAGAAGAGTCCCCCGGTATCCATTCTTTTGTAGACTACTTTGATTCCGTTGGAAAAGGTCCATAACGTCCCGCCCGAAACCGGTTCCCTGACTGTCCGCTCCACTTTCAGTTTTTCAGGAGGGGCGTCCGCAAGCGCCAGCGAATCACTGAGATTGACTGAATACGACGTAAGGGTGTCCCCAAAAGCCGCATTTTTCCAGGCTCCCGACAGGATTTCCCTGATCCTGCCGTCGGTAACGGCAGTTGAGGCGGTAGTCACGGAAACCGTCATGTTGCGCGTGCTGTCCAGAAGTTCGGTCACGAAATTGTTGAAAAGCCTTGTCCTGGTGGAATCAGCCAGTCTGCCCCTCACCAGGAAGCGGAACCTCTCCTTTGCCGACACTATGGCCGAGCCGTACAGGAATGAAGATATGCAGTCATCGACATATTCCGAATTGCATATGACCGGATTGAAAGTATTCCTGTACTGCTGCACGAGGTACTCGTTCCTCGCCCCGGCATATTCCCTCTCCCTTGCCCCGTTTAGGTCCAGGTCGGCTATGACCGAAAACAGGACTTCCAGAGCATCTTCCGCGAACCGGTTGTCGGTTGTGACCGAAACCGTATATTCCTCATCCCTGCCCCAGTCCTTGCTAGCGACATACCGGCAACGGATGTCGGAAACCGGAATATAGTAGCGTTCCATCTCGGCAAAGAGCCTCTTCCTGATTACATTGTCCAGGATGCCTGTCATGTGGGAGGAAACGGCAGGGACAGCAGTCCCGATATATTCCCGCGGAACCCTCGGAGAGGAATAGGTCATCGAAATCCTGGTAACGGCTGCGGATGTATCCGTCCGCACACGGACCCTGACCGTGTCGGTATCCTTCCAAACGTATGCGGAATCCTCCTGCTGCGGAAAGGACTTTACGGCAGGCACGACCAGAGAGAGCATCTTCATCTTCGACAACACTGCATCCTTCCCGACATCTCCGGATACTATGACCGCGCTTTCGGCAGGCGGTCCGCTCCTGTCGAGTCTCTCCATAATGGAGAACATCACCAGGACAGTCGAATCGATCACGCTCTCCCTTCCTGCGACCGGGAAAGTCCCGAAACGGTAAATCACGGCATCATCCGCCACCCTCACACTGACCGGGACCTGTCTCCTGCACATGGAAGACGAAGCCCCGTATCTTGCGGCATACCCCCTTGCCGTAACCGACGGGAACCGGGGAATATCAGTGACCGAAGCACGGGCCTGCAATACGGCACCGGCGTATAGGGAATCCTTTTCATCCGTCCCTCCTTTTCTGACCATAGCGAACTCCGCCATGCCTTTTTCGGACGGATTCGACACTATATAATAACGGACACCGTTCGGAAGCACTCCCGTGGAAACGGCAGGATCCTGCGGCAGTTTCGGCGGAAGGACAGTCGCCGCGGAAACGACGGCAGCCCATGCAATGAACACCGCCGTAAACATGATATGATATACTCTTCCCATATATTTTATTGCAAAATTAAAACAATTTTTGCTAAATTTGTGAGTTGGCTATGAGATATGGATACAAACCTACCCATCCTCCTTCCATAGATTACTTACTAAAATTTATATACAATGAAAAAAATCATTCTTATGGCTATTGCGGCCATATTCGCCGCAGGCGCAGTTTCCGCGCAGGATCTGGAACAGGCAACCAATACCTACAACAACGGAGTGATGTCACTCCAGATGGGAGACAACACGACGGCACTCGACTCATTCAAGCAGGCATTGACAATGGCCGAGGCTTGCGGGGACGCAGGCAAGGACGTAGTCACCAACTGCAAGAACGTCATACCGGGCGTGATGCTATCCATTGCCAAGGATCTTATCAAGAACAAGAATTATGACACTGCCATAACAGGGCTCAAGGACGCTGCTGCCGTCGCCAAGGAATACGGCAATGCAGAAACCGAGACGGAAGCCAACGAACTCGTTCTTCAGGTACTGCTTCAGAAAGCGAATGACCTTCTGCAGGCCAAGGATTTCGCCAATGCAGTCACCGCATACAATGACGCGATTGCAGCCGATCCTGAAAACGGCAGGGCATACCTTCTGCTGGGAAGCGCATACGCTTCTTCAGGAAAGATAGCCGAAGCGGAAGCCGCATATACAAAGGCAGGCGAACTCGGGGAAAGTTCAGACGCAACCAAACAGCTTGCAAACCTCTATCTGAGGGTGGCCAATTCCTATTACAAGGCAAAGAAATATACAGAAGCCATCCAGGCTGCGGAGAAGTCCATCTCATACGTTGACAGCAACGCCAACACCTATCTGATAGCAGCCAATTCCGCACAGAAACTCAATGACAACGCTTCTGCAATCTCATATTTCGAGAAATACATTTCCATGCCTAAGGCCAGAAACGTAAATGCCTATACATTTACCATCGCCGTCCTTTACCAGCAGGCAGGCAACAAGGAAAAAGCCCTTGAATACTATCAGAAGGTCGCTTCCGACCCTCAGTACGGAACACAGGCTCAGGAGCAGATCAAGGCTCTCCAGCAGTAATCTTCCGAGGGAATGAGGAAACTGGAACTTCTTGCTCCGGCAAGAAACGCTGAAATCGGCATCGCGGCAATAGACTGCGGTGCCGATGCCGTATATATAGCGGGTCCCAGGTTCGGGGCAAGACAGGCGGCAGGAAATGAGATCAGCGACATAGCCGGCCTCTGCAGATACGCACACCTGTTCGGGGCAAAGGTATTCATAACCCTCAATACCATCATCTACGACAACGAACTGGAAGACGTCCGGAAAATGCTGGAGGACCTGCAGGAAGCCGGAGCCGACGCTATCATCGTCCAAGACATGGCCATTGCGGAAATGTTCAGGACTGATGACGGGAAACGGGGAGGCTCCACCGGCAGTCCGCCCGCACTGCACGCATCGACCCAATGTTCCATCAGAACGGCAGCACGGGCCAGGGAACTGGAAGCCATCGGTTTCAGCAGAATAGTGCTGGAACGGGAGATGTCTCTGAAACAGATACGGGAAATCGCTTCGGCCGTGGACTGCGAAATCGAATTTTTCGTCCACGGCGCCCTGTGCGTCTGCTACAGCGGCCAATGCTATCTGTCGGAAAAGATAGCGGGACGAAGCGCCAACAGGGGTGCCTGTATCCAGGCATGCCGCTCCAGATACGACCTTACGGACCGGGAAGGGAAAATCCTGGTGAAAGACAAGGCCCTGCTTTCCCTTAAGGACTATAATCTGATTGAAAGGCTGGAAGAACTTGCCGATGCAGGAGTAATGTCCTTCAAGATAGAAGGCAGGCTGAAGAACATGTCGTATGTGAAAAACACCGTCCGGGCCTACTCGATGGCACTGGACCGGATTATCGCAAAGTCAGGAGGCCGGTACTGCAGGGCATCCTACGGAAAAGTAACCGGAGGTTTCGTCCCTGATCTTGACAAGACCTTCAACAGAGGCTACACCGAACTGTTTCTGGACGGGAAAAGAGGCAGATGGGCAGCGA
>CALVAE010000041.1 GCA_944325465.1 uncultured Bacteroidales bacterium | reverse complement strand
GGGACACAGGTGTGGCTCAATCCGGGTACGGAACTGTCTTTCGACAGGTCGTTCAATACGGATGAAAGGAATGTCTCGTTGAGCGGTGAGGCGTATTTCGATGTGTATCATAATCCAGGATGTCCGTTTATAGTGACTACCGAGAGTTTCAGGATAAAGGTGCTCGGGACAGTGTTCAATGTCAGGAATTTCCCGGGTGACCGTAATCCGGATGTCTCCCTGGCTCAAGGGTCCGTGGCAATGCAGAACCTGGACGGAGTCAATCTTGTCCGTTTGCGTCCCGGCCAGCAGGCGGTATTCGATACGGAGGAAGAATCGCTTGAAATCAATGATATATATGTCGGAGACATGCTGATGAGACATTATGGAGCGGTCTCATTGAAAGCGGCAACGATAAGGGAAATCGTGTCGGAGATTTCGGAAATGTACGGAGTGAAGATAGTCACGGATGGGGAAGACAAGGGAGCCACATATAATTTCAGTTTCCAGAAGGACAGTAATGTCGGGGATATCCTCGATATGCTGGAGTTTGTCTGCAAGGATATGAAATTCAGTATAGAATAGTCCTGTGGGGCTGCAGAACCACAGAATTGGATACAAGTAACACTAATTATTGAACTGTTTGACCAATATGAGAGTAAAAACGCTTTTTTTACTGAAGGCAGTCTTTCTGTTTGCGTTGGCGTTTGCGGCTGGAATGATATCCATGTCTGCAATGCCGATTTCACAACAGGAATATAGCCTGAAAATGTCATTTGACAATGCTCCTCTCAAGCAGGTGCTTGATGAATTTACAAATCAGACGGGGGTGACTTTCTCGTATGGTACTTCAATGGAGGACATCACTCTGTCATCTGTGAATGTGAATGCTGTTGATGAGTCTCTCGAAAATCTTCTCGGATATGTACTCGACGGGACCGGAATAACCTGGAAGATACTTGATCAGGTGGTGGCTCTGTCGGCTCCCGATACGGTGAACGACACACCTGTGCCCGGACGGCAGGAGGATGGTCCTAGAAATTTGTCAGGTCATGTTACGGATGTTTCCGGGGAGCCTCTGATCGGTGTAACCGTGATGGTTGAAGGGACCCTGAATGGTACCCAGACAGATATGGACGGTAACTGGGCCCTGACAGTGAGGGATACGGAGAATTCATCTCTCGTATTTTCATGTCTTGGTTACAGGACTGAAATTATACCTGTGCGTACGGGCAATATTATCAATATAACAATGCGGGAGGACGTTGAACAGTTGGAGGAGGTCGTGGTTGTCGGTTACGGTACGCAGAGGAAGGCCAATATTACCGGGGCGGTGACTTCAATCGATTTCGGAGATCTGGCTGAAGGCCGTCCTATCGTCAATACGTCCGCTGCTCTTGCCGGTTTGGCTCCTGGCATGTCGGTAATGCAGACTTCCGGACAGCCAGGGCTGGATGATGCCACCCGAATTCGCATCAGGGGAGTCGGTTCTTTCACTGTCAATAGTAATGTGGATGCCAGTGCTCCTCTTGTCCTTGTCGATGGAATAGAATGGAATATGGATAATGTCAATCCTAACGACATAGAATCCATTTCCATTCTGAAGGACGCCGCATCGACAGCAATATACGGTACCCGTGCGGCAAACGGCGTAATCCTGATTACCACGAAGTCCGGTACGGAAGAGAGGCCACGAGTAAGTTATTCGTATAAAGGTATTTTCCAGATGCCGTACAACGAACTGGACTGGGTCCAGGACTATGCGACCTATATGGAACTTTTCAACGAAGGCTGTGATAACGCAGGTTCCGCGCGGCGTTTCTCCCAGGCCAATATAGATGCATGGAAAGAGGCTGCTGCGAATCCTTACGGGCTCAACGAGTATGGAGTTCCCAATTATGTTGCCTATCCCAATACCAACTGGTTCGATGAGATTTTCCAGAATGGATATTCGCAGGAACACAATCTCAGTATTTCAGGAGGAAGTAGGACAGTAAGATATTTGATTTCCGCAGGATATCTGGATAATGAAGGTGTAATGAACCGTTTCAACCTTGATTCTTCCTCCAAAAGGGCGAATTTCAGGGCGAACCTGGAAGCGGATGTCCTGAAATGGTTTACGATAGGGACAAAGATATACGGACAATTCCAGTCGGATGGTACGGCTAATATAAGGAACGGATTCAGTTATCTGTATCAGACAACGCCTGGTGTGTATCCCGGTAGCGAGAATGCATGGGGGCGTCCTGCAAACAATGAAGAAAGTCCGAATGCCAACAATATTTTCGGCCAGATGGCAGGAAGCGACGGTACAAAGCATACCTGGAGAATCAACGGAACTCTCTATGCCAAGATACGTCCATACAAGGGACTCAGCATAGAAGGTACATTCAATTATGCCCCGACATTCGGATTGAATCATACCTATAGCAGGGAAAACGGATTCTGGGATTATGTGACGGATACGAGATATTCTTTATCAGACCTCTCAAGGGCGATGGTGACTGATCGTACATACAGGGATTACAGGATGTCTACGGATCTTCTGGTCAGGTATGATGGCACTTTCGGGGATCATACATTCGGTGCGATCCTCGGATATTCTGCAAGCGAATACAGGACATGGGCATATCAGGTCCGCAAGCAGGGAGCAACGGACTGGACAATGAATGAAGGAGGGACCTATTCCACTCTGTTCGATGCTTCGTATACTACAAAAACAGGCTGGGGACTCCGGTCGTATTTTGCAAGGGTGAATTATGCCTATAAGGACCGTTATCTGTTCGAGGCGAATTTCAGGGCTGACGGGTCTTCCAGGTTCGGTACAAACAGCAGATACGGATTCTTCCCGTCCTTTTCGGCAGGGTGGAAAATTCATGAGGAACCGTTTATGGAAAATACAAGATCATGGCTTTCCAACCTTAAACTCAGGGCTTCCTGGGGGCAGACAGGCAATAATCTGGGGATAGGCAATTTCGCATGGCAGGCGACATACAATACGGGACAGGTGGTTGTCGATGCATCCAATGCCACTTCACTGTTTATCAAGTCGATGAGCAATATCAATCTCAAATGGGAGACTACTACTACTACAGATATCGGTATCGATGCAGGATTCTTCAATGACCGTCTTACTGCTGAAGTAGATTATTATCACAAAAATACGACCGATATCCTCTTTACTCCGAGCACTTATCTCACAATGGGTAACTTTACTCAGGTGCCTTCCAATCTCGGAAGCATGTGGAATCAGGGTATCGAACTGTCTCTCAATTGGAAAGATACTATAGGAGATGATTTTTACTATTATGCCGGAGTGAATTTCTCCTATAACAGAAACAAGGTTACCTCTTTCAAGGGACAACTTTCCAGAGGCTATGACGAGTCAGGCAATTATTATACGAACCTGTCTGATGTGTCGGAAAATTGGTCATCTCCGGGTAAACTTATGGAGGGCCATGAAATAGGAGAACACTATATCTATCAGAGATACAGAGGAACCGGAATAGGCTATACCGGAGGCCAGGTGGATGTCAATGCCGGTCCGGTTGACGGAATCATCCGTACAGAAACGGATATGCAGTGGGTCAGGGCAATGATAGAGTCCGGGTACAGTTTCAACGGAGTGACAACTGTCAGCAAGGACCAGTTGTGGTACGGCGATTTCATCTATGCCGATACAAACGGAGACAGGAATTACGGGAACTCATACGATATGGATTTCAATGGCAAGAGTTCGACTCCGGCATACAATCTTGGAATCAGCCTGGGATTTTCATGGAAAGGCATAGATTTCAGTATGCTTTGGACAGGGGCGTTCGACTATTACATTTTCTGGAATACCAACTATTATAATGCTACCAATTGTACCTGGGGATATGCGTTGAGCCAGAGAATAGCGGATGACCACTATTTCTATGATCCGGAAAATCCTACGGATCCACGGACTAATATCTGGGGAACGTATCCGCGTCTTTATTCCGGAGATGACAGGAACAGGGAACAGAGCGATTTTTATGAATACAAGGGTGACTATATGAAATTGAAGAATGTCCAGTTGGGATATACTCTTCCGGAGAACATAACCAGGAAGTTCTTTGTCAAACAACTCAGGTTCTATGTATCCGGAGAGAATCTGCTTACCATAACTTCATTTCCAGGAATGGATCCCGAACTTGGAGGGACAATCGGTTATCCGCTTATGAGACAGATTTCCGTAGGGGCGCAGGTAACATTTTAACTGATGGAGGAAAACATGATGAAATACAATAAGATACTGATTATACTGCTCTCTGTCCTTACTCTGGTGTCTTGTGCCGATATGCTTGATATCGCTCCGGCCAATCAGATAGCCAGTGCCAACATGTGGACTACAGAGAGTCTTGCTGATAAGGGAATGGCAGGTCTGTATGATAATTTCTATAGAGATGATCTGTCCCGTATACAGTTGAGACATAA
>CALVAE010000040.1 GCA_944325465.1 uncultured Bacteroidales bacterium | reverse complement strand
GGCAAATTTTCTCTGCAGGAGCATTCTCATTGGATGATTGCATGGAACTGAAAAGGAGGTATGACACATCTGAAATAAATAGCCCGGCATTTGCGTATGATGCGGATCCAATGGCGACCGCAACTTCACTTTCATTCGAGTGTAATTTTTCAAAGGAACAGATGACAGGTATTGTGGCTTGCGCCAATACTTATCATCTGTTCTGTGTCCCTACGGTTCGTATGGAGGATATGGAAACTCTTTTTGCTTGCAAGGAGGGCTTCCGAATCCATGTGAATAACATCCGCCATGCGGCCGTGCTTTTCGACGCTCTGCTCGAAAGGTCATACATACAGGCGCACTGGCAGTCCGGACTTGTTCTCCGACAATAACTTGACTATTGATATATATGTGTCGGCATTGCTGAACAGGGCATTGACAAAATTCGACCTCTGCGTATCCATCCACGGCATTTCATCAATGAATATGACCTTTTTCCGGTCAGGAGGCAATGTCTCCAGATAATCTTCAAGCGCGTTGAAAGCATCATACCATGTTTCGGCTTTCGGTTGCCTTTTCTTCGAATGACGCTTGATCGCCCTCATGAAATTCTGTATCTGCACCGAAGCCGGAGTGTTGTGCACGCCGACAATGGTGAAATCATATTTATAGTTGAAGAACTTGTCTATGAGATATGTTTTGCCTATACGTCTCCGTCCGCTGATAATGACAAATTCTGAGCGGTCTGATTCCAGACACCGCTGCAGTTCGTCACATTCCCTGTTTCGTGAAACCAGTCTGTCCTGCATAATATTTCCGTTTCCGCAAAGATCCCCAATCTATATGTATCCGCCAAATTCCAGGGAGTGAGTTTATACTTTATCTCATAAAATATTTGAGTAAAAGTATAAATTCACCAATACGGCATAATTTCGAGTTACTACTTTATCTATGATTTTTTTATGAGATAAAGTAACGGTTCAGTATATGATAGTGTTCCTGTTAACCGGATGCTTTTCAGCTTGTCCCGGACAGGTTATGTGCCCGGCTTGCTGTTTCAGGTGGCACGCATCCCACCGCCGAAAAGCGAGACGGGTATTATTTTCACTTATTTGTGAAGTTTAAAATAAAATGATTATTTTGCAGTTTTCAGGAGGCTTACGGTATTATTTACAGACAATGATTAATCGGCATGAATATGGACCTCTTACAGAAATTATTGACAGGGATACTGATGTTTGTCTGTCTTGTGGGGTGCAGGACGATATCTCCGGGCACGGTATGGACTGATGACAACGGCAATGTCATCAATGCGCATGGAGGGGGAATCCTGTTCCATGATGGGGAATATTATTGGTTTGGAGAGCACAAGACGGAAGGCCCGTCCGGAAATCTAGCCCAGGTGGGGGTACATTGCTATTCTTCCCGTAACCTGACTGACTGGCAGGACAGGGGTATCGTGTTGCCGGTCGCTCCGGAAGGTTCGGGCAGTCCTATTGAAAAGGGCTGCATAATAGAGAGGCCGAAGGTAATTTTCAATGAGAAATACGGGCATTTCGTGATGTGGTTTCATCTGGAACCGAAAGGGAGAGGCTATTCGGGGGCACTCAGCGGGGTAGCGGTAGCGGATTCCGTCACGGGGCCGTATAGGTTTGTGGAGGCAGTCAGGCCAGACAAGGGGTATTGGCCGGTCAATGTTCAGGAGTGTCATTACGGACCGGACAGGACAGATGGAATGGCATTTGACGGGGGATCGCTTCCGGCACATCCGGATTCCCTGAATATTCTCGGAAGGGATTTTTCATCCGGACAGATGGCAAGGGATATGACATTGTTCGTGGATGATGACGGAACGGCATGGCATATATATTCTTCGGAGGAAAACAGCACATTGCATATTTCGGAATTGTCTGATGACTATCTTTCCCATACGGGACGATATGTAAGATTGTTTCCCGGAAGGTTCATGGAGGCTCCGGCAATGTTCAAGCGGGACGGGAAATACTATCTCATGATGTCCGGTTGTACCGGCTGGGCTCCGAATGCCGCCAGATCCGCTGTGGCTGAATCAATCCTGGGTCCATGGCAGGAATTGGGAAACCCGTGTGTCGGCGCGGACAGCAACACGACTTTCCGGTCCCAAAGTACTTATATCCTCAAGTTGCCGGGTAAGGACAGGTACGTCTATATGGGAGACCGGTGGAATCCGGAAAATCCTGTTGACGGACGTTATATCTGGCTTCCTGTAGAGTTTGAGGACGGTGTGTTCAGAATCAGGTGGCAGGACCGCTGGAGATTGTAGGACTTAGCGGGGAATGTAGACCGGACGTATGCTCTTGCCCATCCATTGGTCTGAAATGTCATGAATTGAAATGCTTTCACGGGTGAAGAACAGGCTGGAGTAGTCCATTGTCACGCCGTATTTGCTTGGCTCTCTTGTTGATGTCCAGTAATATCCTTCTGATTCGGGAAATTTCCTGCTTTCGCCTTGCCGATGGCCTCCGGCAGGCAGGAAAATGGAGTTTCCGTTAGGTCCTGTCACACGATAACCCCTGGTGCCGGTCATCTGTGTCCACTCCCAGGTGCATCCGTTTATCAGTTCTTCCATCTGTTCCTTTGTAGGGGTGTGCCAGTTTATTCCCCATTTTGCCATGGCCAGGTCCTTGATGCTGATTGTGCCGGGTTCGTCCTTTATCGGATAGTCATCGGGATTTTCGGAATGCAGTTTTCCCGTAGGGTCACCCCAGCCGTAGAATCCTCCGTATATTTCAGGTCTGTCGGAGCCTATGTTCCACGGTGCCCATTTCACTGAAAGTCCGAGGTCTACCGCCTCTTCTTCCGTAGGGACCTTGCCGAAATAATCTTCCCATGATACCTTTTCATCCTTGTAGGCTATGGGACGGATCGGACTTGAGCAGATGTACTGGTATGAACTTTTGTTCCCGTTGAAAATGCGCCATTTTCCGGTCAGGTTTCCGGGAGAATACTGATAAATGTAATAGCCGACGGAATTCACGTCCGAATATTCTTTTAGACGGGATTTCCCGGCCAAAGGCAGATAGATGCAGTTGCCGTTCGGGCCGGTGACCCGCATGACTTTGGTCATCCCGTCATCGGCATACATTTCCTCAAACGTGCAGTGGTCGTAAAGTTCCTGTACGTCTTCCCAGGAAGGGAGTGTCCAGTAGTTGCGGCCGGTGGATGATTTTACATATTCTATCAGATTCCACAATGATGTTGCCTGTTCAAGACCTTCGGATCCCATATATATTCCTGCGGCGTACGGGGAATCCGCATCCACATTCCGGTCGGCCCAATAGACGTTCAACCCGAGATCCACAATGCGCAGAGTGTCTCCATAACCGCCGTCTTCTCCGCTTTGTCCCTGTGTCGGCGCCAGACCGGTCCCGGAACATGACATAAATGCAAATCCTGCCACCAGCATCGCGCAGAATGCCGGAACAGCCATCAGGTAACGCAATCCTTTCATATTTTCCATTGTCCGTTTGTGTTGAGGTTAACCCGTTCAGTTGCAAAGATATGAAAACTCTCCTACATACGTATGGATTTTTCTATTTCCGCCGCACGGCGATGTCGGAGAAGAATTGCAGGACACTGTCCTGGACTGCCGTGCCGCAATGATGGCCTCCCGGGACAAAATATGTCCTTAGCGTGCCGGGAGGGCAGCCGGAGTATTCTGCCTGCATCCTGTTGAACGCTTTCCGTACGGTCTCTTTCGGGAAGAGGGGGTCTTCCGCCCCGTTGATGAACAGCATCGGTTTCGGCCTGGTCAGCCGCGCTATATCCGGGAAATCCATTGTGTCTCTCATGGAAGGGATCCGCATTGAAAGGTCAGAGGCATTGTCGCTGTCGTATGACTGTTTCTCTGTCATCCAGCAGACTGCAGCCCCGCGTTTTATCCTGTCACAGAAAGCGCTCAGGAGCCAGCATCGGTGTGCTCCCATCGAAAATCCGAAAGCATGGACGCGGGAAGTGTCCACAAACGGCATGGACGAGATGAGTCCGGCGGTGGCAATGTCATCCCTCAGTATTTTTTCTGCCCAACAGTCTCCCTTGTCTTCAAATCCGGCATAAACATCCCGTTGTCCTTCATAGACGGTCTGCTTCAGATTTCGGATTTTCTGTTTGAGGGAATCCTTTCGCTCCGGTCCGGAGGTGTCTCCGAAAGTCAGCCTTGACCATTCCCTGGCTTCCGGTGATGACCGTTCTCCCCAGTAGAGGGCATCTGCCACTATAACGGCGAATCCCTCGGATGCCAGCAGGTCTCCGAAGAAGATACCGTCGAAATATTTGCCGGCCCATTGTTCCGCGGACTTTGCGATGTGTCCGGGAACGGTACAGGATGCCGTTTCCGCCTGTATCGGCCTGACCAGTTTCTCCTTGCCGATGTCGAATCGGGCTCCGTGGTCATGCAGCATTACGACGGCAGGTACCTTGCAGGTGGCTGAAGCCCGGTCGGGAACCAGAAGGTATCCGCGTATCCGTTCTCCGGGCTCCGTATCGAATTCGATCAGATGGCATGCATATCCGTCCCTTTGTTCGGAGATGACCGTTTCCATTCCGTATGTCCCTGTCTCTGTCTTGTGACGGCAACTGCAGAGGATTGCGGCAAGGAGGGATATGGCTATGATGATTCGGGGTGTTGGCATGGTATAGTGTATAAGATCCTTCGTTGTCACTCAGGATGACGGTCAGCCGTTCCTTTTACGGCCGGCAAGGGCAAGGCCTCCGGCCGAGAGGAAAAGGAGGATGAGCAGCGTTACGGATGATGCTCTTGAAAGAGTCTCTCCTGTCTTGTAGGACGGCGGGTCGAACCGCATTACGAGTTCTCCTTCTCCGGCCGGAAGGATTGCGCCTCTCAGGAGCCAGTCGGCCCGGAACAGAGGAAGTTCGGATGAAGAGCCTGTTCCTCCCTGAGGGCTGCAGGTGAGCGTCCATCCGGACGGATAGTAGATTTCGCTGAATATGACAGCCCGTTCACGGCTGGTCCTGTAACTGTATCTCAGTTCATTAGGGGCGTAATGGGTCAACTGGATGAAATCAGATTCTTCGCTGTCGCTCAGAATGACAGGGAAGGCGTCACGTGCCCAACTGAAATCGTCTCCGATAACCGCAGTCGTATGCAGGTCTGTCTGACCCAGAAGGGTTATTTCGTCATCCGGTGTGTCAGCCGGTATGAAACTGTCTACAAACCAGGCATTCCCGAAGGCATATTTATTTGTCACCGGAGCATGGTCCTTCCCGACAATTATGTATTTGCCGTTGAGCATCGAGACAGCAGGCAGATAAGGCAGGTTCTCTTCTGTCCCCTGTACGGTCTGCTGTTCGTTGACGGTTCCGATCACATCATTGATTTCAGGAGTGATATACCTTTCTATGAGATCCTGGTAACGCTGCAGTTTTGCAGGGCTGTATCCGCCTATGCATCTGTGCCAGTAACTCGGGAAAGCATCGTTGAACGTATTGACGCTGATGTCAAGTACCCTGTAATCCGGGTCAGGGTCTTCCAGTATCATCTTGTCCACCGGTCTCTGTGCGAACTGTCCGCTGAAATCTTTTTTCGTGACGAAGTGTCCGCTGTTGAGATATCTCTTGCCGACACCCCAGAGATCGAAAAGTACCAACAGGCAGATTGCTGCCGCCGCAATGTTTTTTCTGGCTGCAGGCGAGAGCCGTCCGGACAGGAAAAGGAAGGCCAGAAGGGCGGCTGTAAGCGAGATCAGGATGAACGAACGTCTGGCATCCGATACCAGCAGTCCGCGCCTGTCTTCCGCCAGTGCATCCGACAGCATCTCCGGCATCCCTGCATCGGCGGCGCCTTTGAAGTCCCCTGCAAGCCCGGGGAACAGGATGAATACGAAGCAGAATCCGGCAGTCACGGCGAAGGCTACGGATACGGACCTGAGAATCCGCTTCATATCGTACTCATATCTGAAAATCCGGTCAAGGACAATGAATCCCAGCACCGGAAGCGTCACCTGCAGAATGACAAGGGCCATCGAGACGGTCCTGAACTTGTTGTACAGCGGGGCATATTCGAACCACAGTCTGGTGAACCACATGAGATGGCTTCCCCAGGCGAGCAGTATGGCCAGAACCGTTGCTATGAGCAGCCACCATTTCTCCTTGCCCCGGTACAGGCAAAGCCCGAGAACGAACAGGAAGACCGTTATCGCCCCCATATACATCGGACCGGCTGTGAAAGGCTGTGGTCCCCAGTATAGCGGAAGGGCCTTCATGACCTGGTCCAGGCCGGTCTGACCGGCCCTTTGCAGAAGCCTGTATGTCTCGGAACTCCTGCCTTTAAGTTCTCCTGAAGACGCCCCTCCGTTGAAATCCGGGATAAGCAGGTTCGGAGTCTCTTCTATTCCGTATGACCAGGCGGTAGCATAGCCGAGGTCAAGCCCTTCGTCGTTGTGTGTTTCGGAATCAGGCGAGAGTTCAGACCCTCCGCGCATGGAGTATTCTGCATATCTGTAGGTCGGAATCAGTTTGTTGAGGTTGGTCGCTATCCCTATCCCTCCTATTACGAGAAGTAGGGAGGATGCGGCAAGAAACCTGCCGAGGGAATGTCTCCGGCCTTTGTCCGCGCATAGCCATACAAGACAGACTATGGCGTAGATGAAAATCATGATGGCCAGATAGTATGTTATCTGCGGATGGTTGGCCTTGATCTGGAAACTGAGCGCGAGGGCGAACAGGACGGCTCCGAGCACCGTTTTTGGCAGCCATGATTTCCATCCTCCGGTCTGCGCGGAGTCCTTCTTTCCTCCGGATTTCCATTCTGACAGTCCTGCCATTGCGCTATGGTAGGTGAATATCAGTCCGGCAAGCACCCACGGCATGAATGCTATCGCCTGCATCTTGGTGTTGTGGCCTACCTGGATTATCTGCAGGTTGTACGAGCAGAAAGTGATGGCTATGGCTCCGGCAATGGCAAGGAACCTGTCGACACCGAATGCCAGCATCAGCAGGAAGCCTCCGATCAGGGAGATGAAAATGAAATTCGCCGGCCGTGCCCCGGTCATCAGAGCCTTGTACAGAGGATTGGTCCAGTCCCCGTGGAACTCGTCATACATGGATACCGTAGGCATCCCTCCGAACATGGAATTGGTCCAGAGGGTCTTGTCATCAGGATGTGCCGCATTGTGCTGAGACAGTTCATGGGTCATCCCTTTCCAGGCGGATGTGTCGGACTGGTTGAGCACCTTGCCTGACAGTACGTCCGGAACGAATCCATAGGCCAGGACCAGGAAAAGCGCCCCGATTCCCACGTATATCAGTATCTCCTTCAGTGTCTTGCCGTTATTTTTCATCTGGGTTCAATTTAATCAGTTCATCCATAAGGGCGGCCATCCTGGACGTTAATGCACGTCTTGAAAAGGCGGAAATGTCTCCGGACGGCACATAAGGGTCATCTGCCTTGAAATGCAGCCAGCAACTGTCGATGAATGCGGATATGGATCCGTAGTCATCCCAGTCGGCGACAGTGCCCGCTCCTGCCTCTTTCAGGATTGCGGCCATCGCCCCGTCGGACTGTCCGATGCCGAGTACCGGCTTTCCGGCAGCAAGGTATTCAAACAGTTTTCCCGGAAGTACGGCCTTGTATTCCGGCTCCTTGCGAAGCGGCAGCAGCAGGACGGCAGCGCTTTTCTGCTCCTTGACGGCAACAGGATGCGGCTGGTATCCGTTGTCCCTCAGATGTTCTCCAAGTCCTGCCGACATTATGGCTTCCAGGATTTCCCGGTCTGTCTTGCCGGCGAGCCTTATGCGGAGCATCTGCCTGAATTCCACGTCGGAGGCGCATTTGTCCGCAAGGACTTTCCACAGTGTCAGAGGGTTGCCGTCAGAGGCAAAGAGTCCCGTGTGGGTAATGTTGAAGTAACCGTCTGATTCCACGACAGCATTGTCGAAGTCGCTTTCGTCATACCCGTTGGTGATAAGTTCGACTCTGGTATCTGTCATTGACCGGAAGTCCTTCTGTACGGAAGGGGAGACGGATATTATGGCCGTCGCCCTGTCAAGGACCTGCTTTTCCAGCCGGCGGTGTATTCTGATGACCGGGCCGGAGAGCGAAAGATGCTTGAAGTAGAACATCCTGGTCCAGGGGTCCCTGAAATCCGCGATCCACGGCAGGCCTGTAGCCCGGGATAGTTTCATCGCTATCAGGTGCATCGAGTGCGGCGGCCCCGTGCTGACGATTATGTCAACCGGATGCCGTTTCAGATACTTTTTCAGGAACTTCACCGATGGCCGTATCCAGAAACAGCGCGGGTCAGGAATGAAGAAATTCCCTCTAATGAAGAGAAGGGCTTTCTGCATCAGGGTCTTGTTGCGTGAATTCACCGGATTGACTTCATCGCTGCCCCCTTCAGAGGCGGATTTTCTCCCGAGCAACTGCCGGTATGCGCTGTATGGCTCGAAGATGTGGCGCCTGATGACCTCCGCTTCAGGAGGGACCTCGTCTGCCAGGGTCTTGTCGACAGCGAGCATTTCCGGGTTGGACGGGGTGTAGATGACCGGCTGCCATCCTTCGGCGGGCAGGTATTTGGCGAATTTCACCCATCTTTGGACACCCGAGCCTCCGGCAGGCGGCCAGTAGTATGATATTATCAGTACTCTTTTCATTATTTTGACCGCCAAATGTAAGAAAAATTTGTTGTAAATTTGCGCGGTTGTGCCGTGATGGAATTAAAAAAGACCGTATCGTCGGACAGACGTCATATATGAAAGAAGAAAAGATAGCAGAGACTCCGCTGATGAAGCAGTATTTCAGTGTGAAGGCCCGGTATCCGGAAGCCGTACTGCTTTTCAGGGTAGGAGATTTTTATGAGACCTTCGCTGACGATGCTCTCATTACCAGCAAGGTGCTCGGTATAGTCCTTACAAAAAGGGCGAACGGGTCCGCATCATCGGTCCCTCTTGCGGGATTTCCCCATCATTCGATAGACCTTTATCTTCCCAGACTGGTCAGGGCGGGCTATAAGGTGGCTGTCTGCGATCAGTTGGAAGATCCCAAACTCACGAAAAAGATAGTGAAAAGAGGGGTGACCGAACTGGTTACTCCCGGAATAGCGTTCAATGACCAGCTCCTTGAGCAGAAGGAACACAATTATCTGGCAGGCCTGACATTCGACAAGGACAGATGCGGGGCTGCATTTCTGGATATTTCGACCGGAACTTTCCAGGTGGCGGAGGGGTCCGTCGACTATATAGCCACTCTCCTTTCGTCTTTCGCGCCGAAGGAACTTCTTGTGCCCAGAGGCTATGAGAAAGGTGTGAAGGAACGCTTCGGAGACCATTATTATATCTCCACCCTGGAAGAATGGGCCTTTGTCTACGAATCCTCTGTCGAGAAACTGAAAAGGCAGCTCGGTGTGGATTCTCTGAAAGGGTATGCGATTGACGGATTTCCGCTCGGGGTGACATCGGCAGGCGCACTGCTTGTCTATCTCGAACAGACCCAGCATACGGGATTGAAGCACATCTGCTCGATATCGAGGATAGATGAGGGGAAGTTTGTCTGGATGGACCAGTTTACGTTCCGTAACCTTGAGATTTTCAGTTCCGCTGCAGGAAAGGACGGCACTTCGCTAGTGGATGTGATGGACCGGTGCTCGTCTCCCATGGGGGCCCGGCTGCTCAGGTCCTGGCTGTCGATGCCCGTCATGGATCTCGGGGAACTGAATGCAAGATATGATGTGGTGGACCATTTCGTAAGCCACAAGGATGACTTGAGCCGTCTGCAGGAACACATAGGCGATATCGGGGATCTGGAAAGGATCATCTCAAGGGCCGCTGCCGGCAGGATAGCCCCCCGTGAAGTGATGCAGCTTTCCCGGGGGCTTGACCAGACCGCTCCGATAATGGATATATGCAGGGACAGCGGAGTCCGGGCCCTGGAAGACATGATGTTACGTCTGGACGGATGTACCGGACTTCTGGACCGGCTGAAAAGGACAATGCATCCGGATCCTGCCTCGGCAATCGGCAAGGGGCAGGTGATAGCGTCAGGGGTCAGTGATGAACTTGACGAACTCAGGAATATATCGGCCCACAGCAAGGAAGTCCTTCTCGGCATACAGCAGAGGGAGAGCGAGAGGACCGGAATCCCGTCCCTGAAGATCAGTTACAACAATGTCTTCGGATACTATATCGAGGTCAGGAACGCCCACAAGGACAAGGTGCCGACGGAATGGATAAGAAAGCAGACCCTTGTCAATGCGGAGAGGTATATAACTGAGGAACTGAAAGAATACGAAGAGAAGATACTCGGGGCGGAAGAAAAGATATACGTGCTTGAATCCCGCCTTTATGCGGAACTGATAGGGGAAATACAGAAGAACATTCCTGCAATCCAGTCCAACTGCCGGATCCTTGCGCGCCTTGACGTGCTTGCAGGCTTTGCGGAACTTGCCGTTTCAAACCGCTACTGCCGTCCGGAGATGGATGACAGTCATGTGCTTGATATCCGCCAAGGCCGGCATCCGGTGATAGAGACCATGATGGCAGCAGGAGAGGAATTCGTCCCGAATGATGTTTATCTTGACAACAGCACCAGACAGATAATCATACTTACGGGTCCGAACATGGCCGGCAAGTCGGCCCTGCTCAGACAGACTGCGTTGATTGCCCTTATGGCCCAGGTGGGGTCTTTCGTCCCTGCTGCATCTGCCAGGATCGGATACTTGGACAAAATCTTCACGAGGGTCGGAGCCTCGGACAACATATCAAGGGGAGAATCCACCTTCATGGTGGAAATGCTGGAGACATCGATGATCCTGCACAATCTGTCGGCAAGGTCCCTTGTGCTGCTGGACGAAATAGGCAGGGGGACATCCACTTATGACGGAATGTCCATAGCAAGGGCCATAGTCGAGTACATCCATGAATACGGTGACGGGGCAAAGACTCTGTTCGCTACCCACTATCACGAACTGAATGACCTTGAAGGCATATATGACAGGGTCAGGAATTATCATATAGAAGTCAAGGAAGTAGGGAAGAACATCATCTTTCTCCGCAAGTTGAAGGAGGGGGGCGTAGCACACAGTTTCGGTATCCACGTGGCCAGGCTGGCCGGTATGCCGCATCAGGTCATCGAGTCGGCGGAAAGGACACTCAAGGCTCTTGAAGACAACTCATCGGGGGGATCCTGCCGGAATACCGGGGCGGGCCGGCCTGTTCCGGAGGCGCAGGGAAAGGTCGGGAAAGGCAGGATGACACGTCCTCACAATGTCAGGGAAGGCCGTGTGGAAAGCGACGGTTCTCTCCAACTCTCTTTTTTCCAGTTGGATGATCCTCTCCTGTCTTCCCTCAGGGACGATCTTGTCAATGTGGACATCAATAATCTGACCCCTTTGCAGGCATTTGATATCCTGAGGTCGATGAAGGAGAAACTCGGAATATGAACATTTAATCCTTAATAAATACCATTATGAAAAAAACACTTGTACTGATAACCGCAATCATGGTTGCAACCGGGGCGTCCGCCGCGCCGAAGGACTTCACTCTTTCCTCTCCGGACGGCGGCCTTGAGGTGAAGATTACTGCCGGAGACAGGATTTCCTGGTCCCTTTACCATGGAGGAACCTGCCTTGTGACACCGTCCGAAGTGTCGATGACCCTGGAGGACGGCACAGTTTACGGCACCGGAAAATTCCGTGCTTCCAAGGGAAGCGAGGATGACAATAATTCCCTGACTTTCAGATTTAAGGAATGTGACCTGATTTTCAAGGCATTCGATGACGGAGTGGCCTACAGGTTCGTGTCCAGGTCGAAGATTCCGTTCAAGGTCGTTTCCGAGCAGGCTACATTCGCCTTTCCCGAGGACTGGCAGATGTATGTGCCTTATGTGAGGGATTATTCTGATGATTTCGAGACCCAGTATTTCAACTCTTTCGAGAATACATACAGCCACATCAGGACCTCGGAGTGGGACAAGGCCCGTATTGCGTTTCTTCCTCTGCTCGTCGAGGCTTCAGACGGCATCAAACTCTGCATCATGGAGACTGACCTTATGAATTATCCGGGAATGTATCTCTATAACGGAGACGGCGATACTGCCCTGGAAGGCAGGTATGCGCGGTATCCGAAGGAGTTGGAGCAGGGAGGCCATAACATGCTCCAGATGGTGGTCAGGAGCAGGGAGGACTATATCGCCAAATATGATGGGGCCACCTCTTTCCCGTGGAGAATAGTCGCAGTTTCCACAGAAGACAAGGATCTGCTCGCCAACAGACTGGCCTACAGGCTGGCAACTCCTGCCTCGGAAGGTTCAGACTACAGTTGGGTGCGTCCGGGAAAGGTAGCATGGGAATGGTGGAACGACTGGAATCTTACTGATGTCGACTTCAAGACGGGCATCAACAATGATACATACAAATACTATATCGATTTCGCTTCAAGGCACGGTATCGAATATGTCATCCTTGATGAAGGCTGGGCGGTGAATCGTCAGGCTGACCTTATGCAGGTGGTGCCTGAAATCGATCTTAAGGAACTGGTGGAATACGGTCGTGAATGTAATGTGGGCATTATCCTCTGGGCCGGCTACTGGGCATTCGACAGGGATATGGAGAATGTCTGCCGTTATTTCTCCGATCTTGGCGTCAAGGGCTTCAAGATTGATTTCATGGACAGGGATGACCAGATGATGGTGGATTTCCACCGCAGGGCGGCCGAGACAGCGGCGAAATACCATCTTCTCGTCGACTTCCACGGCACATACAAGCCTTGCGGATTGGACAGGACATATCCGAATGTGGTCAATTATGAAGGAGTACACGGTCTGGAGCAGATGAAGTGGAGCGGAGACAATGTCGACCAGGTTACGTATGACGTTACGATTCCGTTCATAAGGATGGTGCCGGGGTCGATGGACTATACCCAGGGAGCGATGCGCAATGCGTCCAGCGGCAATTACCGTCCGGTCTACAGCGAGGCGATGAGCCAGGGGACAAGATGCCGGCAGTTGGCGGAATATATCGTATTCAATTCTCCGCTGACCATGCTCTGCGATTCTCCGAGCAACTATATGAGGGAGCCTGAATGCCTGGAATTCATTTC
The DNA here is from genome assembly GCA_944325465.1 of uncultured Bacteroidales bacterium. Taxonomy (GTDB): domain Bacteria; phylum Bacteroidota; class Bacteroidia; order Bacteroidales; family UBA932; genus Cryptobacteroides. Next base: position 2,870 of record CALVAE010000040.1, on the reverse strand, counting down.
AGAGGTTCCTACCGTATGGGATGAGATAGTTCCTCTTGACGGCAAGGTGGCCGAATATGTTGCGATAGCCAAGAGAAAGGGAGACGTATGGTATGTCGGAGGCATGACCAACTGGGATGCCCGCGATATGGAAGTGGACCTCCTCCAGGTTCTTGGAGACGGGGAATGGAATGTGGAAATCTTTACCGATGGCGTGAATGCAGACAGGGTGGGACGAGACTACCGCAAGTCCGAGTATGTCCTCAAGGCAGGAGACAACAAGACATTCCGCCTTGGGGTGCATCTTGCTCCGGGAGGCGGATTCGTTGCGAAATTCACCCCGGTAAAGTAGTTTCACCCTCATTTTATCAATTCTTACACACCTAAAGAGGCTGCGCCAAAATTTCTATTTTGACGCAGTTCTTTTTTGTTGTGACGAAATTCCTGCCTTGTCAGGGTTCAGTGTTCATTTGATATGACATATGCCAATTTGCGGCATATATTTTGTACGCAAAAACGATTTTGTTCGAAAAGTAATAGTTTTATGACAAATGCTGAAAGAGTAAGGTCGAATATAAAGGAATCGGCTTCAGACCTGTTCGCCCGGCTGGGCTATGAGAAAACTTCTGTGGACCAGATAGCCAGGATGGCGCACAAGGCCAAGGCTTCGGTCTATTATCATTTTGACAGCAAACTGTCCATCTACAGGAGCGTGATGGAAGATGAGTTCAGGGAACTAAAAAAGAACCTGGAGGCAGTGAAGGAAAACTGCACAGGAAATGAGGGGGACCGCCTGTCCGAGTATCTGATGGTCAGGATGGAAAGTATGCTGAAGATGCCGATATACAGCAATTACATGAAGGACAGTATTATCCGTCATGCCTACAGCGAGGTTGTCGATATGGTCAGGGTGATACGTAAGGATTTCGATGAATGGGAGTACAGATATTTCAGGATGGTAGGAGAGAAAGGAATCAAGGAGGGCATCTTTACGGACAGGGTATATCCGGACATGTTTGCAAGGATGCTTGTCAACATCCTGAAAGGCCTTGAAATACAGTTTTTCGTGACGGATGACAAGGAGGCCGTCAAATCGACGTATGAGGCGATGGTCGAGATCCTTATTTACCGGAATCCGCATCTTCTGGACAAGAGACAAAAATAGAATAAGGTTATGAAAAGGTTTTTCAGATTCTGTGCAGGTCTGTTTTCCGTGTTGTTGCTGACGGTTGCCTGCACAAAGGAAGGGGCGCCCAGGTTCAAGGGCAATTATACTTTCAAGACAAGCGGTACGGTTACCGTAAGGCCGGCTGATGATGCGGAAGCGGAGCAGACGGTCATTTCCCTGATGGACGAAAACGGCCAGTTGGATGTGGTGACAGTGGACAAGAGTTCCGGAGAGATGATGGTCGCGATGAATATAGTCGGAGGCAGCGTCCTGACATTTAATGCCGTGGCTGACGGGAGAACTTTGACGCTGACCCCTTTTACAAGGAGGCTCCAGATACCGGTGGTATCAGGGAACCCTATCGATACGGCCTTGCCGGAAGCGACAGTGACGGTCAGCGGATATGCGGAAAGGTACACGGATGCCCTGCTGTTCTGGATCAGGTATGAAGGGTCATATACGTACGATGGGGTGGAGTATGAGATAACGGACAGCAATATCAGTTGCTGGGCCAAGGAAAACTGACAGGATATGGAGAATAACGTTTTCAGGGGCATGCGTTTCGCCTGCGTCCCTGTCATTGTCGTCCTGCTTGTACAGGGATGTTCAGGCAGCCGGATTGCGAGGAAAGACGGTGCGGTCGGGAAGGAGCCGGTGGCTGTGAAAGTAATGACCGTAGGAGTGACTGACAATATGGATTCGGATATGTACGTAGGTACTGTCAGGCCGTCGAAGAGTACGGTGATTTCCTGCCCGTATGCGGGCAAACTGGTCTCTCTCGGTGTCCGTGAAGGACAGATTGTCGACGAAGGGGAGGAATTGGGCCGGATAAATTCCCAGAGTGTCATCAGTATGAGGGATATGGCTGCCGCCACTCTCGAGCAGGCCAGAGACGGCTACAGAAGGGCACAGCCGGTCTATGAGAAAGGCAGCATGGCGGAAGTCAAGTGGATAGAGGTCAAGACCAGGCTGGCCCAGGCTGAGGCTTCGGCAGCATCTGCGGACAAGGCGCTGGATGACTGTACTCTCAGGGCGCCGTACAGCGGAGTCATAGGCAGGGTATATGCGGACGAAGGCGTCGATCTTGAAATGGCCGTGCCTGTCGTCCAGGTGATGGACATATCTTCTCCGGAAATAGAGTTCCCGGTGCCTGAATCGGAAATCGGCGCCATGTCCGTCGGAGACCAGGTCAGGGTGTGTGTCCCTGCTCTGGGTAACAGATGTTTTGAAGGGAGGGTGACTGTGAAAGGCATTTCCGCATCGGCTATGTCACACTGTTATACCTGTACCCTTGTTCCTGTCGGAAAGGTCGACGGGCTTCTTCCCGGTATGGTGTGCAAGGTGTCGGTCGGCAGGGCCGATAACGGTATCGTGATACCCGCATCCGTAGTAAGGCCTGATACCGAAGGCCATTATGTCTGGATTGTCAGGGACGGAAAGGCTGAAAAGGCCGGAATCCGTACCGGAGATTTCTCGGGGCAGGGCGTGACTGTCCTGTCCGGACTTGGGCAGGGTGACCTGCTTATTGTCGAAGGGGCGCAGAAGGTAAGTTCCGGGATGGAAGTGAAAATTGTCAGGTGATGCGCGGTCAGGGAAGATTTATAAGAGGGACAATCAGATACAAGAGAATCGTATATCTGATACTGTTCCTGTTGGTGGCAGTCGGCATATACGGCCTTTTGAGGATAAACAAGGACGAGTTCCCTACCTTTGAAATCAAGGA
>CALVAE010000039.1 GCA_944325465.1 uncultured Bacteroidales bacterium | reverse complement strand
AAAAAAACAACTGAAATTTAAAAGAATTTCAAACGGAAATTCTTTTAAACGAAATTTTATCCGATACTCTCTCGAATGACACCCGCATCCGGTTACTTCATACAGGTTTGTTTCAATAGTTTTTATGTCCCGGAGAACATCTCCGGAAAACCTATCTGGGACAAGGGGGACACAAGCAAAGGTCTGCTAGAGAAACTGTTTGTAGTTGGGATGCGGCTCCGTTCCCTTATTTTATGAGTTGGAGGGAAATCCGCTGTCTGTCGGTATCCACATCAAGGACCCGGACCTTGATCTGCTGATGCAGTTTCAGGACTTTCGACGGGTCGGAGAGCCCCTTGACACCCATCTTGGATATGTGGACCAGCCCGTTCTGCTTGATGCCGATATCCACAAACGCGCCGAAGGCCGTGATGTTTGTGACGATTCCAGGCAGTTCCATTCCTGTCACCAGGTCCTCAATGGTGTGTATGTCTTCTGCAAAGGAGAACTCCCTTGCATTTTCCCTCGGATCTCTTCCCGGTTTTTTCAACTCGTTGATGATGTCATTTATCGTAGGCAGTCCGAATTCTCCTTCGACGTATTTTTCGGCACGGATACCTGAGCACAGGCTGGCATTCCCGACCAGTTCCCTGGTGCTGACATTCAGGTCCGCAGCCATCCTTTCCACGATATGGTAACACTCCGGATGTACTGCCGAATTGTCAAGCGGATTCTCTGCACCGGGAATCCTCAGGAATCCGGCACACTGTTCGAATGCCTTGTCTCCAAGCCTCTTGACTTTCAGCAGGTCCTGTCTGGACCTGTATGCTCCGTGTTCCGTCCGGTAGCCGACGATGTTCCCGGCAAGAGCCGGTCCGATGCCGGATACGTAACTCAGAAGATAAGGACTGGCGGTGTTGAGGTTGACTCCAACGCTGTTCACGCAACTTTCCACGGTATTGTCCAGTTTTTCCTTTAGCAGGTTCTGGTCCACATCATGCTGGTACTGTCCGACTCCCAGAGATTTCGGATCTATCTTGACAAGTTCTGCAAGCGGGTCCATCAGTCTCCGTCCTATCGAGACCGCCCCGCGGACAGTCACGTCGTAGTCGGGAAATTCTTCCCTACCTGTTTCAGATGCCGAATAGATGGAGGCCCCGTCTTCGCTGACCATATATACTTTCGTTCCTTGGGGCAGAGGCACCCTTTTAATGAAGTCTTCTGTCTCCCTGCCGGCGGTTCCGCTTCCTATGGCGATAACTTCCACCCCGTATTTTTCTATCATTGAAGATACTGCCTTGATAGACTGTATCTTCTCGTTTGCCGGAGGATGGGGGTAGATGGTCTCGTTATGCAGCAGGTTTCCCTGTTCGTCAAGGCACACGACCTTGCATCCGGTCCTGAAACCGGGGTCAATCGCCAGAATCCGTTTCTGGCCTACCGGAGGAGCAAGAAGAAGTTGTCTCAGATTCTCTCCGAAAACCCTTATGGATTCGATGTCTGCCTTTTCCTTGGCTTCCCTTATCACTTCGTTGGAAATGGACGGTTCAAGCAGCCGTCCGTATGCGTCATCGATGGCTTCCCTGATCTGGAGGGCGAGCGGCTTTGCAGGGTATCTCCTTTCCTGGCAGAAATCGTAGTAGATCTTGTTGCCGCATTTTTCAGGATCTGCATCGATTCTTATCGTTATGTAGCCTTCATTTTCTGCCCTAAGCATTGCCAGGAGCCTGTGGGGCGCTATCCTTGAGAGCGGCTCCGAACATTCGAAATACCCCTTGTATTTCTGCGCTTCCGGAGAAGAGGCTTTCCTGGTGGCCTTTGACACTATTCTTCTTGTCTTGAAAATGCTTCTCAGGGTCTCCCTGACTGATGCGGTCTCGCTTATCCGCTCTGCGATTATGTCCCTCGCTCCTGCAAGGGCGTCATCTGCTGACGGGACTTTCTCCCCGACATATTTCTCCGCCTCACGTGCAGGATCCGCCGTTGAAACATTGTACATGAGGTCTGCGAGAGGTTCAAGCCCTGCTTCCTTGGCAACTGTGGCCCGGGTCCTTCGTTTAGGCCTGAACGGCAGATACAGGTCTTCGATCTCCCTTGCATCCACGCTTGTCTCTATACGTCTGCGCAGATCATCCGTAAGGGCTCCTGCCTGCCCGATTGTCCCGAGAATTGTCTCCTTCCGTTTTTCCATTTCCGAGAAGACATCTGTCAAGTGCCGTATCTCGGCCACGGCTACATCGTCCAGGCCCCCGGTCTTTTCCTTTCTGTAGCGGCTTATGAATGGAATCGTGGCTCCTTCTTCGAAGAGCCTTTCACAGTTTTCCACCTGCCACGGCTTGACTTCCAGCCTGTGCGCGATTTCCTGAATGTATATCTCTTTCATGATTATGTGGTTCTCAATCGTGTGATACTTGTTTTAGTTGGTCCCTGTATGCGGAGAAAATCTTCGATTTGGACACGAAACCGAGATAGGTGCGGTACTGGTCCACTACCGGAAGATTCCATGCTCCGGTCTTTTCGAATTTGGCCATTACGGCATCCATCTTCTCGTCTATGTAGACATATTCCGGTGTGGACCTCATGAAATTGTAAACGTGCAGTTTGTCATACAGGTCTTCCTTGAACATGTCTTTCCTGATATCCTCAAGGCTGACATATCCCTGGAAATGTCTCTTGGAGTCTATTACGGGAAAGATGTTCCTGGAAGATCTTGACACGGCTTCCACGAGTTTCCCGAGGGTATCGTCAATCCTTACCGTTGTGAAGTCCGATTCGATGAGGTCGCTTGTCTTCAGAAGGGTGAGCACTGCCTGGTCGCTGTCATGGGTGAGCAGTTCTCCCTTGTTCGCGATTCGCTTCGTGTAGATGGAGTACTGTTCCACCATTCTGGTCGCCCCGAAAGATATCGTCGCTGTAAGTATCAGTGGAATAAGCAGTTCGTATCCTCCTGAAATCTCTGCTATGAGGAATATCGCTGTCATCGGGGCCTGCATCACTCCGGCCATCAGTCCCGCCATTCCGACCAGGACGAAATTCTGTTCGGGAACGGAGACGGACGTACCTGTGAATATGAGGTTTATGATTCTGGCAACTACGAAACCTGCCATGGCTCCCACGAACAGGGTAGGACCGAAGGTCCCTCCGACCCCTCCTCCTGCATTGGTGAATGACATAGAGAATACTTTCAATATGAGAATGAGCAGGAAGAACAGGGGGATTCCCCATTTGCCGTCCATGAAGAAAGACAGAAGCGTCCTTCCTTCAAGATCGATCTCTCCTCCGTTAAGTAGTACGCTTACATATTCATATCCTTCACCGTAAAGCGGTGGGAAAAGAAAAATCAGCAGTCCGAGACAGACGGCCGACATGGCCCATCTGGAATACGGGTTCCTGACGCTTTTTATCCTGTCTTCCAGCCAAAGGGTTGTCCTTGTGAAATATACGGAGAAAACGGCGCAGAACAGACCGAGCACTATATAGAAAGGTATATTATGCATTGCGAACGGTGCAAGGGTGCATTCGAACGGCAGTGTGTCTCCCAGAAAGATGTATGACACGACGGTAGCGGACACCGTGGACAACAGCAGCGGCAGGATTGATGACATGGAAATGTTGAACAGGAGGATTTCCAGTGTGAAAAGCACTCCGGCAAGCGGGGCCTTGAAGATGCCTGCCACGGCACCTGCCGCACCACAGCCGAGAAGGATAGTCATATTCTTGTAGGACATCCCCATGTATCTGGCCATATTGGAGCCGATCGCCGCTCCCGTGTAGACGATAGGTGCCTCTGCTCCCACTGAACCTCCGAACCCGATTGTCACTGAACTGGCAAGAAGGGATGACCACATATTGTGCGGACGTATCTTCGATTCGTTCTTGGAGACGGCCAGAAGGACCTTGGTGACCCCGTGGCCGATATTGTCCCGGATCACATGGCGTACGAATAGCATTGCTATCAGCATACCGATGCCCGGGTAGAGCAGATACAGATAGTTGAAGGCCTCTTCAGTCCCGAACCAGGATGTGAGTCCGTGGTGGATCCATTCTATCGCTTCCTTGAGCAGGACGGATGCGAGTCCGCATGCTATACCGACAAAGAGGGACAGGACCAGAAGCATATCCCTTTCGGGCAGTCTCTGGAGAAGCCTTCTTACGGGTCCGAGCACATATTTCACTATCGGAGCCTTCATTTTTTCTGTTTCATGCAGTATTGTGACAATATTACTCCGATAGCGGAAATGATGACTCCTCCCCACTGGCGCATCGTCAGGAATTCATATCCGAGAGCCCATGACGACAGGGCTGACGCTACCGGAATAAGAGCGGTAAAGATACTTGATTTCGCGACCCCGAGGTGCTTGATGGTGTTGACCCACAGAGAGAATGCCATGCTGGAGCACAGGACTGCAAGGCATATTATCGAAGTCCATACTTCAAAACTGAGGTACCGTGGCTCGAAATTCTCTATTCCCTTGAATACGAACAGGGGAAAGAGGTAGACCGAACCGATCAGGAACTGGTACATCACGATTACCTGGCTGGAGTAGTTCTCTGACAGGCTTTTGGTCACGGATGCGTGTCCTACTTCGCTTATCACCGCTATCAGCAGGAGAAGGATGCCCCAGATGAAATTCGGACCGACCTTCCCGTGGCTCATCACCACCAGACAGATTCCTCCGATAGCCAGCAATATTCCGACTGCGTTCACCCAGTTGATCCTTTCCCGGAAAAACATGTACCCGGCCGCTACCGAGAAAATCGGGATAGTCGCGATAATCATCGAACTCAATGTCGGGGAGCCGGTCAGTTTTATCCCGTATGATTCTGTGAGGAAGTAGATGAACGGCTCGAACAGGGCCAGAAGAAGGAATTTCGGCAGGTCCTTCCTGTGTATGCGCTGCATCTGCCTTGTGATTACATTCAGAAGGAGCAGGCAGACACCTGCCAGAAAGATTCTTATGAAAACGAAATAGAATACGGGAATGCCAAGTTGTATCAGTTTGTCTGTCCATATATACGATATGCCCCAAAGGGTAATTGCCAGAATGGATACCAGATATAGATACGCATTGAACTTGAATCCGTTTTTCTTCATATATTCCTCCTGTTTATTATTCGAATATCAGTCTTCTTCCTGCCGGTCTTCCAATGATGCTGCCTTCGGATACGGTCTTTTCCCCGTTGATGAAAACCGTTTCCACCCGGCCTTTCAGCGTGCAGCCTCCGTAAGGGGACCAGCCGCATTTGTAAAGCAGTCTGTCTTCGGAGACGGTTGTATCCTTCCCGGTGTCTGCAACCACAATATCGGCAAAGTATCCTGGCTTCAGCCTGCCTCTGTCCCGTACCTTGAAAATTTCCGCCGCCTTCTCCGAAAAGGCTGCTGCTATCCTTTGAAGAGGGATGTCCTCTTCAGACGCGACCGTAAGCAGCACGGGAAGAGATTGCTGGATCGAAGGGATTCCGGACGGGGCTTCCCTGTATCTGCCCTCTTTCTCTTCAATCAGGTGGGGCGCATGGTCCGAGCCTATCGTGTCCACTTCTCCGGACCTGAGGCCCTCCCTGAGCGCCGTCCTGTCTCCGACGGTCTTGACAGCCGGATTGCACTTGAGCCTGCTCCCGAGCCTGTCGTAATCCCTGTCGCTGAACCACAGATAGTTGGCGGAAGTCTCAACCGTTATTCCGCTGTTGTAGGTCTTTGCGGCAGCGGCCATTTTAAGTTCCTCTGCCGTGGAGACATGCAGAAGATGCAAGGCTGTACCGTGGCTTATTGCCAGTTCAAGCGCTTTTGCGGAAGAACGTATGCAGGCTTTCCTGCTCCTTATCTCCGGATGCATGGAAAATGGGATGTCATCCCCGAATTCCTCCACGGCCCTGGCGAGATTGTCCGTTATCGTTCTTTCGTCTTCGCAATGCACCAGTACAGGCTTCCCTTTTATCGAAAATATCCTCTCAAGGGCTTCCGGGGAATCTACGAGCATGTTCCCCGTAGATGACCCCATAAATACCTTTATGCCACCGAATCTGTCCCCGCAGGTGCGTACGGCGAGTTCAAGTTCATCAATATTGTCGTTCGTCGCCCCGAGGTGGAACCCGTAATTGGCGTAGACCCTGCCTTCCGCCATCGTGGCCTTGTCTTCAAGAAGAGCCATCGAGACAGTGGCCGGTTTTGTGTTCGGCATGTCCATGAAGGAAGTCACCCCTCCCAGCAGGGCGGCCCGGGATTCGCTTTCCATGTCAGCCTTATGGCTCATCCCGGGTTCCCTGAAATGGACATGGGCATCTATCCCGCCTGCCATTATCGCTTTCCCTTCCGTATCAATGGCTTCGTCAGCCTCTCTGATCCATCTTCCGATTTCCTTGCCGGCATCGGTCTCCTTGTCTTCCGTATAATATACGGCACCGATTCTGTCACCCTTTATAAGGACCGCCCCGGGACCGGTCCTGTCGCCGGTGATGATTGTTCCGTTATATAATAGAGTAGTCTTCATATATTCCGTGTCTGCTCCGCTGTCCTCCGGCTTAGGCCTTTGGCCTTATTTTCCTGAAACGCATCCCGAGTACTCCCCAGAATGCCTCTCCGAAGATTCCGCTGCTCATTTTTGATGTCCCTTCCTTTCTGTCCACGAAAATTATCGGGACTTCCCTGATTCTGAATCCGAGACGGAAAGTAGTGTACTTCATCTCTATCTGGAAACCGTACCCTTTCAGCCGTATCCGGTCCAGGTCGATTGTTTCAAGGACTTTCCTTCTGTAGCACTTGAATCCGGCCGTCGTATCGTACACCTTCATCCCGAGAACGGTCCGGACATAGACGGAAGCGAAATATGACATCACCACCCGCCCTATCGGCCAGTTGATGACGCTGACTCCGTTGCAGTATCTTGATCCGATGGCCAGGTCGGCACCTTCAACGCTGCATGTCCTGTACAGTCTTGGAAGGTCTTCAGGATTATGGGAAAAATCGGCGTCCATCTCGAAAATGTATTCGTATCCGTGTGCGAGCGCCCATTTGAATCCGGTGATATATGCCGTTCCGAGACCGAGTTTGCCCGATCTCCCGATCATGAACAGCCTGTCGGGAAATTCTTTCTGAAGGTTCCTGACTATATCCGCTGTCCCGTCCGGGGAGCCGTCATCTATAATGATTATATGATAATCTCCTTCAAGGTCGAATACCGCCCTGATGATTTTCTCTATGTTTTCCTTTTCGTTATATGTCGGTATGATGACCGCCTTGCTGTCATTCAGGCCGGTTGGGGTTCTGTCCATAATCTATTTCCCTCCTATTGTCTTCAGCATTTCCTTCACTGCTGTTTCCAGTTGGATGTCCCTGCCGTTCAGAACGGATGCAGGATCGTTGTAGACCAGGATGTCAGGCTCGATCTGCATGTTTTCGATATATCTTCCTTCCTTGACTCCGACAGCCCCTACCTGAGGAATCCCGAATATCAGGGTCGGGTCTATCTGCCTTTCCCACCAGACGGCTGTCATCGTGCCCGGGACAGGGGCTCCTATCAGTTTGCCTATCCCGAGGGTCTTGTACACATAAGGGAATCCGCAGGCATCCGAATAGTTGTCCTCTCCGATCAGCACACATGACGGCTTGTTCCATTTGTTATACGGATCCGAACCTATGTACTGGCCTCTCGGCTCAAACCTGATATATTCCTTCCCGGAAAGCAGGGTCGCAAGATCATCGTGCAGCCAGCCTCCTCCGTTATGCCTTGTATCCACGATTACGGCTTCGCAACGACGGTATTTCCCAAGCAGTCTGGAATATACTTCCCTGAAACTCGGGGAATCCATCCCCTTCACATGCACGTATCCGACACGTCCTCCGGAAAGTTCCCTGACCAGTTCCTCATTGTGGCGTACCCATCTTCTGTACAGCAGTTCCTGATCGGAACCGGCAGGCTCGACGTATATTTCCTTTTCCTTCTTCCCCTGTGACTTTATGGCAAGAAGCACTTTCTTCCCGTTTTTGGAAACAAGCGGCCTGTACCACGGCATGTCTGCCGTAATCCGTTCCCCGTCAATTGACGTGATGATGTCTCCGGCCTTGATTTCCGGATATGCCGTGGCGAGGACACCTCCTTTAAGGACTTCCTTGATTTTCAGACCGTCTCCGTCATATTCATCATCATACAGGACTCCGAGGGTTCCGGTACGCGGTCCGGAAGGAGCATAGTATCTTGCCCCGGTGTGCGACCCGTTCAGTTCCCCGAGCATTTCGGAAAGCATTTCCTGGAAATCGTAGTTGTTGTCGATATAAGGCAGGAATCGGCTGTATGCTTCCCTGTATCCGTCCCAGTCCACCCCGTGGATTTCCTTGTCATAGAACTTCTCATCCACCTGTTTCCAGATATGGTTGAAAATGTATTCCCTTTCGCGGGCAGGCCTGTAGTCGAATTCTCCGTTAAAGGAGATGTGTTTCCTGGTTCCGCTTCCGGTCTCTATCCGTGATATTCCTGATGACAGGATGTAGATGTATTTCCCGTCGGGAGACGGATATATTGAACCGGACATATTGCGGGCTATCACCCTGACCGATCTTTCCTTGATGTCAAGTTCGCACAGGTCGTATGACTGCTCCGATCTGGTCACGTAGAACAGTTTGCTGCCGTCTCCGGTGAGATAATAGTCCCCGAGCCTTCCGGAAAATCCTGTCAGCCTGATTGTCCTGTCCTCCCTGTTTTCGAGGTCAGGCAGGAATTTGCCGGCCTTCTTTTCCGCCTTTACTGAATCCGCCTCCTCTTTTTTGTCTGACTTCTCCTTCCCGTCCTCACCGGCAAGAATCTTTTCTATCGCTTCGTCTTCCTTGTCCCTTGTGAATTCCATGTAGGCCTTTCCATCGAAAAACATGATGTATATGTCGCTTTCCGCGCCCCAACTGCCGTGACTCCTGTATCCGGCCCTGTCAGACTGCCATGTCATTGCCTTGCCGTCCATGGCCCAATGGAAATTGCTGTCGGTGTATCCGCTTTCGGTGAGGTTGGTCACTTCTCCGCTTCCGATGTCTATCAAGGCAATGTCCTCATTGTTCCATCCTCCGTCTATCTGATAGGAACCGAGGATGTATCTGCTGTCGGGACTCCATTCGAAATACAGGTCTCCGTCCGTATATGAATAGTTGATTCCTTTAAGCAGGGATTTTTCCTTTCCGTTTTTCAGGTTTCTTATGACGATTTCCGTCCTGTCCCTCAGGAATCCTATCCATTTCCCGTCAGGGGATACCGCCGGCTGGAAGCAGGTCTCTCCCGGTGATGTGACCGGCTTCTCTTCAGTCTTGACCGAATAGACGAAACTCTTGTCATCCTTGTCTGTCAGACTTGTGGAGTAAATGCCCCAATGACCGTTCCTTTCCGCTGAATAGTACAGGCTTCTCCCGTCTTTTGAAAAGCAGATATCCCTTTCCTGTTCAGGAGTGTCCGTGATCCTTCTGGTTGTGCCGAAGTCCAGGGAAACCGCGAACACGTCGCCTCTTGCGATCACAGCCAGTTCCTTGCCGTCAGGGGAAACGGCGATTGACGATATCCCGGACGTGAGTATCCTCCTTTCCTCACTTCGTTCATTGGTATCCTTTGAGAGTTCTATCCCGACCTTTTCCGGTTCCCTGCCGTCCGCCACGGTGTAAAGTTCCCCGTTATAGGAGAATGCCACAGTGCCGTCCGCCGCTACGGACATGTATCTGACCGGGTGTTTTTCCAGAAACGTTATCTGCATGTCTTTCCCTGGATCGCTGATGCTGCTTCTGTATATGTTGGCAGTCCCGTTCTTTTCGCTTATATAGTAGAAGGTGTTACCGTCAGCGGCAAAGACGGGATTCCTGTCTTCCCCTTTGAATGACGAAAGCCTGGCGAAAGTCCCGTCCCCGTTTATGCTGACTTTTGTACCGGCTTGTGCAGCAGGTGTATACAGCCAGATGTCCCTTGTTACGGAAGAGGTGTGGTGTTTCCTGAAAGGATCTTCATAGCCTTTTATGTCTTCATAGATGACCTTCCGGTCCTTGCCGACGCTCAATGACGCTATTGGAAGGGAAGTTACCCGGTATGGCCTGCCTCCTTTCCCCGTAACCGCGTAGAGTTGCTGCTCTCCCGGGAAACCGCTGTATTCCGTATCAGGCTGTATATTGGCGGAGAACAGGATGGTCCCGTCTTCCAGAACGGCGCGAGGGGTTTCCTGCCCCGGAAAGTCGGTAATCCGCTGCGGCACTCCGCCTTCACGGGAAGTGATGAATATGTCCTTGCCTTTTTCCCTTGTCGAACTGAAAACAATCTCTTTTCCGTCCGCTGTCCATATCGGGTCTGAATCGTATGCGGGATTGGATGTTATCTGTATTGCCTTCCCCCCTTTTGAATCCACTGTGAAAATATCCCCCTGATAACTGAATGCTATCTGTTTCCCGTCAGGAGAAATGCAGTTCTTCCTGATCCATAGCGGTGTTCCTGCATTGGCATGTATGCCTGTACTGAAGACGAGCAGTACCGTGCAGAATGACAGAATGTTTTTTTTGTCCATAATATTACGGTTAATTGCATCCCGGGATGCATTTGAAAGGCAAATATAGTGAGAAGCCGAGACCAAAGCAAATAATCGGCCGGCGTCTTTCCGGTATCGGATGTCGGAAGTTTATGCTATCTTTGCCGGCTGATTCGGCTTTCATCTGAATGATATGGCAACTGATCTTGATAAGGAATACAGGACTCTGATGCGGTCCCTGCATTTTGATACCGGATCCATGGATTACGACATCCTGAAACGGTATACCGATGCCTTTTCAGGCCTTGCGGGGATTCAGGATACCGCTGTGACGATATATGACAATTACCGTTCGGACCATGTGTTCGTATCCGATTGCCACAGACGTCTTTTCGGAGACGGGGAACTGGAAATCCATCCCGATGACCTTTCTGATGTGATGAAGAATGCCATTGCTACCGCCGTCACGTATTCCATGAAAACAGGAACATATCCCATATAAAGTCCGTCAGGGAATACAGGATACGGATCGGAGACAGTTTCAGAAGGGTGACGGAATCGATGCGGGTTCTGGAAACTGACAGTCTGGGAAATGCATGGCTTGTCCTGAGTCTCCTTGAGATTTCTCCGAACCAGCAGCCCCCGTTCACGGTCAATTCGCAGATTGTGAATACTATAACGGGCGAGGTGTTTTCTCCATTGACCGGATTCTATCAGAAAAAGTCGGTGCTGACCGGGCGGGAACTGGAGGTTCTGGGTCTTATTGCAAAAGGCAGGATGAGCAAGGAAATCTCGGAGCAACTTCAGATAAGCGTCAATACGGTTAATACGGTCAGGCAGCATATATTGAAAAAATTCAATGTGAGTAATTCCTATGAGGCAGTCAGGTACGGACAGTCTCTCGGGCTTATAGAATACTGAAAAGTCAGTATTTTTTTTATGGGGGGGGTTGTATTAAATTTGCGGCGTCTAACGGAATAAGGAGCGGTATGGGATTCAACATAGAGTCGTTCAGAAATTGTTATGCAATGGTCACCGGGGCCAGTCAGGGCCTCGGAAGGTGTTATGCCATAGAACTGGCGAGGTCCGGTATCAATACGTTGCTGGTCGCTCTTCCCGGCAGCGGTCTTGAAGGAGTGGTTTCCGAATCGAGGAGTTATGGAGTGGACTGCATTCCTTTCGAACTGGACCTGTGTGACGAAAAGGCAGTGAAAGAATTATGTGAGGAGGTGAATTCCAGGTACAATGTTTTTCTGCTGGTAAACAATGCAGGAACGGGAGGGACGAAATGTTTTTCCACCTGTACCACGGAGTATATCAGGAACATGCTGACACTTAACATAATCGTGCCGACAATGCTTACCCGGCTTCTTATACAGAACCTGCGAAAGGCTCCGCGGGCCTTTATCCTTAACGTAAGCAGTATGGCGGCTTTCTCTCCCGTGGGGTTCAAGACGGTCTATCCCGCTTCCAAACGTTTCGTGCTGCATTTTTCAAGAGGCCTGCGTGAAGAATTGAGGAAGGACGGTATTTCGGTAAGCGTAGTCACGCCGGGTCCGATGAAAACCAATCCTGATGTGGTGCGGAGGATTAACAGGCAGGGTATTTTCGGAAGGTTCGGGCAGCTTTCACCGGAACAGGTGGCCAGGATAAGCCTGAAAAGGACTTTCCGCCGTACGGCAGTGATTCTTCCCGGCATATCGAACAAGGTCAATCATCTGCTTATGACCATAATCCCCGATTCCATCCTTATCCGACTGATGTCCAATGTCATTTCCAGAGAACTGGACTCTAATGCCGTCCTGTAGGTCCGTCCTGTGACAGCAGTTCCCTGAGGACAGAGTAGGCGGCAGCCTTGTTTTCGAGTGACATAGGGTAGGCTCTGGAAGAGGAAGGCAACCTGTAGAATCCGATCTTACGCTTTTCTGCCTTGCCGGAAGCGGCAGGTAGAGTTATCTCTGTATGTTTGCCAGTCTTCGGCACCTGGCATCCGAACCGGGCGGCGACGGTTTCACTGGCCTTTTCTCCTGTAGTGATTACGGCCCGGCATTCAGGCATAGCCATGAGTAAGGATTCTATGTCCACAGGCGAGACGATTTCCAGGAACTTGTCGGAGGCGTTGTCCTTCATCCTTCTGACCTCGTATGCAGTATCATACAGGGCAAGGCCGTGCTTCTCGCAGAATTCCATTATCCTTGTCTTGTCGAATCTTTTCTCCTGCTTCAGGATGAAATGATCCTTGTCTCCGAAGAAAACGGTACTGATGATCCTCCACATGTCATTGATGAAATTGGGGTAGAAGAAATCCATCGACCATCTGTTCTCCTTGGGCGGAAAACTGCCTAGCATCAGCACTTTCGCTCCGTCGGGAATGAAAGGTTCCCACGGATGTCTTTCGATGGGGGCAATACAGGACAAAGGCTCCGGGGATTGCCTTTCGGCATTCTCCGGAGCCTGCCTGCTATGTTGATCAGTAATGATGCCCATCAGGTTATCTGATTTCAATCTGCCTGCTTGCAGGGGTCTCCTGTGTCATATCCTTCTTAGGAAGGTCAATGGTCAGAACCCCGTGTTCCATGCCGGCTTCAATCTTATCCCTGTCCACATCATCCGGCAGGGTGAAACTCTGGCGGAATGAAGTGTAGGAGAATTCGCGGCGGAGGTATGTGCCTTTCTGCTCTTTCTTCTCGTCCCCGTTCCCGTTACCGCTCTGTTTTTCGAAAGCGATGACAAGTTCGTTGTCTTCGTTGATAGAGACTTTCAGATCCTCCTTGCTCATACCCGGGGCTGCAAGTTCTATACGGTAGTTTTTCTCGTTCTCTATGATGTTGACGGCCGGTACACCTGCCCTGCGGGTTGTGCGTGGAAGCCATTCGTCATCAAAGAAGTCATTGAAAATACTTGGTAACCAATTCTGTGTTCTTACGAGTGCCATAATATAATCCTCCAAATTTTTTAAAATAATCGTTTTTTGTCTGCCGGCCGCCGGGCTTCCGTCTTCCGCTTCCGGACTTCCGTCCGTCCACCTCGGGTTTCCGTCCCGGACCCTGCCGGTTTCGCAGGAGATATAGTCAAATTGCAGACCAATGCCGGAAAACCCTTTCCCAGGCATCCGGAATGGACTTTTTGGCACATTTATCCGCAATGGGAGGACAATCTGTCCGGAATTCTGACAAATTGTCCTCCCAAATGGAATTATTCTAAATTACAACTCCCCGGCCGAGATGGTCATTCCTGTTTATTCGTTCCAAAGATCTGGAACAGGACCGTGTCCGCGACAATTGCGGGGCATTTCATTGAATGGTTCCGCCTTGCCGGTATGGATATCATATAAGACCTTTGCCGTTTCCATCATTGCTTCGACCTGTTCCTTGTATGGTCTGTCGGTGACATCTATCAGTCCGCAATTATAGTTTTCCCCATCGAACCGTCCCGTTATATCCTGGTCGGCCCATTGGAAGTATCCTGTTCCGATTAGTGACGGGTGAGCATATGCGTGTTCGGTATAATAGCGGTATGCGACTCCTCGTTGAGCCTGACTCTCTACCTGCCACAATGATTGCGCATACCCCCTGTCAACTGTACCGAAATGGTATTCTCCGATGATCATCGGAAGATCAATGAGATTCTTTACCTTGTCCATCATCTCGGTGCGCGGAACCAGATCGTAGCAGTTGAAACTGAATACATCAAATATGTCGCAAATTTTCAGAATCTCATCAGGAAGAGTCAAAGGGTCTCCGAACCTGATGCCTAAATTAAGATGATCAGGGTCATATTTCTTCATGATACTGTCTGTAATTTCAAGGTATTTCCGGAAGGTGGCATAAACAAATTCCTTGCGGATTTCAGGAGAATCTCCATTCTCTTTGAGATAATTTTCAAGAGCATGCCTGATAGGCCTGTCCGTTCCCTCCAATATCAGTCCGCAGAGCCTTTCTTCCTGGTTCAGCCATGCCGGTTCATTGCCTATGAAATAGCCGATGAGCCACGGATTACCCTTGAAACGAGCAGTCTGGCGGCTGACAGATTCTTCCAGGTCTTTCAGGAAATTGTCTGCATAGATGTCACATAGCCCCATGAGTTCGCTGGAGAGTCCCATGTCATACAATTGGTGAAGGAAGGCTTTCCGTCCTGAATCCTTGACAGTCTCGCTGGACCAGTTGGCAACAGTGTTGAGCCCCCATTTGTCCATTCTGCGAATGACCATATCCAACGCCTTTTCTTTGTAGTTGTCTCCATATCTTCTGTACAGGTTCCATAATCCGAAAGAGACTTCGTCGCTTCCATGGCGGTCTTTGATTCCCATTTTTCCGGCCAGATCGGCAGGCGGGATTTCCGAGAACATCCCGGGCCTCTTGTCATAGTCTCTTATGCTCCCTCCGCAGGAAAGATCTACGCAGTCGACTCCTACAGAGAGGAAAAGATATCCTTCAGGATCGACAAACCACCATTTGCCGTCAATCTTTTCCACACGGAAAAATCCGGTAGCCTTGACCTGTTTCTGCCTGTAACCTCCGAATTTGGAATAATTGTAGGTTCCGGTGTTGATTTCCTCCTTTTCTTCCGCTTTCCAGCATGCCTCAAGTTCTTCCATTGAACGGACTTTTTCAGGATAGTCCACAAGGTTGCTTTGCCCGAATTTGTCCACAGCAGGGGTGTTTTCAAGATATGCGTCACCCGGGTCGTCGATACTCAAAGTCACATTCCTGAGTTCGAGGACTGCTTTCCCGATAGCCCTGCGCATACGAAATCCTATGGAGTCGACACCGTGCATAGGACCTCTTTTGCCACCGAGATTGATCCATCCGGTATATCGGGCATGATTGTTAGTAGCGGCAAGATCTGCAGCAGGGGCTGGAGGCTGTGTAAAGTATTCCATCGGAATGGCAATCCTGTTCCATGCGTTGGGAACATAACTCATCACACGGAGTTCATTGTATCCGTTGTCGGTTGAGAATCCGACTTGGAACCGTTGTGCCGTATTGATCCTGTATTCCAGGACAACAAAATTGTATCCGTCCCAGTCTGAAGGAAGGTCTGGGTTTATATCATTGAGTGCGAATTTTTGTCCGGAGACTTCCTTGCTTCCGTCAAATTCAATGCGGTACGTTTTCTCTACACAGCCGGACAGAATAAATGCAACTGAAAACAGAACTATTGCAACTGATTTCATGGTAGTGAATTTAAGAATCGCTAATTTAACGAATTTATTTCAGAAGCATTGATTGTACATACTCATCTAGAGTATGACAATTTTCGAATCTTATATTTTCCGTAAACTGGCACATGGCTTTCCATGCTGTTTCCTGGTCTGGTCTTGCTTCTCTGATATTGCCGAAATCAAGTCGGTTGCTGTTCGCAAAAGCCACTACGACTTTATCCCAGTCTTCCGGTACATCGAAAGCCCTCATACATTCTATGTCTCTTTTCTTGTATGGCCAGAATGTATAGCCGATATTGTTTTCCTGCATGGTGCGGCTATAGGTTTCCTGCCATTCCATTGTGTTGTGTCCGATTTCTCCCATATACATCGGCAGTCCGGTCTTGTCCCTGAATTCTATGTAGTCCTTGATCCCTTCGGCTCCCGCCTCACCGCCGTAGCGATGGCAGGTAAACATTATCTTGTTGTCAAAACTCCAGTCGGTTACAGGCTTGAAGTTGGTATTCCATTGAGGTGCTCCGATGATGATTATATGGTTGGGATCAACTTCTCTTATTCTGGTGACAGTTTCCTTGCACAAAGGCAGGAATTTCGTGTTGAGTTCTTCCATATTCTTGAAATACGGGGCTATAGGCTCATTCATAAGTTCATACCCGAGGATAGCCGTCTCGTTTCTGTAGTGTTCGGCAATTCTTGTCCATATATCATAGAAGAGTTCCTGACTTTTCTCGCTTTCGAATAGCCACGGATAGCCATAACTGTCATCTATATTGTCTCCTGTCTGTCCTCCAGGTGCATCGTGCATGTCAAGAATGACGTACAGACCGTATTCCTTGCACCATTCTATAGCCGCATCCATTCTTTCGAATCCATCCTGATCTGAAGTCAGTCCCATATAGTCTTCATCAGTAAACAGCCTGTAGTTGAAAGGAATCCTGATGGTATTTGCTCCACATGAAGCGATGAATTCGATATCGGCTTTCGTAATGTAGTTATCCTTGAACCTTTTCCAGAATTCAGCAGTTCTGTCCGGACCTACAAGTTCACAGAACATCCTGTTGATAAGCCGTGGTGAACTGGCCCAGGTGAAACCGAACATATAGCCTTCAGGATTCAACCAGCAGCCAAGATTGGTTCCCTTGATAAAGAATCTTTCCCCGTCAGGAGTTATGAGATGCTGCCCGTCAATCCGCATGAAATCATTTTCAGAGACTTTGTCTGTGTTCCCGCTGCATGAAATCATGCATAGCATGGATATCAGTATAACGATGAAATTTTTCATATCCTGAAATTTATTATATATGGACTATTTGTTAAGATTAGGGTTCAGAAGGGTTTCGCTTGCAGGAAGAGGGAATGTGTAGCGGTCCTTGACATTGACCTGAATGTCGTATCCGCTGTCTTTCAATGCATTCGTGTCAGGGACCATTTCCAGACGGAGAAGGTCGAACCATCTTACGCATTCTCCAGTAAGTTCCCATGCCCTTTCATTCACAGCCGCTTCGATGAATTCATCAGTGCTCAAGTCTGAAAGTTCTTCCAACCCGGCTCTTGTCCTGATCCTGTTGATCCAGTTGTATGCCGCATCATCAGGTCCTTCCGCACGTGCCTTGGCTTCAGCATAGGTCAGTGCGGTTTGAGACAACCTGAGCAGATGTGCAGGAATTGTGCTGGCACTACTGCCTTTTACTCCGCTTTGAGGATATTTCATAAGTTTCAGAAGACCAGGATGCTGCATTTTCCAGTTTTTCCAATTAACAGTCTCTCCTGCGTCATTTAAGTATTCTGTATAAAAAGTCAGATCTTTTCTGATTCCTTCCGGAAAATTGTTCATAAAGCCGACTTCCGCGAATACTATATCCCATCCTCCGATTTCGCTCGGTTCACTCCATGCTCCATAGAAGACAATATTATCGGTAGTGCTGGCTGGAATGACAAACAGGTCCTCACTTGTCAGACAATCTTTGGTGTCGTCATTGATGAACAGGTCGGCAAAATTCTGTTCGAGTGTGAATCCCTGAGATTCGCTTGCATCCAGAACTGCCTTGGCCTCGTCTGCCGCTTTTTTATAGTATCCTTCCTTTTTCAGCGGCCATCCGGCTTCGGTAAGGTAGATTTCAGCCCTTAGGGCACGCGCTACAAGTTTGTTCGGACGTCCGATCTCGCTGTTCCTTCTGTTGTCTTCAAGCATGTTGACGGCATTGTCTATGTCTTTCTCGATCTGTTCGTAAATCGTTGCTTCCGGGGTAGATTCCATTTCACTTTCTGCCGGGTCATAGGAACTTGAAAGGATGAGCGGGACTTCTCCCCACAGGCGCACCAGCATGAAGTAGGCGAATGCACGGAGGAAATATGCTTCGCCTGCAATCACCTTTATCGTATTGGCATCTCCGCTGCAGGCTTCGTAATTGTTGATAACATTGTTTGCGCCGATGACAACTCTGTACATTCCGTTCCAGGTGCTGCCGAAAGAACCGTTCGCATCCGTTACTCCGCAGACATCGAATTGGGTCCCGTTTGCATCGCTTGTCGGACAGTAGACATCATCCGATCCTGCTACCATCTGATGGAAAGTACCATTGCACAGACCGACATCCCATGTCGTATTCAGTCCTTTATAGGCTCCGGTAAGCGCCGATTCCAGGCCTTTCTGGGTTGACAGGACATTGTCAAAGACCTGTCCATTGGTCTTTTCTGTAAGGAATTCGGTACATCCGGACAGCATGCCGATGCTGCATATCATGGCAATTGTATATAATAGACTCTTTTTCATAATCATTGGTATTATCTATAATGTGAGTACTGCATGTTTTCCAAGTCTAGAATCTGATTGTAAGACCGAGGGTAACTGACTTGGCGTTAGGATATGCTCCGTAGTCCAGACCCTGTTGTACGTCAGAAGTGCCTCCGCCGACATTGCTGGCTTCAGGATCGATTCCCTTATAGTTTGTGATTGTGAACAGGTTGGTGGCATTGAGAGACACGGTGAAGTCACCGACTTTCCTGACGTTGAAGTCATATGCAATGCTGATGTTCTTCAGTCTCAGATAACTCCCGTTTTCAAGCCAAAGGCTTGATACCGGATACCATGTGCTTGTCGGACTCCATGCCGGAAGGTATGCATCTTCATTGACTCCGGGGATGTACCTGTCAAGTGCTTCGGCGAATGTGGCGCCACGGATATCCCTGGATGCCATCATGAATACGCAGCGGTTGTAGTTGAGTTTGTCCGCTCCGAATACTCCTTGCCAGAACATGTTGACCGATAAATTTTTATATCTGAAATTCGTATTCCATCCGAGAGTGTATTTAGGCATACCGTAACCGATAATCTGGTAGTCAGAACTATCATAAATCTTATTGCCGTCCAGGTCTTCATAGCGGGCGTCTCCCGGTACGCAGCCGTATTCCGCTGCGAGAGCCGCTTCATCTTTCTGCCATGGACCTATATATTTCAGACCATATAAGGTTCCGAGAGGTTCTCCCACCTTATATATGAAGTCGTATGCTCCGTCATTGATTCCTGTGAGGTTGGTGGCTACATATACGGCATCATCTGCTCCGAGGTCGAGTACCTTGTTCTTGAGGATGGAGAAATTGACGGAAGATTCCAGGGATATGTCCTTTTTCTCGATGATTCTTCCCGAGATGGTAAAGTCAAAGCCGCTGTTACGGATACTTCCGATATTGGAAACGATCGTTCCTCCTCCTTGATAAGCAGGTACGTTCTTGTTCAGCAGCAGGTCTCGTGTGGTCTTGAGATACCAGTCTGCTTCCAATGACAGCCTGTCATCGAAGAGTCCGAAATCGAGGCCGATGTTTGTCTGTTCCGTCGTTTCCCATCTGAGATCAGGATTGGCAGGATTGCTTTTTCTTATACCGCTTGTCGCTCCGCCCATAGTGAACGGATATGTCACACTTCCGAATGAAGATTTGGTGGCATACGGGTTGATTGCCTGGCTGCCTGTAAGTCCCCAACTGGCCCTGAGTTTGAGAGTGCTGATTACAGGTACGTTTTTCATGAAGTTTTCCTTGTTTATGTTCCAGGCTACAGCGGCAGCGGGGAATGTACTGAACTTGTTCCCGTCAGAGAATTTGGATGAACCATCGTGTCTGACGGATACTGATGCCATATATTTGCCGGCATATGAATAGTTTACTCTGGCAAGTAAAGATAAGAGGGCCCACATGGAATATCCGCTTGCTGTCTGGAAAGAACCGGCCTGTGCAAGGTTGTCGTATTTCAGTTCCGGGAATGTAAGGTCGGAGGCTGTTGCTGTCACGGAACTGTATCTGTAGGATTGGGTCTCGAATGCGGCGACCGCATTGACGGTATGTTTGCCGAAATCTCTGTTGAATGACAGTTGGGTAGTTGTCTGGATTGTCCTGGATTTTCCGTCTATGACATTTGCGCTTGATGTTCCCGCAGAGCCTGCAGCACTCTCTCCCGTCCATGTCTTTGATTTGTCAAAGAGTTGGTCCATGGCTGCCTGAAAATCAAGGGAAAGGCCCGGAATGAATTCGTAGTTGGCTCCTCCGAGTATGGTGACAAAGGTCTTTTCCGATATGGTTTCCGCATCATACAGAAGAGCAAGAGGATTGGATTTGAGAGATCCTGTCGGATCACTGATAATCAGATTACCGTTTTCATCATAAGGATTGGTGGTTGGAGCCCAGCCGAGAGCCTGGTTCAGGAGAGTATTCGGTCCTGAATAGCCTTCGTTGTTCTTTCCTGTGGAGGTGCTGGCATTTATGTTGAATCTGAAGGAAAGCCTGTCATTGATTTTCGTATTGACTCTGGCTCTTACATTGAATCTTTCATAGTCGGACATTTTGATGATACCCTGCTGGTCAAGGTAGTTGCCTGAAATTCTCCACTGGGTCTTATCGTTGCCTCCGTCCACGCTTAACTGGTGCTGATGAGAAATCGCAGTACGGAGTACGGCACCTACATAGTCAAAACCTCCATTTGCATAATAGTCTGCTATTTCTTCGTCAGTGAAATACGGATCAAGTCCGAAATCAGTCTGATGCTGGTTGTACAGTTCGGCATACTGTCCCGCATTGAGGAGATCATAGTTCTTGATAATGCGTGATACGGATACGTTCCCGTCGTAAGTTACGTTGACCCTGCCGTCTCTTGAACCTGATTTCGTAGTAATGAGGATGACTCCGTTAGCGCCGCGTGATCCATAGATTGCAGTGGAAGAGGCATCCTTCAGAACTTCCATGGATTCAATGTCGTTAGGGTTGATGGAGTTGAAATCCACACCTACAAAACCATCGACGACGAAAAGGGGGCTGTTGTCACCCAAGACTGAATTGGCTCCACGGACACGGATACGGACATCACCACCCGGAGCACCAACGGTGTTGGAGATCTGCACTCCGGCTGCTCTTCCCTGAAGGGCCTGGTCGATGCGTGTTACTTTCTGTGCTTTGAAGGATTCATCGTTTACGGAAGACAATGACCCTGTCAGGTCGCTTTTGCGGACAGTACCGTAGCCTATGACGACGACTTCTTCCAGAAGTTCCAGATCCTCTTCAAGGGTTATACTGTAATTACCCCCCCTGACAACGGATAATGTTACTGTTCTGTATCCGAGTGATGAGATTTCCAGAACAGAGTTGTCAGGGAGTTCTATACTGAAATGTCCCTGCTCGTCAGTCATTACTCCGTTGGATGTCCCTTTTTGGATAACACCGGCTCCGATGACAGGCTGTCCCTGAACATCAGTTACGGTTCCGGTTACCGTTGTTTGCTGTTTTTCTTCATCCTGTTCCGAAGCAGGAGAGATGATGATGTAGTTGCCGTCAAGACTTCCTTTGTAGCCGCTCCCTTTCAGGATATCATTGACAACTTTTAAGGCGTCGGCGTTTTTATAATCCAGGTAGATCTCTTTTGATGTATCAAGTTCTGCCGAATTATAGGCAAATCTGTAGCCCGTCTGTGCCTCTATTGCGGTAAAGGCTTGACTTACTGTAAGATTCTCGCCATTGAATAAAACAGATTGTGCACAAATCGTGAGACAGCACGTGAACGTACCGATGCACAGTCCCACTGCTTTCTTCAGAAATTGATTCATATAGTTTTAGTTTATTTGGTTATTAATGTTGTCAGTCAAATATTGAATCAACTGCCCTAAAGACAGCTGAAATCAATGCTGCCCCCAAAAAATGTTGAAAAAATAACGGTTTCAGGAATCCGTTTCCTGAAACCGTTCAATATATGTGGAGGGCAGCAGCCCTTACCGTATGACGACTACATCGTCATTAATGCTGATATTTATGCCTGGAATTATCTTACAGATGATTCCGAATACCCTTTCCATAGGTTCGTTATCCTTGAAGTGAACCATTATGCGTGCATCACTGTATTCTTTGGAGGTTATGATTATTTTGATTCCGTATGTCTTTTCCAGAATTCTTGCAGTTTCTTCAAGAGACTTGTCATATATCAGGATTTCACCGTCAGTCCAGGATCTGAATTCTTCTGAATTGACTTTAGAAATCCGTACTTCTCCGGATGATTGGTCATAGACCAACTGTTGGTCCGGAGAAAGGCAGAACGGCTCTCCTGGTTCTGAAGGAACCGATACCTCAACTGATCCCGACATCAGAGTCGTTTCCGTTAACTTTTCGTCAGGATAGCACGATATGTTGAAGGATGTTCCCAGAACCTTCAAGGTTACATCTGCAGTATGGACATAAAACGGATGCTTTTTGTCCGGAGAAATCATGAAAAAGCCTTCTCCTGACAGATATACGTTTCTTTCTTTTCCAACGAAGGCATCCGGATATATAAGCAGGCTTCCAGAGTTCAGCCATACCTTTGAACCATCCGGCAGGATGATCTCTTTCCTTTCTCCAGATGTCGTGTTTATTCCCATGTATCTGACGTCTGTGATAGTTCGTATCTTATTCATTGATCCGATCGTCATTGCGATTCCTGTACCGAGTATGCACAGAGGTATCAGCCAGATGGCGGCAATGTGCCATATCTTTGCGGGAATCTGCCTTTTCTGTCTTTTCCCAGGGTCTATTCCGGCAGTCTTCATCCTGTTTACAAGACTGTCGTATTCTTTTCTGATTTCATCAGGGCCGATGGAAATTCCGGCAGAGTCTTCCCATACTTTGCGCAAAATTTCATCGGATTCCATGGAATTCCTGCATGATGTCCCGCAGGATATTTTGTCTGTATTGTCTGCCATAAATTAAAGACAAATAAATTGTTTCAAACACCTAACCGGGGGTAGGCTATTTTGATAATTCCTTGCGGATTTCTTTTAATGCGAGGTTGATATGGTTTTCTACGGTTTTCTTCGAGAGTCCAAGTTCCCTGGCGATTTCTTCGTTTTTCAGGCCAAGTATACGACTCATCCTGAATATGAGCCTTCGCTGCTTCGGCATCTTTCCTACTATACTGTCAACCTTTTTTCTGATATCCAGCATTTCTACCTTGTCTTCAGGCGACCGGCTGTCACGGATGTCTCCTGGGGGATTCCTGTCAGGGATCTTTTTCTTACCCTTGATATGGTTGAGGATGGTATATTTGCTCAAGATGAATATGTAGGAATCATAGTCCTGCACATCCAGGAATTTTTCCCTGTTTACCCATATCCTGATGAAAATTTTCTGGGTAACATCTTTTGCCTCTTCCTGGTCCTGTATTAGACGTTTTGCGAAACTGTATATTTTAGGATAGAACATTCCGAATATTTTTCTGAATGCGTCGGTATCACCTCTCGCAAAATTTGCGAAAATGTCATTGTCTTTGCTCACTTGTCTGTGTAGATGATGATTACAACAAAGGAGAGAACAGTTTCAGGACGGTCTGGATTGCCTTTTTGTACCACGGGCGGCGGATCCACTCTTCCAGAAGGACTTGGCGGCATTCTTCCTGGTCTTTCAGGAAAATCTCCCGGTTCATCCTGGCCATGTTCTCGTCGTAGATATAGGCATTGACCTCATAACTGAGTTCCAGGGACCTGTTGTCCATATTGGCAGAGCCTATTATGGACAGATAGTCGTCCGATACGATAGTCTTGGAATGGATGAAGCGTCCGGACTTTTCGTAGATCTTTATTCCCGCTTCAAGACATTCCTGGAAATACGCCCTGTTGGCAGGTCCCATAAAGAAGAGGTCCGCCTTGGCAGGTATCATTATCCTTACATCCGCACCTTTGAGAGCGGTCGATTTGAGAGCCTGCAGAAGAGGCTCGGGCGGAACGAAATAAGGGGTCTGGATATACAGGTATCTGCTGGTATGCTGGACCGTCCAGACGGCTCCCATCTGCAGGACGGGCCATTGGAAATCAGGCTCGTCCGGAACGACCTGAACTAGTCTGTCTCCTTCTTCAAAGGCTTCATGTTCAGGAAAATACGGCGCGAAATCCTCATCTATATGACCGCCTGACGATATGAAGGAGTTCATGAAACTGTACTGCAGGCTTGAGACGGCATTGCCGGTGATCCTGAGGTGGGTGTCCCTCCATTTGAGGAAGTAGTCATCGCTTATGTTCATCCCGCCCGTATAGCCGATATTCCCGTCGATTACCACGATTTTCCGGTGGTCGCGGTAGTTGAGTTGGGCGCTGAGCCTGAGCAGGGAGAACTTGGGATTGGTGAACTTCACCACTTCCACTCCGGCCTTCTTCATTTCATAATAATAGCGCGGGGCGATCTTGATGTTCGCTATGTTTTCGTATATGAATCTGACCTTGACTCCTTCCCTTGCCTTTTTCATCAGCAGTTCCTTAATCCTCTTGCTTCCGTCATCCTGCTTGAAATAGAAGTATTCCATGTGGATGTGGTGCTTTGCGTTGAGGATGTCATTTACCAGGGCATCGAACTTGCGCCTTCCTGAAGTGATGACCTCAATCCGGTTGTCCTCGCACACGGTCGTGCCGTTGCCGTTAGTAAGCAGCCGGGACAGGTCCCTGTAGCCTTCCCTGATTTTCCTTTCGGTCTCCGTGCCGAACAGGAGTTTCTTGGTCCTTTCGTCCGCATTCCGTTCGAACGCATCGAAAAACGGCTTGTGTTTCTTCATGTAGTAGGCGGGATTGCGCATGTCAAGTCCGAAAACTATGTACAGGATGATGCCTATTGCAGGAAGGAGGGTGACTACAAGTATCCATGACACTTTCTTTCCTGAATCGCTGTTGCTGCTCAGAATCACGAATACGGTCCCGCATATCAGCAGGACAAGCAATATCGACCAGATGAGGGACAAAGCCTGGTTCATGATACGGTGAGGGTTAGTGTCTTGAATTATCGTTCATGTTCCGGATTTCATTCTTCCGCGTCAGCGAGTCTTGACAGAAGAGTCGCCGATGTGCAGGACCGGACCACCACCTCGGCATAGTCACCGATTCCGTATCCCGGAGCGGAGAAAACGCATACCTTGTTGGATGAAGTCCTCCCGCAGAATTCTTCGGCATTCCTTTTTGAAGTGCCGTCGATGAGGACCCTGAACCTTTTCCCGACATCCTTGCGGTTGCTTTCGAGACTCAGGGTATTCTGCAGGGAAATTATTTCATTAAGCCTTGCGGTCTTGACATCGGCAGGAACGTCATCGGGATATTTCCTTGCGGCAAGGGTCCCCGGACGTTCCGAATACTGGAACATGAATGCGGAATCGAAACCTACGGCCTTCATGAGGTCAAGAGTATCTTCATGGTCCTTTTCCGTCTCTCCGCAGAATCCTGCGATTATGTCAGTCGAAATGCCGCAGTCCGGCATCACTGATCTTATCCTGCCGACACGTTCCAGATACCATTCCCGGGTATATTTCCTTCGCATCTTCTCCAGCATGGCATTGCTCCCAGACTGGACCGGAAGGTGGATGTGCCTGCAGATATTCCCGTGACGAGCCATTGTTTCTATTACCTTGTCACTGATGTCCTTGGGATGGGAGGTGGAGAAACGGATCCTGATGCCGGGAACAGAGTCTGCGACGCTTTCAAGCAGGTCGGCGAAATCGGTTTTCCGGCCGTTCTCCCACAGATAGGAATCCACATTCTGCCCCAACAGGGTTATCTCCCGGTAGCCGTTGTCTGCCAGTTCCCTGGCTTCCCGCAATATGCTCTGAGGATCGCGGCTTCTTTCCGCTCCTCTGGTGTAAGGGACGACACAGTATGAACAGACATTGTTGCAGCCTCTCATTATGGAGATGAAGGCGGAAATCCCGTTCCGGTCCATCCTGACGGGAGAGATGTCCGCATAAGTCTCTTCCTGGGACAGAAGTACGTTTATCTGGGGGTTGTCCGGAGTGACGGCTTTTATCATTTCCGGCAGGTTCCTGTACGAGTCAGGACCTGCGACCAGATCGACGGTATGGTTTTCCAGAAGACTGTCCTTCAGCCTTTCCGCCATGCAGCCCGTGATTCCGATGACCACGTTCCTGCGACGTTTCTGCAGCCTGAACTGTTCTATCCTTCCCCATATCCTTTGTTCCGCGTTATCCCTTATGGAACAAGTGTTTGCAAGAATCACCCCGGCTTCGTCGATGTTGTCCGTCAGGACGTATCCGGCATCCTGCATGATTCGGAGGATAACTTCGCTGTCATTGACATTCATCTGGCAACCGTAGGTCTCGATGTATATTTTCGGTTTGTTCCGGTCCTTCAGAGGCCGTATGTCTGTATGTTTTGTTTCTGCCATAAGTGCAAATATAGGAGTTTTATTTATATCTTTGCACAGATGTAGTTGTTTTACCGCTGTACGATATGGCCAGATTTCTTAAAATAATCCTGTTGGCAGTACTGGTGTCGCTGGCAGGATGTGTGAACATGAACCGGATCCGTGTGACTTCGGTTCATGTCGATTCCATTACCCCTGTCGGGTTCCGGGCCGTATCCGTGGCTGCATCCGTCTCATTGTCCAACGGCTCGGCGGGGTTTTCCGTCTATGACGTGGAAGGTACGGTAAAGAACCGGTCCCGGGAAATAGGGGAATTTGCCTTTGAACCGGTCGAAGTCAGGGCAAGGACATCAGGGACCTATTCTGTCACCGGACAGTTATCCTTGAGCCAGGGCGTGTCCGTACTTGATCTGCTTTCGATGGCGCAGAATATGGACATGGACGATTTTACAATGGATATTTCATTGAAAGTAAAGGCCAAAGGCGGTGCTCCGCGCAAGTTCGCAATAAAAGACATACCCGTAAGGGATGTCATAAACATAATGAAGACAAGAACCGTATGAGAATAATGTTGACCATATTCATGACGGTGGCAGTACTGCTTTTCCGTTGCGGTGATATCATGGCCCGGAATCAGGCGGAAGAAGGAATCCTTCCGTCTGTGCAGGATTCCATTCCTGAAGGATATGAACTGGTTGATACCGTGGTATATGTAAGGACGGCTGTCATGGATTCATCCCTGGCGGGAAAAAACATTTTCATGGAGATGCCTCTGAAGGTAATGGGCGGTGCCGCCGACGTGAAAGTGCATCAGTCCCTGCCGATATCGACTGCAATGAACCGTCATTTCATTGACAATTCCTCCAAATCCATACACGGATACAGGGTCAGGATATTCTTTGACAACCGTCAGTCTGCAAGGTCGGACTCGGAGACCATGCTGAAAAGGTTTGAAACGGCGCATCCTGATGTTGCAGCATACAGAAGTTACGTGAATCCGTATTTCAAGGTTTCTGTAGGTGATTTCAGAAACAAATCCGAGGCAATGCAACTGCTTGAGGAAATAAAGTCGGAATTCCCGGCGGCGTTCATAGTTAAGGAAAATATCTCTTATCCTGTAATTGATAAGGACAATGCGGTTGTAGCGGATACTCTGAAAGTACTCCGTCCGGTAGGCAAGGAAGCGGTCACGCTATAGGGGGATGCTTATGGGTGATATGCTTAAACAAGGACTTGAACTGAAGCAGACGCAGAAACTTTCGCCTCTGCAGATCCAGACCATCAAACTGATAGAACTGCCGGTCCAGGAACTGGAGCAACGTATCAGAAAGGAACTGGAGGAGAATCCCGTACTCGATGAGGATGTGGCAAAGGAAAGGGAGGATGATGATGAAAACGAGCCTCGGGAAGTGTCGCTTTCCGATTATAAGGAAGATGACTCCATTCCGAGCTATAAACTCAGGGTCAACAATTATGGGAAGGATGAACGGCCGCAGTACAATACCTTCTCTGTCAAGGAGAGTTTCTCCCAGAGCCTGATGGACCAGTTGGGGTTCAGGAATCTGTCCGACCATCAGTACAAGGTGGCTGCGTTTATTATCGGAAGCCTTGATGATGACGGTTATCTTCGCCGGGACATCGAAAGCCTGGTGGACGATCTCGCCTTCCGTGCCGGTATCGAGACGGATGAGAAGGAGGTGCTCGATATGCTGAAGATCATTCAGGAGTTCGATCCTTCTGGA
Source organism: uncultured Bacteroidales bacterium (assembly GCA_944325465.1). Taxonomy (GTDB): domain Bacteria; phylum Bacteroidota; class Bacteroidia; order Bacteroidales; family UBA932; genus Cryptobacteroides. Next base: position 4,630 of record CALVAE010000039.1, on the reverse strand, counting down.
GTGGGGGCCCGGAATCTGCAGGAATGCCTTCTTCTTCAGATCCGCAACATGAAGCAGACGCCTGATGTGGTGAACGCCACCAGGATTCTCAAGGATTATTTCCATGAGTTTACGGGCAAGCATTTCCAGAAGATAATGTCGCGGACCGGTATCTCGGAGGCGGAACTGAAGGCTGCCATGTCCAAGATACTTAAACTGAATCCGTCACCGGGCGGCCAGATAGACGATTCGTATAGCGACCAGGCCCAGCAGATAGTTCCGGACTTTGTGCTGACCCTTGAGAACGGCAGGCTCAGGCTTGTCATGCCGCGTTTCTCGATTCCCGAACTCAGGGTAAACAGGAAATATGCCGATATCCTTATGGAGGCGGCCAATTCTTCGGAAAGGGAGAAGAAGGAAGCGGCCGTATTCGTCAAGAAGAAACTGGATTCGGCAAAATGGTTTGTGGAGGCTATAAAACAGAGGCACAATACCCTGCAAAGTACGATGCAGGCCATTATCGACTATCAACACGATTATTTCCTGGACGGAGACGAAAGCCATCTGAAGCCGATGGTACTCAAGGATATTGCAGAAAGGACGGGATTCGATATATCCACGATCTCGCGGGTGGTGAACAGCAAGTACATCGAGACCCATTTCGGCATTTATCCGCTGAAATATTTCTTCTCCGAAGGCATGGAGAACCAGGAAGGGGAGGAAGTTTCCACAAGGGAACTGAAAAAGGCTCTCCAGGAGTGCGTGGATGCGGAGGACAAGAGAAAGCCTCTTACCGATGACCAGTTAGTGGCGGAAATGACCAGACGAGGCTATAAGGTCGCGCGCCGTACGATAGCCAAATACCGTGACCAGCTTAATATCCCGAAGGCACGTCTGCGCAAGGAACTGTAGTCAGTCAGAGTTTGTCTCCGTATGCAAGATCCCCTGCATCTCCGAGTCCGGGGACTATGTAGGATCTGCTTGTCAGTTCTTCATCTATCGCTGCGACCCACAGGGTGATGTTGTCCCCCATTGTCTTCATCAGGTGTTCCACTGCATCGGAACTGGACAGAGGGCAGACTATATGGCTGTAGGCAGGTGTGCCGTCTTCGCACAGCCTGTTATATGCTATCTCCAGAGAGGCTCCCGTTGCCAGCATGGTATCCGCCAGAATAAGGGTCTTGCCATCCAGTCCTGGTGAACTTGAATATTCGATGTTGATGTGGAAACTGTCCCCTCTGTCATATTTCCTGTAGGCGGCCACGAAAGCGCTTTGGGAATCTTCAAGGAAGTTCAGTATTCCCTGATGAAGGGGCAGTCCCGCCCTGAGGATGGTGGCGGCCACTATCGGCGTATCAAGGGTCGGGACATCCGCTATGCCGAGGGGAGTCACTACTTTCTTGACGGAATATTTCAGGGTCTTGCTGATTTCATAGGCGAATATTTCACCTATCCTTTCCAGATTCTTCCTGAATCTCATCCTGTCTTTCTGTATGTTCCTGTCGCGCATCTGCGCCATGAAGTTGTTCAGGACACTGTTGTCCTGCCCAAGGTTGATGACTTTCATAGTATGCCGTCTGTTTCAAATGTCAGTATCCACAAAGTTAGGGAAATTTCGCCAGAGGGAAAATAATTTGGGCTATATTTGCTGTGGCGATGCAGTGGACCGTGGGGAAGGGCAGGAGGAATTGTATGAGGATTAAGGATTTGTGTGTGGATGAGAGACCACGGGAAAAGATGCTGGCAAAAGGACCCGCATCGTTGAGCAACGCGGAACTGCTGGCAATCCTTCTGAGGACAGGCACGGAACGGAAGAACGTGCTGGAGGTAGCCCAGATTCTTCTTAATGCTGCCGGAGGCAGTCTGACGGCGGCTTCGGCTATGTCCGTGAATGAGTTATGCAGGATAGACGGTATCGGGACGTGGAAAGCCGTAACGCTGGGGGCTGCCCTTGAACTCGGCAAGCGTATGTGTTCCGAGGTCCCGGACAATAGCAGGAATATAATACGGGGGCCGTCCGATGTCTACAGGGAACTTTCCTCTGTGATGAGGGGACTGCAGCATGAGGAATGCTGGCTTCTGTATCTATCCAGGAACAGCAGGGTGATATCCAGGGAGCAATTGAGCGTGGGCGGCCAGAGCGAGACCATTGTGGAAGTGAAGGCTGTGGTGAGAAGGGCTCTTGATCTGAGGGCGTCCTCCCTGATTATCTCGCATAACCATCCTTCAGGAGACCCTCATCCCGGTAATGCGGATATAAGGCTTACCTCCAATCTGAAGAAGGCTCTGGAGACCTTTGACATTTCCCTGCTGGATCATGTCATCATCGCAGACGGCAGGTTCTACAGTTTTGCAGACGATATGGAGTACGGAATCTGACCTGCAGTGAGCCGTTCCTCAGGTCAGACAGGGTGTCCTGGCGCTTCATGAGCAGGATGTTTGATGTAGGCGAAGCCGCGCCCTGAAGGCCATCGGGAGATTATCCCAACATATAACATATAATAAAGAGAGGGCGAGTCAAAGTCAGACCCGCCCTCTCTCTAGGTGTGCTGTAATTGATAAAATACAAGGAATTGAGGGTGATCAGTGACAGTACCGGATACTATTCCACGAATGCCACTATTTCTCCCTTTGCGACATTGTCCCCCTGCTTGCAGCAGATTGCGACAATACGTCCGTCAACTGCCGGGATGACTTCTTCCATTCCATAGTAGGTCTGGATATAACTCATTGCCTGGCCAGCCTTGACTTCAGTCCCCACTACAGGAGCCGTAGAAGCATCGTCCACATCCACCTGCCAGATGATCTGGCCCTTTACAGGAGCCTGGACAGGTTTTGCGTGAGGATATTTTTCCGCAATGGTCTCCACATCGTATTTAGGCATCTCCACTACCGGTCGCACGATGACGATCGGTGCACCGGCCTTTTCCTTCGCGGCGGCAAGGTCTTTCTGGAAACGCTCCTTGGCGATACCGCTCTTGTAGTCCCGGTACTGTCTCTCGTGCATCGCGAACTCAAACAGTTCTTCCTGGTCTTCTCCTTCATCCCAGCCTTCTTCCTTCATCATTGCCCTGAACTTGTCAAGTTCGTTCGGGAACGCATCCTGAGGGTTTCCGGTGTAGAATTCAAGACCCTTGCTCTTTGCAAGTTCGACAATTTCCGGTGCAAGTTCTCCCGGAAGTTTTCCCATTTTGCCGAGGATCATGTTCCAGGTGTCCTTGTCAATCGTAGACCAGCGCGGCTGTCCCTTGAGAATGTTCATAAGATTCATCAGGGCGGTATTCTTCACGTACTGGCTGAACGGTGTAACGAGTGGCGGATATCCCAGGCGAGGCCATACATACTCTACCTCCTGGAACAGCATCACCATCAGTTCGTCAAGGGAGAGTTCTTTCTTGCCCTGGGCCCTGAGTGATGCGTTGATTGCTCCGTGGAACCCTTTCAGGTCTGCCATCATGGAACCCATCATCCCTCCCGGAAGGCCGCAGCCGACAAGCAGGGAACTCATATGCGAGTTGTTAGGATCGATCCAGTATCCGAGGAATTCGTCTATGAATTTCTGGGTCAGCCGGCGTACTTCCATATAGGCATTCATATTCAGGTCCTTGACCTTGAATCCGTCAGCCTTCATCATCTCCCGGATCGTTATCACGTCCGGATGGACCTTGCCCCAACTCAACGGCTCGACGGCGACATCGAGGTAGTCTGCGCCTGCCCTTGCCACTTCGAGCATGGAAGCAGGGGAGAATCCGGGGCCTGTATGTCCGTGATACTGGACCTTGATATGAGGATATTTCTTCTTGATCTGGGCTGTGAGTTTTCCGAGGAAGGTAGGACGACCGATACCTGCCATATCCTTGAGGCAGATTTCATCGCAACCGTATTCGACGACCTTGTCGACAATGCCCATATAGTATTCGACGGTATGGATAGGTGAATTGGTAATGGAAAGGGCAACCTGTGAGATCATTCCGCCTTTCTTCGCGTATTCTACGGACAGACGCAGATTCCTGTGGTCGTTAAGTCCGCAGAATGATCTGGAAATGTTTGTCCCCTGTTTGCATTTCACCTTATACATCAGTTCCCTTACGTCTGCAGGGACAGGATTCATCCTCAAGGCATTGAGCCCTCTTTCGAGCATATGTGTCTGGATGCCGGCCTTGTTGAAAGGCGCTGTCCATTCACGCACCGCCCTGTTAGGGTTCTCTCCGAAGAGCAGGTTTACCTGCTCGAATGCTCCGCCGTTTGTCTCGACCCTGTCGAAGCATCCCATGTCAATGATAGCCGGGGCCACTTCCTTGAGTTGGCTGACTGTCGGTACATATTTTCCCGACGACTGCCACATGTCCCTGTAAACCAGAGAGAATTTGATTTCACGTGCCATATTTCTATGTTTTAATTTTTCAATCTTGCAAAGATAATGATTTTTTACAAACACATCAGGCTCTAGGACTGGAGGCTGTAAATTTTCGGAGGATATGGAATAAAAACGGAAAATTCTGTTGCAGAACGGAAAATTTTTCTTACCTTTGCAGTCCCAAATAAACATGGTGCCAATAGTTCAGTTGGTTAGAATGTCGGATTGTGGTTCCGAAGGTCGTGGGTTCGAGCCCCACCTGGCACCCTCCAGTAAAATTGCAGTGACCGGTTT
>CALVAE010000038.1 GCA_944325465.1 uncultured Bacteroidales bacterium | reverse complement strand
TGTTTGACGAGACTGATGCAGACAACCGTCAGGTAAATCTCCTGCATTCACGCATCATCCGTCTCCAGCCGTTCGACCGTGCCATAGTCCTTCTCTGGCTTGAGAATCTTTCATACGAAGAAATCGGGCGGATTGTCGGCATCAGTACCAAGAATGTTTCTGTCCGTCTTTTCAGAATCAAGGAACAGTTGAAATCAATGTCCAACGATTAAAACGCAAAGCAATGGAAAATTACAATGATTTGGAGCAGATGCGACAGGAAATAATATCCCTGCGGGAGAAACTTGACCGTCAGGTTATAATCAATGAGGAACATGTCCGCCGCTCCATGCATGACAAGGTGAGGAACATCAGGTTTCAGACGGCAGTTCTGGCGGCAGTCGGTATTGTCGGTACAGTTTTCTGCCACTGGATTTTTCGCGGGTATCTCGGACTTTCACTCATTCTGGCAATTGCAACTGACATCTTTTTAGTCACAGCAGTCGTCTATTCAATCTTGTCGATTCGGAAACTGCACCCTCAGGACATGATGAACGAGAATTTGATCATGGCAGGGAAAGAAATTGCCAGGATGAAAAAACGCGGAATTGCCTGGAAGAAAGTAGCATTCCCGTTCCTTGCCGTCTGGTTTATCTGGGTGGTTGTAGAGTCTCTGAATTCCGGCCTTGATAATGAAACGCTTAGAGGATTCCTGATAGGCTGCGGCCTCGGTCTTGCCGGCGGTATTGTCTGCGGAGCAATCCATGACCGTAAACAGACCGCAATGATTGACGGCCTGCTTCAACAGATTGACGAGTTTGCAAAATAGGAAAATTCCGTATATTTGTTCTGATATCTATACTCTTAACTCTGATTGGTCATGTCGCGATTCCGTCTGGAAAACTTGTTTTTCCGTATGAATGCTGTTGCCGTTGTTTTGGCTTTATCGGTTTCTTGTACGGCAGATGATGGGTGCCTCGTATTGGAGGTGGATACGGATGCTGTGGAAACGGTGGATCTGTCGGACAGGACATATCATTCAGTGGAGTTTGATCCTGAATATCCCGTTGGCAGGATAGACCAGGTTGCCGTTTATGATACCCTGGCCTTGATAAGGACATCCGGCAGCCTTTACGGTTTCAATACCGGGACAGGAAGATTGATAGCGAAATATTCGAATAGGGGCAGGGCTTCGAATGAATATCTGACAGTATGGAGTGCGGGCGTGGATTCGGGCAGGGTTTTCCTGTACGATATCAGTTCGAAGAAGATAATGTATTTTTCCGTTTCGGGGGAACTTCTGCACCAGACAAAAGTGCCGCAGACAGCAGCGGATGCCCCATTTCAGGAATTTGTAAGGATTGGAGAAGGCAGATATGCCGGAATGCGTGTTTTCGGAACAGGTGAGATTCCGGAACTGGCCGTATATGATGGAAATTTCAGGTATTTGAATGATATAGGGCCTATGGTGCTGCGGTCCGGAGCACATTTCGGCTGTCCGTTTTACAGGAATGAGGATGGCAGGGTCTTTTATTACAGATACATGCTGAACGACATATACCTTGTTGATGACAGTTCGGTTACCGGAATCTACCGGATAGATTTCGGCCGCAGGAACGTCCCCTCGGCAGAAGGTTTCAAGGACGAGATGGAGATGATAGAATATGTCAATCGTGCTCCTGACAGATACGCGACATTCGTCAGTGATATTTATGATTCGCCCGACTATTTCTGTTTTGCCTACCTGATGAAATCCGCGCGGATCTATGCTGTCTATGATAAGGCTGACGGCAAGGTGTCTTCATATTCTTTCAGAAAAGGTGATTCGGTTCTTTCACAGGTCTGTACGTATAAGGACAGCGTGTACCTTTTCTGGCAGGATATGGACGGGGCTACCGAAATGACCGTAATTCCGTTGTCGGATGTCTTGATCTGAACGGCTGGCAGCATCGGTTGTCACCTTCGTGATGGGTCACTGCTTCCAACTATCCTATGGATGATCTTTTCATGACCAATTCCGAGGCGTTTGCTGACTGACGCCTTTGCGCATAAAACGACTATTCTCCGAGGATATTTTTCTTTGACTTCCCCATTTTCAATAGTTCGTTACTTTTATAAAGGTTATCCAGCATTTCTGACGCCGTAGAATAAAAGTTCTTTGAAATCAGTGTTATTTAATCGTCTGTTCGCATGTTTTGCGGACATGGAATTAAATCTATCCAGCATAGCAGCATTGTGAAGTAGGGTTTTAGTGGCACCGACGGAAAGGCAGTACCCTTCCTTGCGGGCATAAGCCCTGGCGACATTGACAGATGACAGCGAAGCGTTGAATGCAAATGATATCGCCTCTTTGTTTCTGGCCTGACAGTGAGTTAGTCCGGTGAACTGCTTTGCATTGCGGTAGACAAACTCCAGTTGGAACCTTGTCCGGTAAATGTCAAATACATCTTTGGCAGGCATTGTCAGATCCGTTGAGAAGAATACCTTTCTGGTCTGTCGCTTCTTGTCAGTATCAATGTAGCCCACAATGACTACCCTGACTTCACGTCCGAGACTGACAGCCCACACATCGGCAGTGTACAGTATGTAAGTCTGATTGCCGTCAGTAGATGTCTCTTCGCGGAAGACCGTCATGTCAAGCCTGTCAAGATCCACTTTGGAAACGAGCTTCCGGGGACGCCCCCTCTTGCTGGTCTTGGGGCCACGGTAGATATACTTAAGGCTGACATCGTTACGGAAACGACTTATGACATTGAACCCTAAGAACATGGCTCCGGTCACAAAACTCTCTTTTGAGAAGTATGCGTCGGCCACTACTGTCTTGCAAATGGGTAGAAGTCGCTCTGCATTGCGCGATAGCATTCTCAGATACCAGCCGGTGAACGAGTCCGGGTCTTTCATACCTTTCGTACACTTTGGCTTGCGGCCTCTGAGTTTTTCTGCGAATGTTTGCTCGGCTTTAAGGAATACGACTTCCTTTGCATCGGCATCCACGACCGAGAGTCCCAAAAATTCGAGACCTCGTTTCATTGCAGATGCACAGCCTGACCAGAACCAGTCCAGATCGGGAGTCTTCTTTCCCGACTTCGGCACGAAGCAGGGATCTATGGCAATGGCGGTGCGATGCCTGGAAGCGGAGTCCATGAAGTGCCTGTTGAAGGCAATCCAGTCAAATGATTTCTTGAAGTTCTGGCGGAACCGGCTCTCACACGAGCGGGAGCACCTCGCCATCTGGGTGAAGTTCATGCGTCCTGATGATGTAAGATAAACTTCCATGGTCTCTATGATGAATGTTCGGAATGATTTGCTTAAATTTGCCATGCTTGACAGGGCGTTTTCTATCAGTTCTGAGAGTAGGATAAGGGGCTTGATGATCATCGGGCTAAATTGGTTGTGTGGTAATACCAATTTGGTGATTATCAAGTACTTATCTAAATATATCAAGCATTGTTTCCCTACTTTTAACACTTTTTTCAGCCTTTTGTTTTAGCCGTTCCGCCGGTGTTTTCTGACCTCTGTGGGTGAGTTATTGTTATTGTAAGTAATTGAATTTTTACAGTTTTTAAATTTTTAACGATATATTGTAAAAATAAAAACATATCTTTGTTTTGATTACATATCTATAAAAAGAGTGACCTGCATTTTTTGTTAAGACCACTATTATTAACCGGTCTGGTATATGTTATCGGACAAAAACTATAATTGTATGAAAAGGAAAGTCATTTTATTCGCAGCCGGGGCAGTGTTTCTGGCTGCATCGTCACATTCGTGAGCGTCACTTGTTCCAATGATCCTATGGATGATCTTTTCATGGCTAATGTAGAGGCGTTGGCGAATGAGGAAACATCAGACGGATTCAATACGGTGATAAAAATCGAATCCAGTCATACCTTGATTTGCCGAGGGGACGGGGGGCAGGAGTGCAAATGGTAAATGAATTTGAAAAAATGCTGATAAAACATATACTCCGGCTAATTGCCGGACTGGCAGTATTCAGTGCCTGTGTACAAGAAGAAATTACGGGTATTCCGGTTGAATTCGGCAATGCCGGTACTGAAATCGGTCTTGACATGCAATATCTTGTCCTGGATGTTCCGGATGATATTGTTCTGGGCAACATAGACCAGATAGCGGACGACGGGACATATCTGTATCTCCTTCAGACGCAGTCTGAAGGAGCCGGAGTATATGTGTTCGACCTTGCCACTGGATTTTTCAAGTGCAAAATAGGAAACAGGGGCCGAGGTCCTGGCGAATATGTTATCCCTATGTCATTTACGCTGACTGACAATAGGATATGCATTGTTGACGGAGCCTCCCAGAAGGTCATGTACTATGATACGGAAGATGATTTCCGTTATGTCGGAAGCAAGGAGACAGGAGATATAAGTTATTTTGAACGGTGTGACGGCAGTGGACATCTTGTCAGCGGGAATAACTCGTATTATAGCGATATACGATTCCATGACAAATGTTTTCTGGTAATGGACAGCAGTTTTACGGTAATTGACGGCATGATTGACATGACGTTCATTTCCGGATATATTACAGGGCCGTTGAAACCGGCATACATATATGATGGTAAAGTGCGTCTGTATACCCAGACTGCCCCGGTAATCTATGAGTACGATGGAAAAGACATGACAGTTGTCTACAAACTGTCTTTTGACGGATTCAGTTTCCCTTCCCGGAATTACATGAGGAAGATATCTCGGGGAGGAAAGGATTATACGGGGACACTTAGGGAGTCGGGATACATATCCTATTATGATTTTTTCGAGACTGGGGATGCGCTTATGACTCTTTTCATGGCTGGCGGAGAAAGATATCTCGGATTGTATTCGAAGCGTAACGGGCTGTCCAAGGTCTGGTCCGGCGAAGGAATGGCTGAAATTTCTCCATTCTGCGGGTCATTGTTCATATCAGGGGTCGCCAGGGACAGGTTTGCGATAGTCTTACCTGTGTCTGAGTTGAAGAAATCAGTCCTGCCATCCAGGTTAGGTCATCTTGTCAGTGACGCTTCGGAAACGGATATCATTTTACAGTTGGTAGGTATACGGTGAATAGGATTCTGACTCGTGTCTAAAGGGACGAAGCCGTTGTCCTGTCATCTAAGGGGACAAAGCCGCCAGGCGGAGTGAAGGATCTGCAGTGCCGCATTGGTTCTCTACTTCGGCAGCCGGCAGTGTTGGATGGCTCCGACTTCTCTATATGTCCCATCCACTCGCGCCCGTTCTTTCGTTCTCTTATTCCGTACCCTTCCATTCCCGTTGCCTGCATGTCTGTCCTGTTCGGGTGGGGTGGACCATTATGGTTTTACTGTTCTTACTTGCACACATTTCTGGAGATATGTACCCTGATAGTGCCTCTGAAAGCGTATATCGAGGGGTGGCCGCGCATATCTCGATATTTTCGTGGAGATATGCGCCCGGATGATGCCACTTGAGCCGTATATTAAAGGTTGCCGGCGCATATCTCTTGAAGTACCAGATTCTTCGCTGGCGTTCAGAATGACAATGGGCTGGAAGTCAGAATGACAGGGTACATCGATCAGAATGACAATGCGGAAAATGCTCAAATAGATATTATACCAGCGCCCGGTAAGGTCAGGTTGAGACTTCTTTTCCTGCAAGTGACACTCTAGGGGC
>CALVAE010000037.1 GCA_944325465.1 uncultured Bacteroidales bacterium | reverse complement strand
AAAAAAAGTTCCGGTGTTTATTACAGACTCATCGATGCCGGAAATTATTCATATGGAAAGGCCGGGCTTTTTTCAAGGGAAAGAACGGTACACCTTCATGCCGGAAGTTCTTTGGAAGAGTATATGGACATTTATAATCACGCAAACGAATCGCGACAAGAGTCAAAACGAAAAGCGAGTTTCCTATTCAAAACGAAAAGTGACAAATATTTCACACTCACCCACACTTATAAAGGCGTTCAAATCATGTTTTAATACAGATTGAACGCCTTTTGAATGCCTATGCTTTTACAAGCATCATATCCGTGAAGCCGGAATTGTAATTTATTTGATTGGTTTGAGTATGTATCTCTGCCCCATTCAATACCCCACCCAGTTGGATATTATCGTCTATCCACTCACAGAGGTCAATGATATGAGATTTGCTACTTGTGAAATAAATGAACCGTGTCCCTTGAAGCAGTTTCAGCACATCAAGATAATCCGTCAGTTTCCAATAACATTTGTAGGCACCTACTTCTGTGGAAAGATACGGAGGATCAATAAGGAACAATGTCTTGTCCTTATCCGGACACCTCGCAAACAATTCCCGGTAATCGCAATGGACCACCTCAAGACCATCCAGATAGCCATCCGCAGAATAACCCGACTGCTTCATGGTATTATACATGGTCTGTTTTGACAGTCCCTCATAACTTGTTGCATACTTTCCACTGAATAACAATGACGAACTCAATGTTATGTAATCCACATAACCGGCATCATCATAACCTCTGATAATCGACAATATCTGTCTTTTCAGACCATCAGGGACTTTCTTGTCCTTCGGCACATCAACCAGTAACGGACGAATGGTTGAAAGTATCTCATTCGTGGTTTTCACATGGCTCAAACGGTCACAATAGAAATCATAATCATTGTAAATGACCCTGACATCAGGCCGTTCATGCTTTGCCACGTGGGATAATATACCACTACCTCCGAACAAATCAACAATGGCAGTAATATCGTCGAACCGTTTAAGAATCCTCTTGAAATCCTTTATAAACCGCCGTTTCTGCCCCATGAACGGCAACGGGGCTGCGGCATATACCTTTTCAGACATTCAGCTCGAATTTGACGGTTTCATCACCGGAAAGCAGCTTCCGGGTATTCTCTATGTTATTCTCATAGATATGGACATTGCCCAGAAAAAGGGTAATGGACTTCAAAGGCAGATCAATCTGACGGGAAATGAGGTACAAATGATATATGTCGGAAGGGAGGCCGAGACTTGCGTCCGAACTGCGCTGGTAGGCCGTCAGCACGAGTTCTCCACTCTCAATCTGGAACTGCACCAGGCTCAGGCACGGTGCCTGATTGCTTTCCGCTCCTGTAGCTCCAAGGAACAGGACATAATTCTTGCTGCTGCGCCTTTCCTTGTTTATCCTGTCAATCAAGGGAGGTAGTTTCTCAAAATATGTAGGATAACTGTTGATAAGGATTGATCCGCAGTAATCCCACCAGTTGATGCCTGCTTCACGATACTTTTCTATATCACGCTCCCCCTGCATAAACAGAGCAAGTTCGCTGCGCAGCTTCTTCCGCGCGATGGTATGTCCTTCGAATATGTCCAGCAGGTCTCCTGGGGTCAGAGACAGCTGCTCATTAAGAAGATACCTGATTGTCCCCTTCTTATTATCCTGTACCTTTCCAGATGACAGGATCTTCTCAAGAATGCTGTAATACTTATTCATGCCCTTTTGACTTTTACAGAGCCAAAGGTACAGTCCTGTAGTATTACATCGAGCATGGATTGACGGAATTACACTGCATCGGAATTGCAGTCGTTTTGCAGATGTTTTATGAGACTGTAGACCTTCCTTTCACTGATTGAATATCTGAATGCCAGTATGGAAACAATATATGTTATTTTCTCCCCCTGGGACTTCATGGCCATATAGTCTGAAAACAGGTCAATATACCTGATATCATCCAGTCTGATCCCGGCTCGGGCGATTTTCTCCAGCAGTTCACGGTTAAACCGAAGTACATCTATCACTTTCATAAAAAATCCCTATATTTGCCAAATCTCACCTACATACACCAACAATGCGAAGCACTGCGACAAAGGGTTATGCCCTCGGTCGTGCGGTGCTTCGCATTGCATAATAAGTATGTGGGTGAGATCTCTACTTATAGGCCGGGGGCTTTTTATATCCCCCTGCAGGATCTACTGATCAAGCCATGAATCGACTGCAGCTATCGCCTGCGTCCTGAAATCATTAAATTCCAGCCATTCTGCGGTATACTGTTCAGATTTGGCATTACCAGGGTCTGTAAGCCTGATAATCTGATGAGTCTTTATAGCATCTTCCTCTGTCTGGCTATACCTTGTGCGGATGATTCCATTGACCAGAGAATTCCTGCTGTCATCAGCTGCTACAATCAAAGTTCCGCCGTCTCCTTCAGTGCCAGTATAGGCATAAGCAGTGACAGGGGTAAATTCTTCCGGGGCATCCTCCGGAACATAGTCCGCCACCTGCTCCTCATTCAAATAAGCCATCACATGTTTCTCGTCATAACGAGAAAATTTCATCCTGTTCAGATATATACTTCGTCCCATCGCGTTAAGTGAATTTATAAAACTTCTTCCTGTGTTTGTTTGTAAACTCCCGAATGACAGTGGCAAGAGGCAGATCCTCCTTGGAGAAATCCTGTTCAGCCTGGTCAATCATTATCTTCGACCCGGAGAACGAATAATGCTCTTCTTCCTCCCATACATATTCAGGATTGTCCGTCCCCGGATTGATGACATGGTCTATCCGTCGATAGCGGATTGCAATCCGCTGTTTTGGAGATCCGTCATCATTCCGTTCTATGACAGAATCATCAATCTTGTAGTCGATGAGTTGGATGAGTTTGTCATTCTCGTTATCCGTCTCACCGCACACAAGGCTCTCGATTGAAAGTTTCTGCTCCACCTCCATACCTTCGAATGGAGCCTTCCTCTTCCTGTTTTTGATTACTGTTCCAAGTCTTTTTTCCATATTCAGTGTTCTAATAAGATTCTTTGTATCTGCATGCTGGGCGAAGCCGATCCGACTTGCACATTTCAACCTGATATCCTCATCGGCGTACCCTTTCTTCCGTAGTTTTGCCACCTGCCGGCACAGCCTCTTCTTGTTCCTCTTCCGGAGCCGTACATGGTCGTGATAAAATACATAGCCGCAGATGTCATTCCCCATCCACATCGGCCTGACATTCCACCCTTTGTTTACCTCCAAAAGGAAATCCCTTGACAGGAGCATTATTGCAAGTTCCGTCATGAGGTGCAGAAAAGTCTTGTCCCTATGCTTGATTATTATGTTGTCTGCAAATCTGCTGTAATGCCTGAGTCCTTCCGCGACATAGGCTGCAAATTTAGACTTCATATATTCAACGCCTTTGGCAAGTTCGTCCGCCTGTGCTTGCGTCCTGCATGTCAGGAAAGAGTCCGTAACATAACGTTCCTGCCAGTAATTAAACTTGTCAGGATCGTCCGCAATGCCAAAGCAGCGTAAGGCAAGGCGGTCAAATGAAGCCAAATAAAGCCCTGACAGAATCTGGGACAATTTCACCCCAAGCGGGAGCCCGCTATGAAAACTATATATGAACTCATCCAGAAAATGAAGCAGCACAGGATCCTTTATCTTACGATGGATTCTGTCAGACATTATGTCGTGATTGATATATTCAAAATAATGATGAATATCCAACTGGACATAATAATAGACTTCATCTTGGGTACAAGTTGTCAGTTCATGTCTCTCCTGCTTGAAAAAATAGTGTGTTCCTTTCCCTGGAACGCATGCCGGGCATCTGGAATAAATAGTATCAAACAGCCATTTTTCCATTGGCAATAAAACCGCCCACTGGATCACATGGTCGGATACAGGAGACCGGTGGACAATTCTGTGCTTGGGTTCAAATACCTCTTTCGGGGAATACGGTGATGTCCTATGGGAACACGTGGCATACGCAAGGAGAAGCTTCTGAAGGTTGTCGTCAAGCTTTGCTTCGAACCTTTTTACATACCATCTTTTATGCTTACCATCAGAATATCCATAAAAGGCATGCCTGAAGTTCTCCTGCGTCGCTACGTCTTGAGAGATGTGTCCTTTCCGTTTCACGTCGGTGTCTTTTCGGTGTCATGTCGGTCTTGTCTGCTTTCTTGGACATCCTCCTGCCTTCGGCCATCATCGATGTCTACCAGCACTCGAATCCATTTTTGTTTTCCACCATGGGGTGGGGTTCTGGCCCTTTTAATGGCAAGGCAGAGACAACAGGCCTTGCCAGAAAGTTGAGCGGGGACCCGTAGTTCGCATTGGCCGTCGAGACACCATTGTTCACATTGAGGTACTCAAGGCC
>CALVAE010000036.1 GCA_944325465.1 uncultured Bacteroidales bacterium | reverse complement strand
CGGATAACCTCTTGATGGCTACCGCAAAGTTACTGATGTTCTAATCGAAAAATTTTCTGATGCTTGTAACTTATTGATGTTTAATAATTAAAACATTGTCGGAGAATTTTTCTCCGGACACTAGTGTTATCTCTTGCGAATTATTGGCTAAATTAACAGCCAATTGGTCATAACTGTAAACATGCTTGACGCATTGTTTCATTGTATTTATCCTGATATTTTCTATCTCATCTAAAGAAGCATTACATAAGTCGTTGTAATTAGGATACTTGGATTGATATGCATCAAATAATGCATCTACATATTTTTCACTTGCATTCTTGTCTATCATAGCAAGAATCTGCATTTCCATCTGAATTGACGATGAATTTGCCAGTCTGTTCTTATAATCATCTGGATATCCTGTATTACAAGAACTTAATAACATAATTGTCATAAGACAATAAAAAACGATCTTTTTCATAATGTTAATATGTAATGTTCTCAAAAAGAAAAATTTATTTTCGTTTCGTCAACGATCTGACTATAAAACTACCGATTTTCTTCTCCAGTCCGGACCTTGTGGTCGGGATCCCTGTCTCAAACGCAATCCTGCGTTTTAACTGATCCAAGCCCAATGCCCTGCTCAATGAAAAGGACACTCCCGGAATTCTTATTCTCTTCATATCTTTGTTGTTTTTTAATCATTGATAACCTGAAAACAATAAGGTAAACGGGTATTTTTACTTTAACTGAAAAATAACCGGAAAAGTATATGTCACACTCACCCGCTTACCGTCTTTTTTTCCGGGGTTCCACTTTGGAGACATGGATATTACCCTGACTGCTTCCTGATCAAGGGAGGGATCTACTCCCCGAAGAACCTTTACATCAGACACGGAGCCGTCTTTGTCCACTGTAAACTGAACAGTTACGCGCCCTTCCACTCCGTTTTCTTTTGCGATTTCCGGGTATACCAGTTTCCGGTTGACCCATTCTGAAAACGCACTACTGTCTTTCCCCTTAAATTTAGGAGAAACTTCATTATGTTCCTTTTGATATATACGTTCCCGTTTCCTGATATTTTTCATCCACCATTTGACATCCGGAGCATTACCTTTTGTCAAGGCTACTTCTCCCGGAAAATCCATCACCAACCTCCTTGCATCTTCAAAGCGTCCGATCTGGCAATACTTGTCCAGTAACTGTCCTCTGACTATAGTGGCATACTGGCTATTGGGATAATCGTCAAGGAAATCCTCCAACTGATATGCCCATGTAAAACCTTTCTGCAATGCCTCATACCTATCAGACTCCTGCTTTTGCGCTATCTTTTCCTTGGCAAGACGGTACATCCGTCCTGACATAAGGGACAATGAGCCGTATCTGGAAGCCGTATCAAAATTTTTGATTGCAGCGCTATAATTACCTGAAGAATAATATTTATGAGCATCATTGACATACAGGTCAAAGAGTCTTGACTTTGCCGTATCGTGGTATTTTCCTTCGGGATACTTGTTGAGATAATCCAGATACCCTGTTTGTGTATTCAAACTCACAGCCCTTTGCCAATGCTTTTCTTCCGTCAACTGGGCCTGCCGAACCTGGTCTTCCCGACGCCTCCGCTCCTGAATCAGTTTCTGAATTCTATTATATTCATCTCTTTTAATTTCACACTGTCTTATCGCGATGTCTACAGTACTGTCAGATGGAAAATATCTCTTTATCTGGCTGAACTTTTCTATCGCCTTGGTATAATATTCTTTCTGATACAGGACCTTTGCCTCTTGCTGAATGGATCCGCATGAACTGACTTTGCTCATAAGATCCGTATACTTACCCGGTTCGAATACATTCATAACCTTCAAGACATCCATTGCACCCTTATACTCTCCTCTACTGATAAATTCATTGACGTCAGACATAGTTTGGGCAAATAAAGATGACATTCCAGCAAAAACGAATAACAACACCAATTGTATCTTATAATTTCTCATACATACGTTTCAATTCATTATACCTGCTACTTTTTGCTTTCTGTAATATATCAAGATTATTTTCAATGTGTTTTAAATATTCCGGATTATATATTCCTCCTTTATCCTTCCATGATCTCATACTTTCTATCATTTCCTCAGTCTTTTCCTCCAATTCCAATATTTTCTTATCATCCGAATCAACAACTGTTCTTTCTATTGTTTTTTCGACTTGCATAAAAAAACTTTTCAATGAATCACGACTGTATACTATCATGATCATAAGGACAGCAATCAACAATACACTTAGAATATAAAGTATACCTATATTTTTCTTTCTATGCCGGATATCATTTTTTTGAGTAGTTTCATGAAATATTTCTTCGAACTCGCCAGTTTTAGGATTATAGACCAATTTAGACATTCTTATGAATATTTTGAGCAAATAATATCATCTTTATTCTAATAATACTATATTATAAACACCCGAATCATACAAGCGCCAAACCTTCATAATCCGAATTTTCTGGATCATGATATTCTCCTTTTTGACCGGTATCCAATATTATATCTGTAGAACATACGGGACAACCATCCAGTTTATGAACCTTGACCCCATACCACCGCATAATTGTTCTGTCAGCACCGGATTGATAAAACACGTGCCAGTTCTTGAAATTGTATTCTCTTCGATTGGCCCAGATATAACAATCATATACCAAATCATCCTCTAAAGTTTGAATGCCGGATTCAGTACCTTTAGACAATTCCAGCAAAGCCAATTTAATCATCATATTGCATATTGGAGAAATATCAGCGGCCAAACCGACCTGAACCACTGCCTGAGCGTCTTCATCCGAAGTATATGCAGGTATTGCCCCAGACAATCTGCCAGCCTGCACACTACTGATTTCTTCTTTTGATATTATGCCATGGCCAATCAGACAAGCATAACAAGCACCGCCTGGCCTATATCTGAACACATCTCCACCAGCCGCACGGGTGACAGCCCGACCAAAAATACCGACCTTGTTCTTCTTGACCAATTCTTTTGACAAATTCAACCGACTGGAATTGTTGTCAGTAGCGCATATTACAATATCCGACTTTCCTACTTCAGAAGACAACAATTCCTCATTTTTATCAATATCAATAGGAAATTTATCTACAAGCGCATACGGATTTTTTCCAAGAATTGCATCTTCCACTACATCTGTTTTCAATCTTCCCAAATCATTGACTGTGGCTATATGCCTTGCAAGATTATGCAATTCTATACGGTCAAAATCAAATAGAGAAAATTTACCGACACCCGCTTTTGCCAACTCTACAGCGATCTGTGCTCCAAAACTTCCAAGTCCTATAATCATCGCCTTCTTACTTTTTAAGACATCTTTTTCCAAGAGTCCTTTATTTCTTGAAAACAGACTGTTTCTATCCGGAATATAATAGAAGTCTGACTGAACGCCATCAACAAAAACACTTACAGAAGGTTCTGGTAATATTTTCTCAATAAATACATGAAATCTGAATTGCTTGTCCTGCATTGTTTTTTTATTGTCTATAGCAAACAGGGCCGGATACATCTGACCGAATTGATGACATTTCTTACTTAAATGGATATGAATGACATTCTCATTTTCCCATTCATAAGCATATGCTTCTTTATATAATAAATGTCCTGAACAAAATGTTAATATATCTTGATAATCAAGATATATTATTAAATTTTCATTCTTCATAACTCTATAGCAAAACCATCTCTTGAAAAATCATCTACTATCTGCCCTTCTAAAATTCTGGGATCCGAACTAGTAACCATCGTAAACTCTCCTGTTTCGGGATTAAACACCATTCTTTGCATTGTTTTCCCATCACTTATTTCGCGTGCTCCGCGTGCAATTTCTTCTGAAGACTGAACCATAATAAATAATTTTAATATTAAGACTGATGAACTAAATATGTGTCAATAGTATTACCTGTTTTCAAATGAGCTTCATATGCCTCTAGCCACAAACGACATTTTACATAAATCTTAAAAAGAGAAACCATCGGGGTCCATGAATTGTAACCATAATGGCATATACGCGTCCAACCTCCCGAACTTGTTAATGTATGCATTTGCGCACTTGCTCCAGACATATTTTTACCATTACTATCTTTCAACATTTTAGTAACATATACTTCTGGTATAGATTCTGGAAATGACGATAATTCAATATGTAAAGTATATATTTTTCCTGAATTGGTTCTAGCCGCTATCCTCAAATATGGATTATCAGTACCGATACCGATAAAACGATATGCTGCTTCTGGAAGCTTTTCTTTTTGAAAAACTTCTTTTTCCAATTTATATCTTTTATAATCTATCATTATAAACCTCCGTAAAAAAATTCTTAAAAGTTTCATAAATATTGTCTGAAAATTCCCATTTCGCATCATTATATTGACGGATAATCTGATTTCTGCTATCTACTGCTGATATTGTCGGTGATTCATTCGGGAAACCCATTCTAAAAAATATATCATATTTCAAATTATTTTTAATGGATATCAAGTGAACAAGATTATCAGCATCTAGATATACTTCAGTATCGATTGACAATTTTTCTGCAACATAATCGAGAATTTTTTTTAGTATTTTTTGATTTCCATCAATATTTAACCAATATCCACTTGGATATATGGTTTTACTATTTTCTGAATACCTATCACAATAAACTGGTTTACTGACTGTAGGATTATTGAGTATCCCTTTAAGTTCACCATCAAGGAAATATCTGAAGGGACTATCAACTTTAATAATTTTCCAGCAAGCCTTTACATATTTATTTTCACTGAAATTGAAAGCGTTTAAAATTGACGAAGTATCATTACAATTTCCTATACAACAAAGAAACCGATGGAGATTATGAGTCTTAATCCCATTAAACATTGTCGTTACATCGTGTGCACTTGGTTGAGCAAGGCCTAGACGATGATGTGAATGCCATTCCCCGATATGCAACAGACCATATTTTGATACTATTGAATTTCCTGTCTTTTTCAAATAATCAACATCCTGATTAAAAAAAGTCAGTTGGTGGTTGGCTTTCGGTCCAGGACCTATTGCATACAATACAACAGGAGTTCCATCTGCGGTCCAAAATCCAAATAATTCTCCTCCTGTTTCAATGTTTTTGTAATCAAGAATACAACGTGAAATATAATCCATTTCACTTTTATATATTATTGCAATCTCACTTAATCCAATTATAGGCTCTTCATTTTTTATGGTATTATTATATCTGTAACTACATGTCCTATTTATGCGTTTCCTATTTTTACGCATTTTTTTAATCAATTTGCTTTTTGCCATAGTTCTATATATATTAAATTTAGTGGGTTATATCCATACACAGAAAGTGTGGAGCAAGTTGTAAATCCGTACCGAGGCTCTGGAATGCCTTACACAAGATTGTACAATTACCCCACACCGTATGACAAGCCCCGAACGGGGATACTTATCACAAACGGTGAAGTGCCATTGACTATCCTTTGTGCAGTGAAATTTTCCAGATTTCGGTACAAGGATGCGCTGAACACCTTCATCAATATGTCTGCTGCAAGTAGCAGGAACAAATATACGAAAAGTTATGAAGTTGTAGCCCTTACGGGCGATAAATTTCGGAAAATTCGGGTCTTGTGCCCCGGACAGGCAAACGACGGGAGTGGAATCAGTCATAAATTTCGTAACTTTGGTGCGTTAATGAAAATATTGCAGATATGGACAGGATACCGGAAATCCGGCAGGAGACCGAAGACTACATATACAATGTGATCGTACCGAAATATTCGGCATTCGACCCTGCACACAGGGAGGACCATGCACTCGCAGTCATCGACAATTCAATGGACCTGTACAGGAAAGCCCCTGACGGGGTCCGGTCCGGCATCAATCCTGAAATCCTCGCTGTCGCAGCAGCCGCACATGACCTCGGTCGGATCCATGGCAAAAAGGACCATCATATCAATTCCGGAATCATAATCCGGAATGACACAGCCTTGAGGGAATGGTTCGACCGGGAACAGATTGAACTCATTGCCCAGACGGCCGAGGATCACAGGGCTTCAAGACAGGCGGAGCCCCGCAGTATCTACGGAAAAATCGTATCGGAAGCAGACCGGCTGATAGATACGGATACCGTTATCCGCAGGACTCTTATGTACGGGATTGACCGGTATCCGGAAATGTCCCCTTCAGACCAGATCGACCGCGCTCTCGACCATCTCTACGAGAAATACGGAGAAGACGGCTATCTTCAGTTGTGGATTCCATGGAGCGGCAATGCATTGCAGCTCCTTGAATTACGGGCTCTGCTGGCAGACCGAGAAGCTGCCAAAGCGGAAGTTGCAAGAATCTACAGCGAAATAACCGCAGGGCCGGATTGCATGGAAGGAAAACGGTCCGGAAGACATTCCTGTGAGGCAGAAATTCCAGATTCCGGTACGGAATGCCCTCCGGACCGCAGGATACACACAGCCGCTAGTCCGTATTCCAATATGCTTCCGGACAGCCATCCGGAACAGCGTTGATCAAATCATAACAGTTACTCATAATCTTGGAATATTTGTTTCTGTTCATTTATACAGTCTGAAAGAAAAGGTAAACCGTCAAAGGAAAAATATTAACCGATACACATAATCAAGTCTAAATGTTATGAAAGGATTAAGAGTAAAAAAAGGCGGGCAGTCAATGGAAATTGCCGTACCTGAAGGCGTTGCGACTGTCATAGTCGGATGTCACGACGGAAAGTATTACGTCAATGTCAGCGGGATGGAAACAGCCTCAAGAAAATCATTGAAATGGATGGACGAGGATGATCTTCCTGACGGGACAGGGATAGAGGTGACATGCTGTGATGTGTCAGAGCCCGCCGTGCCGGCGTCATCCGTCCCGCAGGAAGAAGATACGCTAAAGCGGAAACTGGAAAAATACAGGTATGCCTTGCATCTGATTGAAGAACTGCGTCCTGAACTTGTAAAGGCAGGACTTGTAAATCCTGAAGAGTAATATTTTATACCTGCAAGATGAATAAGAACTTTTTTCCAGCGCTTTGCGCTGCGATATTGACGGCTACGGCCCCGGCATTTTCCGAATCTTCCGTTGCCGGTCACCCGGTTGCAGGAACTGTGAAAGATAAGGAAGCGGAGATGGACCGGTTCATCGATGACCTGATGTCAAGGATGACCATTGAGGAGAAAGCAGGACAGATCACCCTGGTCACCTATGACAAGAGTTTCATGACGGGAGAGACCCAAAGCAAAGGTGTGGCGAAAAAGATTGCCGAAGGTAAAATCGGAGGCGTATTCAACGTCCGTACAGTGGAAGACAAGATCAATATCCAGAAACTGGCAGTCGAGCAGACCCGGCTCGGAATCCCGCTTCTGTTCGGGCTGGACGTGGTCCACGGCTACAGGACCATCTGGCCTATCCCGCTCGCCCTGTCCTGCAGTTGGGATATGGACCTGATAGAAAGGACGGCCAGGGCCGCGGCTGACGAAGCGACATCAGAGGGTATCGACTGGACATTTTCCCCTATGGTGGACATAGTCCGCGACCCGAGGTGGGGCCGCGTGGCCGAAAGTTCCGGAGAAGACCCATACCTTGGCTCACGTATAGCCGAGGCCATGGTCCGGGGTTACCAGGGAGAAAGTCTGGACGATCCTCAGTCGATGATGGCCTGCGTGAAGCATTTTGCCCTCTATGGGGCCGGTGAAGGAGGCCGCGACTATGACATGGTCGACATGAGCCCGAACAGGATGTATCAGGAATATCTTCCACCGTACAAGGCTGCAGTGGATGCCGGAGCAGGCAGTGTGATGTCATCATTCAACGATATCAACGGCATCCCGGCCACTGCGAACAAATGGCTCCTGACTGACCTTCTCCGTGGAGAATGGGGCTTTGACGGTTTCACTGTCAGCGACTACACATCTGTGGGAGAACTGACGGAACACGGGCTCGGGAATCTGGCCGAAGTATCTTCCCGCGCATTGAAGGCAGGGCTTGACATGGACATGGTGTCTGAAGGGGTGTCGAAAAATCTGGATTACTGTCTGGAGAACGGACTGCTGACTGAAGCCGACATCGATGTGGCGTGCCGCAGGATCCTGGAGGCGAAGTACAGGCTGGGCCTCTTCAAGAATCCCTATCTGCGTCTGGAGAGCAAGCCGGTGGACAGGGAGAAATACCGTTCCCTCGCTCTGGAGGCCGCAAGAAAATCCATCGTGCTCCTGAAAAACGACCGTAATGTCCTGCCTCTGAAGAAAGATACGAAAGTGGCTCTCATCGGTCCTTTGGCAGACACACGATGGGAACTCATGGGGACGTGGGCAGGAGCGGCTGCCATGGCTGAGGAAGGAGTCTCCATAAAAGCAGGTATCTCCCGATACACTTCTTCGCTCACTCATACCTACGGCGCTCCGATTACGGACAATCCGGACCTGGCCAGGATGACAGGCGTCAACATCGCCCGTGCCGGAAATCCTGACAGCCTGATAACCGAAGCGGTACGTGCGGCAGAGAAATCGGATGTCGTGGTCGCAGTACTCGGCGAGAACGCGAAGATGTCCGGAGAATCTTCCAGCATGACCTGGATCGGGCTTCAGCCGACCCAGAGAAGGCTGCTGGAAGCCCTTGTCGCAACCGGGAAGGATGTGGTCCTGGTGTTGCTGAACGGGCGTCCGATGACTCTTGAATGGGAAGACGAGCACTGCCCGGCCATCGTAACTGCATGGGCGCCGGGACTTCAAGGCGGCAATGCCGTGGCTGACGTCCTGTTCGGAGAGTATAATCCATCCGGCCGCCTGACCATGACTTTCCCTCGGAACGTGGGCCAGGTCCCGATATACTACAGCATGAAGTCAACCGGACGGCCACATATCCCGTTCCGGAAATACAGGACAGGCTATATCGATTGTCCGCAGGATCCTCTCTATCCTTTCGGCTACGGACTTTCATACAGTCAGGTGGACTACTCCGACATAAAGGCGGAATATGATGCGGAGTCCGGTTCCATTAAGGCGTCAGTCAAAGTAACCAATGCCTCGGATCTGGCAACGGAAGAGACAGTACAACTCTACATAAGGGATGTGGTTGCTTCCGTTACCCGTCCGATGAAAGAACTGAAAGGCTTCAGAAAAGTAAGCCTTGCACCCGGTGAGAGCAAAACGGTAGATTTCTCCGTCCCTGTATCCGAACTTGGATTCTGGACTCCTGATCTGAAATACATCGTGGAAACAGGAGAATTCACGGTGGAGATCGGTCCGGACTCCCGGCGCACCATGTCAGCCGGCATCACCTGCGAGGATATACGGACCCATGATGCTGTAAAAGAGTAGAAATTCCTATTGTCTTCCGAAAAATCAATAAAAGAGAGGGTGCTCCGATAGTCCGGGACTTTAAAGGGGCACCCTCTTTTTATGCGACAAACATCCATCGGGACAAAGAGCAAGGGATGGAAACGGTTCGGATATACCTCAACTCTTGACAGGATTGTCGAGTTGGGCGTTGACAGCATCCTGAAGCAGTTTCTCCATCGGATCCTCCGGAGACTCACCCGAAGACGCTTTCTTTTCTTTTTCCAGTTCCCTGGCCTTTTCCTCCTGGTATCTCGAATAGGCCGCCCTGTGCCCGCCGACTGCATCCGAAAGGATTTCCAGATATCGCATAAGGAATGGAGTGAACGTATCTGCCGATGCGACAAATGTCTCGACTGAAAACTGGATCCATTTCACCCCCAATACGACCTTGACAGCCCGCATTTCGTACATAGTCTGGGAGGCCGCCATCATAAGATTGAAATAGTCGGCACTTTCGGGATCCACCTCAAAGACCACGACAAGCCGGAGATAGTCATTGTCAGGGATTTCCATCGTAACATTCAGCCCCTGGAACTTGAAATAGAGAAGGACACGCCTGGAAGACGGATCCTCTGATGTTTCCCGCTCCGGGAAGAAACCTTCTTTCTGAAGGTATGCAAACAAGGCATCCGCCAGCATCTCCGGCGTCTGCTCCTCTGTCTTATCCTGAATGGCAGCATCCTGCCGCTTACTTTCTTTCTTTCCGAACAATCCCATAATCCATTCCACTTTGATCGCCTTATATGAAAGGCACTGCAATTTAAACAATTATATTATTCCATGCAAACCGGACATATCCACTGAAAGTATGTTCAGTCTATCATTACGAACGGAGCCCAGTAATAAGGATCCGGATATTCTTTCCGTACATCCTCCCGTGCCTTACTTAAAGCCTTCCTCTTGTCGTCCCCGGACATCAGATACCTGTAGAAAGAAGTCATCATCAAGGCCGTCGACCGGTCATTGACATCCCACAAGGACATCATCACGGTCCTAACTCCCGCTCTCTTGAACGCCAGTTGAAGACCATACACTCCATCCGGTCTCAAGTCGCCAAGCCCGGTACTGCATGCCGACAGCACCACAAGATCCGTATTGCTGAAATCCCTCCCCGCTATATCTTCCCCGAACACCAGGCCGTCAAAGACTCCATCCGGTTTCTTTCCGGTTACTGTATTGCCCGCCCCGGAGAACAGCAGTCCGCAACGCTTCAGCGCACTGGACTCAGCCGTACTGATATAGGAAAAATCACTTCCGGCCAACCTGTCATCCTGACAGACTTCATCTTCATCAAAATAAAACGAATGTGTAGCGAAATGCATGATTTCAACATGACAACCCAGTCTGAAATCCTCCTCCGTCCCATCCAGCCCGGTCTTCAGGAAACAGTTGAAATGAGGGAAGAAAGCCGCTATTCCCTTGACCTCTTCAAGCGAATGCTCCAGGAAATCCAGCCCGGCCCTGACTGAATCGGCCGGCATATCCGACATCAGTTCCTCCACGCGATAGTCAGACCTGTCAAACATGAACCTTGGTGCATCCTTACTGAATGACCGCCCCCACCAGGTTGCTTCGTACCAAAGGTCATTGTCCGGATAATAATCCAGACCTCCGTAAGCAAGCAGCCGGATTGACGAATATCTGCCGCCATAGTCCGGTTCAGGCCTGGAGTCAAGGATAGAGGCAGTGGAACTGACCATATTAAGATTGAAGCATTCTGACAGGATGTGCCTGCCGTCCACAGTCATTATCGCATCCATATTGACCGCGTACAGATCTCCTGCCGGAGAATAATAGACAGTCCGGATACCGCGCATATAATCCTCAAGAGGACTCCATATCAGTCTGTACGCTTCAGTCGCACCGTTTCTGTATATGTCCAGGCCTTTCCGCAATTCGGCCTTCAGTGCAGCGACAGGACACAGTTTCACAAACGCCGGAGCATCGGAATTGCGTCGCAATACCAGGGCGGCATAATAAGGTTCCCTGTCAGGGACCTGGATAAATTCGACCGCAGCCTCTCCCGGTTTCAACGCATTCCTGACATCTTTCCATGATTTCCTGTGGCTTCTGCATAAAGAAAATATTTCATCGTCCGCCGCTTCGACAACCAATTTATCCACCGCAAGGCTGATGTCTGATGAACCAATTTCTCTTGCCGTCCTCCACATCCTTGCAAAATCATTCTCCGGATTTTCCGCAGAAAATGCCAGAAGGTCTTTCCAAACCCCGTCCCTCAGATTCCGGATGGTCAGCAGGGCATCATAACAGACACCGTTACATTCCGGGGCCGTAACCGAAGCCGTAAAGGTCATTGCATCGACAAAACGGTTCTCCGGAAAGTAAAGGTAAAACATATCCTTAGGCATACTCAAAGCCTGAAAGGACATTTCATTGTCAATGGCCGCGAGAACTTTCTCCATATTCTCCCTCACGAGTTCCTTATGGCCGGAAATTCCCGCAAACATCCCCATGACAATCATTCCGGAACAGACATCCTTTATCTCATAAGATACCTTATGGTCCATCACATCCTCCAGGATGGAAACGGCACGCCCGACATCACCTTTCCCGGCAATCTCCAGGGCATACCAGTAAAAGGCATCCGAAGGCCAGTCCCTGTTCTGAGGTATCCTGCCCAGGTCGATATCCCGTATCCTGTCAATGACAGAATGCAGACTGTCAGCCATATCCACAGTTCCGTAGAAATTCCCCTTTTCATTGAGCAGTCTGAGTTCGAGGCCATCAGGAAGTCCAATGCCCGATTTCTTTAAATAGAGCAACGTACTGTCCGCAAAATCCAGCCACTCCTGCATCTCCGGATAGCGTTCCGGCATCGCATTCCTGACCGTCTTGCTCAAAAGCAAGGCGTGCTCTATCCGATGCGTCGGACTGTATCCGACAGGTGTTTCAAGCAGGCGGACTGCCATAGGGAAATCATTTACGGACAAACAATTATCAATATAATTCAAAATATAGTCTCCCAGAAGTTCCGAAGGCAGGTCAGACTGCCGGTTCATCAGGGAGACAAGCAAATCCTTATACCTTGCGTCAGCAAGTGCGAATTTTCTCCTGTCATGCAGGCGGACTGCCTCGTCCAGTTTCTCCCTGAATACATGTTCCGGCATGGCAACTTCTTGCGCCGGACACATTGACCCGCAAAGGAAAAACAGCAGGATAACAACTATATATGAAGATTGAATACGCATAATCCGTTCATATCCGGCTTTACAGTTTCTCCAACAATTCCGTTGCCTGATCCGAATAATATGAATCACAGGATATTATGGATTTCAGAATCCTTTTTGCCTTGAAAGGATGGCCCTGGCGCAGGAATTTCACGGCTTCCAGATAATCCACAGCCATGCAGTCTGCAAGATACTGTTCATAGAGGTAGCGGCCTTCTTCCGTAGACAGGTCGGATTCCGGAGCCGGCACAGACCTGAATGCCGCAATCAGATTCCCGGCTTCGGCATAACGGACATCCTCTATCGCCTTCCTGATTTCATCCACCGCGGAATCTCCTCTTGAAGGCTGGATGACATCTGCAAGCACGACATCGTTCCCGACCTCTATTCCCTGACTGACATACGAATACCTGAAGAATATCCCGGAAACCAGACAAGCCGCCGCTGCAACGGAAATGACAAAGTACATTATCCGGCGCACACCTGCCGGCAAACGCCTTCCATGCTGATCCGGCTTTCCGTGCCGTTCCGAATCCGCCGGATCGTCTGCCTGATATGGATGGGCGGCCTCTACAGTCAGAAAATCATCCCGCAACGCCTCCTTGCGCCGCACTTCCTCAATGACCATTCTCCTGACGGAAACCTGCTCGGCCAAAGAAGCATCGGCAGCCATGGCCTTCTCGAAGACAATCCTCTCGTCCTCTTCCATCAATTCCAGGACATACCTGTCAATCGTGTCATACATCTCCAAGTCAGGAGACTGTCCTTTCTCTCCGTTCATATCAAATCATATTTTCTGAAACGTTCCTCCAGAGCGGCCTTGAGTTTGCGTTTGCACCGGTAAGACTGTGCCTTCACGGTATCAGCGCCCGAATAAGACATTTTCTCAGCAACCATACTGCAACTCATCTTCTCATAATAGATATACCTGAAGATGCTTCGGCAAGGTTCTGCCATACCGGTGAAAACCACCTCCTTCACTATGGACCTCTTCTTCCTCACAGTTTCCTGGTCGTCACCGGTTCCGGTCAGGAAAACATCAGGAGCCTGATATTCCGGATTGTCATTCCTTTTCACGGAAGTTTCATATCGCTCTATGTCTTCCATGGTAATTTTCCGTTTACGCCTGGCATTGAAACCCATATATTTCGCTATCTGGAACAGATATGTCTTGAAGGTCACGCCTGCCTTCAGTTCATATCTGCCATCGGAAATCTTGTCCCACGCCACAACGCAGGCATCCGTATAAAGAGTCAGTGCATCACCGGCATCCGCAATATCCATATTGCCGGCTGCCCAACGTACAAACTCGTCCCTGTACTGGAGATACATTGCAGACTTGACCGCATCATCCCCTGCCCTTATTCCCGAAACCAGTTCTATGTCACTTAATCTGTTCATTCCCTTAAATTGATTGGCAAACCTGTTCATTTCGCGTCCACGGCCTGGAAGAGGCGGACTTTCCTCCTGCCCGGACATACAAAATCCGGAGTCTGCGGCGGACCTTGTGGAAGAGGGAGACTTGAAAAGACCTCCTTTATGCCGGAGACAAGGTCGTCAAGACTCATTCCTGCCTCAAAGACTTCATTCATCGCCCAGGTCAAACGTCCGTAGTACCCCTCCTCCGACCTGTACTCATGGTTGTTCTGAAAAGACTTGCAGGCACTCAGACAGATCCATGAAATTCCCCGTTCAGGTCCGTCCTGCTTCGGGAATCCGCCAATTCCGACCGGCAAGGCATTCCCTGACATGGCATCAACCGGGATTTCAAACACATCCGCAACACCGCGCAGCACAGTGTCCTCTGTCCCCTGCTCCGGTCCCCGGGTTGCGTCTCCGCTATGGCAGGCATCCATCACCACCATGACAAGACCGCTCTTCCCCACTGTGCCAGACAGGGCTGCAAGCCATTGATAAAGTTCATCATCCGTTATATGGTTCTCCCCTTCATACTCTCCCCGTACATACTCCTTACCCGCATCATAGGGGACAAAAGCCTCGTCGCGTCCGTCCTCCTCATCCCCGTCCAGATCCGTCATCTGCTGTCCGTGTCCCGAAAAGTGGACATAGACCCCATCCCCGACCTCCAAATCGGACTGTAAAGCCAGGAAGGCATTGCGTATCGTTTCCTTTGTCGCCCTCTCTCCGACCAGTCTGACAATGTTTTCTTCTGCAAACCCGTTACGCACGAGCATTCCGGTCACCATAGATACATCCCTGTCACCATGTATCCTGCTCCACCCGGAATCTTCCGGATAGGTGCCTACCCCGACAACGATGGCATGATTCTCAGGAACATATCCACACGCAGGCACTGCACTGCCGTACAATGACAGCAGTGCAGCACCACATAAAGCAACTATATCCAACGGCCGGTCTCTCATTCCAAATGATCAGATTCTGCAAGATACGGATTATTTTCCTAATGCCTGCCTGAATCCCGGACAAAACAGATATTCCCAGTCATTCCCTATATGCTTCATGACAAACGTTTTTTAATGGTTCATAACTTCGGGTGTTTTTGTTTTGTTAAGATTTCTGGTGAAATACATTATCACGCAGAGTATGAGGAAGAGAGCCAGTGATCCGGCAAGCAGGCTGCCTGTTTCCATATTGAGCAGTACATAGATGAATCCGTATATCACGGCCATCGCAAGAGTAAACATATATGCTATCCTGGACCTGAGAATCGCCATGAAATATGCACCCAGTGAAACTACGGTCAGTACGGCGGCTATCAGATAAGCAAGACCGAACGCCAGATATTCGGAGAATGCAAGCAGCAGCAGATAGAACAGGCAAAGAGAAAAGCCCGTCACGATATACTGGACAATATTGACATACCTGCCGGATACGGCCTCAACCAGGAATATACCGGTGAACACCAGACAGATTATCAGGAAGAAATACTTGATTGCCCGGGAAGTCTGCTGATACTGCGAGACCGGGACCACAAAGTCCACACCGAACTTCGAGGCATAACGTTCGGAATCGCTCAAGTTCATCTCGTTGATCTGCCACTCCGCCGTGAAGCCGCTATCGTCCACCGTCCTTTCGTCAGGCAGGAACGCGCCGCAGAAACCCGGGGAAGGGTAATCCGACTCCAGGCGCAGGGAGAAACGACCCTGGTTCGGGACAAACCTGATACTTTCTATACCTTTGATCTTCAGACTGAATGTATAGTTCAACGGGACACCCTCTCTGACCATCCAGGCCGGAATCACCGCCTGCAACCCGTCATCGGCAGGGTGGAAAGGATATTCCTTGCCTTCCACCTTCAGAATTACCCTGTCTTCGATTCCCTTCAATCCGTCAAGTTGCAGGAACACACTGCATTTCCCTGTCCTGCGGACAAGGGATACTGCCGTATCATCCGGCACGAAAGCACCTGCAACCTCAAGTTCCGTCCTGTACGCCGGCACTTCATAGATAGAGCGCCTGAGCATCTCGACAGACACCTTGCCTGCTACTGCCGTCTGATACGAATCCAGAAAATAATAATCTGGTCCGGCATTGTCCCGGGATTCCTTCTCCGGAACCGGCATCCTGATTTCCGGTGCACTGATCACCTGACGTCCGCCCCACGAACGAGCTATCTCATCGGTTACATCTTCGGAAAGGTCCTCCCTTTCATCGACCACTCCGTTGACCATAAGGACCGGCACCAGCATACATATTGCCGTACATACAATCACCACTCCTTTCAGAAAAAGTTTCCTTGAATTTGAATTCCTGGTTTCCATATTGTTGTATTTATTCGTTCCACTGGCACAAAGATGC
The DNA here is from genome assembly GCA_944325465.1 of uncultured Bacteroidales bacterium. GTDB lineage: Bacteria > Bacteroidota > Bacteroidia > Bacteroidales > UBA932 > Cryptobacteroides. The sequence continues at coordinate 6,711 of CALVAE010000036.1, read as the reverse complement.
ATCATATTTCCCTGATTCACACAATATTCCAGGTCCCGTTTTACGAAATGGCCGCCCCCCGTTATGAAATACCGTCATCCTGTTACGAATTGCTTTTACTTGCATTGCACCTTGCTTCTGCGTATCTTTGCAGACCGGAAGCAGGCAAGTGACCAGACCGCCATCTTCCGTCTGAGGATGAAAGAACTCATTATACCGAACAGCGGTACCGAACTGCTTAAAGTCCGGCCTTCCGACATCGTATATATCGAAGCGGAAGGCAACTACTGCAGCATGCACCTGACCGGAGGTTTCAGACAGCAGTTATGGTTCAACAGGCAGAAATTCATCTCTATCATAAACGAACAGATGAAAACCGAAAAACCGACATTCGTAGTGGTAGGACGGAGTTTCATCATCAATATCGGGTATATCTACCTGATAAACCCGATACAGGGAGACCTGGTGCTGTTCGATTCTTCCAATCCGGCCCTGACAAAACTGCACGCATCGCAGGAAGCTCTCAACAGGCTGAAAAACCACCTGGCAACCCTGTCCGGCATTAAGGTATAACGGCAGACATCACGGCGGCAGGACGCGCAGAGCATTGATAAACACAGGACAACAGGCAGTCAGGACAGCAACGAATCAAATCAAGACCCGGGTATGACAACTGAAGAGAAATACGATGATGAAGTGACCATTATAGGAGGGTCAGAATGGAAACCGGAATCCGGAAATGACGGGACAGACGAAAAGTCTGCCGCCGGCGGTACCGGAAATGTATCCGACGGACAGGACAGGAGCCGGAAGTCGGACAGGAAATGGAAGATTGCGGCAATAGTTTCCGCAACCACCTTAATCCTGCTTATGGTCTTCCTTATCGGCAAGCACCTGTATTTCAAGGCCCAGTTCCCGAAATCACGTCCTGACAGGGAGATAATCGCAGCACTTGACGGACTTCCATCCGATGGCTCCGGCAACAGCCAGCACTACCCGTCAGGAACAGATGCCTCCGGTGTAAGGTATTCAGAAACGGTTTCAATGGGGGTCACTTTAAGGAAATATGCCCTGAACGGACTGAAAGCGCATTTCGCAGACACGGTCCCGGACTTGTCGGACCCTTCGGTATATCTGGTGACTCGCAGCGCGGACTACAGGATACGTAACGACAGGAAAATACTCATAGGCGACTTCATCCAGGACGGTGAAGTCCTTTCCAGCAGCAACTGGAGGGCGGGATTCATGGCAATCATCGATGGCAATGCCCAGATCGGAATATCCAGGGGTGACAGGGTACGGAAACAGGTATTGAGACACGACGGTTCATTCTTCAGACAACTGGCGATAGTCTCCGCCGGGACAAGATGTGACCGCCAGTTCATTCTGAAAGGCAAGGTAACCCGGTGTGCATACGCAAGGGACGAGGAAGGAAGACTCTATTTTCTTGAGACCGCATACCCGGAAACATTATACGGATTTGCGGACGCTCTGGTCGAAGAAGGGTTCATAGATGCGGTCTATGTCACCGGGGGCGCGCAGCCTGACCTGTTCTACAGGGATACTGACGGCTCCGCACATGGAGGATACGTGGATGACAAGCCGCACAAACTTGTCGTCTGGACAAAATGAAAGGCCGTGTGTCAGAATTCGCCATTTTGACACACAGCCTCAAAAATTCTCTTTGAGATCGGCCTCCCGTTTCCTCTCAGACAAAGGTCATATATCCGTTACTTCCCCTTCGGGTGATATCCTGACGGTGATATCATCATCGTAAACCTCGACTTCAGCCAAATAGTAATCGGATGACGGAGTCTCGATAAAGTGGATATCATCCACTTCCCTGTACCTTGCAAGTGCCAGCCTGACATTTTCAGGCAGGTCCCGCAACCTCATTTCCGTCTTTGTCATAAGCCATTCCAGTCCGAGTGAAAAATATATTTCCCGGAAAATCTTGTCCTCACCTACGATCTCGACTTCCATCATCCCGTCATCTTCCTCTATATCAATGATACGTGCTCCCGGATAAATGGAATTGACCGCATCAGACACAGAGGACACCGGCCTGCCCGGAATATAGTCCCAATAGTCATAATCATCATCAACATCAAATCTTTCCTTGACCAGGACTCCGTCCTCAGAAAAGTAAAGATCCGCTTCAGCCTCTCTTCCGTCAAGCATGCCCTCCACTTCGATGACATATACGACTGACACTCCGTCCCTGTGGATGACATCTATGTCATCTACCTTCCACGAAGCATATTCACAAAGGGAAAAAGCAGCCTTGACCATTTCCGGAAGGAATGACAATTCAGAATGGAATTCAGTCATATACCATTTCCCTGAATCGTCAAACCACGCTGAATTCCTGCCGGACGCGGCCGCAGGACTTTTGGTCCGGGAGTATTCCGCGAAAGAAGCCACCCAATATGAATGTCTGGATGTCCACTGTACATCCTCTGCCCCGGGATACATCCCTTCAAAGGTTGAAAGAACCGCCTGAGGCACATCTGCTCCGGACGTTCCCGGAGTCTTCTCGCAACCAGCCGCAAAAAGCAAGACGGTTACGGAGATTGCAATAATCAAATTTCTCATAATCGCTGTTTTTTGTAGTTTGTGTCATCGACAAATATAGAATATTTTACGGATTTGCCAATACTTTTGAATTGATTGGTACAACAGCGATTCCCCTGTTCTGCCGGCTGACAGAGGGACATTTCATTGGTCTGCGGGAAAGACGACTCCGGTCTGACGCCTGATTTCATCGGTTATCTTCATTACAGCCAATGAATTTGCATGGCTGTTTACAGATGATTCCCTTCTGCCTGACAGGACAAGGTCCATGAATTCTGACACTTCGTAAAAATATTCATCCTTGTCCGTAGCAAGAGTCAGGTCAACCGGTACCGCAGGCTCTCCACGTCCTCCTGTCATCTTCCTCCTCGGAATGAATGAAACCTTGCCGATCATGTTGATACGGTCCATGACCATTGTCCCTTCCTCTCCCTGGATTTCCGACGGCTGGCAGGAATCGGAAATTTTCGAATAGATGACCGACGCCTCCATCCCTGCATAACCGAAAAGCACACTGCCCTGGCCGTCTGTTCCTGATGGCAGCAGCGTTCCCGATGCCGTTATCCGTTCCGGCATCCCGAACAGGACAACCATAGGATAGATGGTATAGACCCCTATATCCATAACAGCCCCGTTGGAATATTCAGGATTGAATGCATTCACCGTCTCCCCCGCCTTGAACCTGTCATATCGGGATGAATACTGGCAATAGGAGGCGGAATACCTGCGCACCTTCCCTACCCGTCCGAGATTTTCCGCAACTGATCTGAAATTCGGCGTAAGGGTCGGCTTCATAGCCTCCATCAAGGTAACATTGTATCTTGCCGATGCAGCCAGCATCTCCTCCGCCTCCCGCGCATTCGAAGCAAGAGGCTTTTCGCAAAGAACATGCTTGCCATGACTCATACACAGGATGCTCTGGCTTGCATGGAGGAAATTGGGAGTGGCGATATATACCGCGTCAATAAAAGGGCTGGCAGCCATCTCTTCAAGGGAAGTGAATCTGTGCGGGATATTATGCTTTACGGCAAATTCTTCAGCCCTATCCTCCGACCTTGAGCACACGGCGGACAGTTCAAACCGGCTGTCCTGGACCGCACCCGCCAGCACCCAGTCTGTTATGAAATTTGTACCGACTACTCCAAAACGAACCTTATCCATATTATCTGCTGACATGTTCCGTGCTGACATCCTTTTGCATGGCCAGGATCTCTTCAAAACGTCGTTGCGAAGGCGTACCCGCAAGTCGTTCTTCAGGAGGGAATTCCATATCGAAAGCCATTGCAGCGGCTTCATCCACATCGTATATCTTATCCTCGAAATAACGGCCTGCCGCATTATTCATGGCAACCGTATCGAACGGATGGATATGCAGGGCGGCAAAATACTTGTTTCCGGCAGTGCGGATACCGAAATGCTCGGCCGCCGTAAATCCTACCTTTGTATAGTACGCGGGATCACCGCAAAGCAGAACAGCCAGGTATCCGGTGTTCTCGGCCGCGGCTAGGGCGTGCTCTATCAGCATCCGTCCTATCCCCTTGCGCTGGAATGCCGGATGCACACCTATCGGGCCCATACCCAATACATCATATCGCTTGCCGTCATCACCCAGGATAAACGATTTCATAAATACAACGCATCCGACAATCCGTCCATCCGCAACCGCGACAAAATCCAATTCAGGAATGAAACCCGGAGATTCCCGCATTATATGCAACAGATAATGTTCCGTGCATCCGGGCGAATAACGATTCCAGAACGCTTCACGCATCACCTGCTCTGACTCCCGGTAGTCAGCATACTGTTCCAATCGGATCTGAATATTCATATTGGCAATTTTAGGTCACCTGGACATTTGGGGTGATGAAATGAGTTGAAGAAATCAGGATGCTTCAACCTGATGCTCACATCAATGTCACTGTCAGGCAACTGTTCCCCTCTGGCACAACTCCCAAACAGCCCAAGGGTCTCTATGACATAGACATCGGCCTTTTCAGTTTTGTACTCCTTCATTTTCTCCAATATTTCCTCTGTCTGCATACCCCAAAGCATTTATATTGTCAAATATAACCAATTTTACTCAAACTCACTATCCTATGTCTCACTTTAAAAAGAAAAAGATGTATCTGCTTCTCCTTGAATAAATTCAAAAGTGAATACATCTGATTCATCATTTCAGCCTGCTCTGTTCATCAGGATAGAAAATATCCCAACATAATGGATAAATGTATTGTACCCTACCTATGCAGTCACTTGAAACGGTTTTTGATTTCCATTTAAGTATGCGCAGGGGTGCCTCTGGATAGATACTATGACCTCTATATACAACAAACCCTCCTACATTGCTGCAAGAGGGTGTATATCTAAATGTATTTCTGACAGTCTATTCTTTTATCAGATTCCCGACTTTGGCGATAAACTCCCGTACTGGCTCAAACAGCGGCTGCATTTCTTTGGCGGTTGTCACATAGACGCAGTTATAATCACTTTCTTCCCTCATCATCTGGAGGTTTGAGTATAGTTTGGAATCATCTGCCGTGAATATGCCTGTCTTGACATAATTCTGTCCGAACATCAGCATAGCCCCCTTATGTGTCCCGACTTTATATCCGTCCTTTATAAGAAGTGCCGGTACTGCATGGTAAACTGCATAATAAAGCCTATTGGCAACGACATCCCAAAAGTCCATTGAAGCATTGCCCTCCGCCTGTTTTAGACAAGAGCAAGACTTTTCATATTCCAGATTTACCATTATCCGGCGCTCTTCATCATTCAGTTTCATGCCAATACTATTCCGTCTTCTTCAACATTCTTGTAAAATGGAGTGAACGAGCATTTCTTCCATTCATTTTTCGTATAAAGTATAGGACTTATCAATTCTCCGACATCCCTACTCCATGCAACGAAAGGTTACGCCACATTGCCATAATCTTCGTGCTGTATCTCCGGCTTGTCTAGAAGCATCAGCAAATCCCAGTCGGAATCCTCTGTGGCTTCATTTCTCGCACGTGAGCCGTACAGGATCAACTGCCCTCCTTTCGGGAGGACTTCTTTCGCTATCCGCTTGATTTCCTTTAATATGTCACTTGATTTCATAACCCCGTGGCTTATATGGCAAAGATAGTATTTTTATCTGTAAAGGTATAGTTAAAGGCATAATATCAAACTGAATTTCCTTTTATCCGGAAACAAACATTACCTTATCTATAATCCGTAAAATCAAGATATTACAGTAGTAACAAAAATTTCAGAGGGGTTATATATGAGATTTTCAAAAATTTGTCACAATCCATATAAACGAAAAATCTTCCAACTCGATCTCGCTGAAATCAAATCGGAAGATTCGTAAAAGTCAGACTGGCTTGCCTATGCCGGCACTCCGTTCTCGTAAAGATATTCCGGTGCAATGTCCGCTCCATTAGACCAGAAGATAGTATCGAACAGTCCGAACTGTATGAACTTTCCCTTGTCTTTCAGTTCCTCAAATGCAGGATATTTAAGGAGAGGGGACAAATCCACTTTCTTGCGTGTGCCGTCACTGAACTCGCACAGCAATGTGTAGTCTTTTATGTATTCGACATCCTTAATAGACCTCTTCAAATCCAAGAAAAAGTGTATTTTTGCAATTGCAATAATCTTGAATATGTGAAATGTTAATTGGACAATAACGCTGAATACGTGAATTATGAGAAGGAAGATATACGATAAACTGCTGGAATGGAAGAAGAACCATAAAGGTGATACTGCTCTCTTAATAGAAGGAGCCAGACGTATAGGGAAAAGTTATATCGTGGAGGAATTCGCGCGTAGGGAATATGCGTCTTACATTTTGGTGGACTTCAGCAAGGTAAATCCGCAGGTGATGGAGTTTTTCAACCTATATTTGGATGACCTTGATATGCTTTTCATGAATCTGGAACTTTACTTCAGACGGAAACTTACCCCACGTCGAACGAAAGACGAGGAAGCCCACTCTTTAGTCATATTTGATGAAGTGCAGTTTTGTCCACGTGCCCGTGCTGCCATCAAACATTTGGTGGCAGACCGACGTTATGATTACATTGAGACGGGGTCACTGATTTCGATTAAGAAGAATGTCAAGAACATCATGTTACCTTCCGAAGAACATGCCATTGAAATGTTTCCGATGGACTTTGA
>CALVAE010000035.1 GCA_944325465.1 uncultured Bacteroidales bacterium | reverse complement strand
GAGCCGGACAAATGCTCCTATTCACCGGTGCAATGGATAAACACCCTTACAGGCCAGCCGGTTGCGGCCCCGTTCGTTTTCAGGACGGCCGACGGCAGATACGCCAAGGTGAGATTCTCGGACTATGACCGGGAAAACGGCACCATCAGAATAAGATACGTGTACGCGGCAGACGGCAGCCACAACCTGAAATGATGCTTCCAACATACTAAATGAAACGATATGAAAGGAATATTTGCAATATTGCCGGTCCTCGTACTTCTGGCCGGCTGTCAGGACGGCAACGGTGTGGAGGATGCCGTGCCTGCCGTTTCCGGAGAACTGACGATCACAGGCCTCGGCGATGACCACTGGACCTATTTCTCCTTTGAGAAAGGAGGTACGGTAGGCACAAGTGCCTTCGCTTCCGCGGAAGAAGACGAGCAATGGGCAAAGAGGACGGACTGGGACTTCGCCATCTGCGGAGACCGTATCAAGACCAACGGAGGAGACTCGGGATGCGGGCTCGGAGGCCTGTTCAAGGATACGGAGCATAATTTCCTCACTCTGGAGACCGCTCCCCAGTCGGGATATGAAGAAGATATCATCCAGGTTATCCGGTAGCCGGACTTTTGCGTATCTTTGCAGGGAGTGACCGCAAAGAGAGCGATTATGGTATCGGAACTTCTGAAAAAATACATCTGGCTGGTGCAGACATTTGTCCGGGCAGGAGACAGAGGACTGTCCCTGCAGGACCTTTCAGACAAATGGGAAGCACGTTTCGGGACAGAGTACCCGAGGCGCACTTTCAACAACCACAGGGAAGCCATAGAGGAACTGTTCAATATCAGGATAGAGTGTGACAGAGGGACGAACAGGTACTTCATTTCCGGGACTGCCGACGTGCAGGACGAGACCGCCGCGGCAGCCTGGATAATCAACACTTTCACCGTCAACGAACTGCTGTCATTAAGCAAGGAAAGGCTCTCCGGAAGGGTGTCGGTCGAGGATATCCCGTCAGGACAGAGATTCCTGACCACTGTCCTCGAAGCGATGACGGAAAACTCCGAGCTGAAGATATCCTACCGGAAATACGCATCAGGCACCCCGTCAGAATACACATTGAGACCCTACGCGCTGAAGGAATCAGCACGGAGATGGTATCTCGTGGCTTTCTGTACCGAAAGGGATTCCATCCGGGTCTACGGACTGGACAGGATCGTCTCCATATCCGGGACAGGCAGGAAATTCAGGATGCCGCGCAATTTTGACGTCGATGCCCTGTTCGCCACGAGTTTCGGCGTCTACCTGACGGACGTGCCTCCCGAGACCATCGTATTCAGGACAAGCATACGGGAAGCGGGATATCTGAGGGACCTGCCGATACATCCGACCCAGAAAGAACTGGAGAATGACGGGGAACGGATTGTTTTTTCTATCTTTGTGCGCCCGAACGAAAGTCTCATAATGGAACTGGAGCGGCTTGGAAGCCGGATTGAAGTGCTTTCCCCGGAACCGGTCAGAAGGAAACTGGCGGAAGACGCCGCTGCGGTTCTGGAACAGTACAGGGACGGACGGGGCCCGAACCAGGAAAACTGACAAACGGACATATATGGTGGACAGGAAATTTTCAATGGTATCATTCATCCTCAAGGCAGCGGTCTTGTTTGCCATTGCCGGAGGCACCTTAATCATAATGGGACGCAAGGAAAAGACAGACAACGCCTATATCGGCAAGCCGGAGATGCAGGCCGGAGACAGGCTCACACCGGAGCAGATGATCTCACTCGGAAGGGTCTCATCACCCCGGCTCTCGCCCGACGGGAAACTTATCCTGTATTCGGTATCCTACACTTCCATAGAAGAGAACAGGTCCTGCAGCAACCTGTACGTCTGCAATGCGGACGGGAGCGGGAACTCCAGACTTACCTCGGACGGGAAGAGTATCAGCAACGCCGTCTGGTGTTCCGGAGGGAAACGGATAGCGTTCATTCAGGACGGAAGGATATGGAGCGCTCCCGTCAGACGCAGGAACTCCGTATGGAGCCTCGGCAAAAGGATACAGCACTCCGATATCCCGGGAGGCATCAGGGAATTCAGCCTCTCTCCGGACGAAACGATGATAATGTACGTATCATCAGTCAAGGCAGGGGCGAAATCCCCTTCGGACATCTACCCTGATCTCGACAAGGCCGACGCGATATGTACGGACGACCTGATGTACAGGCACTGGGACCACTGGGTCAGGGAGATTCCACATACATTCCTTTCCCCTGTCGACCTGAAGAAAGGCAAATGCGTCACCGCCGGATCCTCAAAGGACATACTCGGCAGTGAGGAGGCGGAATATGAACTGCCTGCAGAGCCGTTCGGAGACATCGGACAACTGGCCTGGAGCCCTGACGGGAAATATATCGCCTATTCCTGCAAGAAACTCTCCGGCAAGGAATACGCATTCTCCACCGATTCGGAAATATACATTTGTTGCGTCGGCACAGGCAATACGGTACGGATACCTTCCGGAAGAGGATATGACACGACTCCCGTATGGTCTCCCGACGGTACAGGGCTCTGCTGGATCAGCATGGAAAGGGACGGATACGAAGCGGACCGGCAAAGGCTGATGGTCGCACGCATTGACCCGGACGGTCTTGCCCGTGCCACCGCCCGGACTGACGGCAAGGACAGCCGGAGCGGCAGTACCGGAGACTGGCTCCAGGGAATAAGTGAAATATCGGACGGATTCAGATACAACGTCTCGGGACCGGTATGGGACAGTGACGGAACCATATACTTCAACGCCCTTGCAGAAGGCATCCAGGGGATTTTCCGTGCGGAACGGCTTGACGGTGAGGGCCGCCAGGATCAGGCGCCGGCAGACAGGTGGGAAACCGCAAGGATAACGGGAGAAGACCTTTGGTATGACTTCGACTCCCCTTTCGGCATTCTCCACGACAATGGACGGACTGTCCTGCTCTCTTCCTGGTGCAGCATGGACTTCCCGACCGAACTGGTGGCAATCCATCTTCCGGAGGAGACCGGAACGGATGCTGAAGGGACAGACGGAAAGATAACGGATGAAGCCGTACACCGCACACCGCTCCGTGCCGGATGCCCTGTAATACAGGGGACAGTAAAATATGTCCGGCTGACAAGGGAGAACACAGACTTCCTGTCCGGCCTGAAGACACCGTATACGGAAGCCAGATACATAAAGACTGTCGATGGCAAGGATATGCTCACCTGGGTGATATTCCCTCCCGACTTCAACGCTGCCGGGACAGATGATGCGGACAAGAGGATCCCAGAAGGCAGTGCCGGAGCGGCTGCAGAAGACTGCGGCAGGAAATATCCGGCGATCGAGATATGTCTCGGAGGGCCTCAGGGCACTCTCAGTCAGGGATGGTCCTACAGATGGAACTACAGGCTGATGG
>CALVAE010000034.1 GCA_944325465.1 uncultured Bacteroidales bacterium | reverse complement strand
TAAAGAAACCAGCAACAGTGGAGGAATAAATTATGGGACAGAAAACAAATCCTATCAGCAACAGAATCGGTATCACCCGTGGTTGGGACTCTAACTGGTGTGGTGGTAAATATGCGGAGAAGATAGCGGAAGACTACAAGATCCGCAAATATCTTGTGAACCGTCTTGCAAAGGCTAGCCTTTCAAAGATTGTAATCGAGAGGACTCTCAAACTCATTACAGTGACCATCCATGCGGCTCGTCCGGGTGTAATCATCGGAAAGGGCGGTGCAGAAGTGGACAAACTGAAGGAAGAACTCAAGAAGGTTACAAGCAAGGATGTGCAGATCAATATCTTCGAGGTAAAGAAACCGGAAGTTGACGCGCATATCGTTGCTGACAGCATTGCCCGTCAGATCGAGGGCCGTGTGTCATACAGAAGGGCCATCAAGATGGCAGTGGCTACTACAATGAGGGTAGGTGCAGAAGGAATCAAGGTCCAGATCAGCGGACGTCTCGGCGGTGCCGAAATGGCAAGAAGCGAGATGTTCAAGGAAGGCCGTACTCCTCTCCATACTTTCCGTGCCGATATCGACTATGCACTTGCAGAGGCTCATACCAAAGTAGGTGTGCTTGGAATCAAGGTGTGGATCTGCAACGGTGAGGTTTACGGAAAGAGAGACCTTTCCCCTAACGCGGGAATGGCGGCAAATGCCCAGTCTCAGGGTCAGAACCGTGGTGGACGTGACCGCCGTCGTGGAGACCGTCGTCGTGGCGGAGACCGCAACAACGCAAGCAAATAAAGTCTCAGGACAGTAATCAATAAAGGGTGGCCCGGACGAGCCACCCTTTTTGCATTATTGACTGTTCTCCCTGATCGTAGTACACTGTCATTCAGCCACCCTGTCATTCTGAACCTTCTTTGTCATTCTGAACCTTCTTTGTCATTCTGAGCGACAGCGAAGAATCTGGAGCAGGAGTCCGTTGTCAAGTCCCGGAGCGGTGCTTCAGATCCTTCACTCCGCCTTGCGGCTCCGTTCAGGATGACAAAGCCGGCTCCGTTCAGGATGACAACTATTTCCCGTTCCATCCGAAGGCTTTGAACACTTCCACTACAACCAGCGGGATCAATGCAAGGCCGAGTATGGTAAGCCACTGCTGTCCGGTCAACTGTACGAAACTGAATGCCCTTACGAATGGCGGGATGAACAGTACGGCTGCAGTGAACAGTACCGAAATGAATATGGCAAATATCAACGCCTTGTTATTGAGCGGATTGAACTTGAACCTGGATTCAGTATTCGAGTGGAGGTTCCCTGCGTGTACGAGTTTGCCCGCGATCAGGGTGGCGAATGCCATTGTCTGGCCGACAGCCTCTCCTCCGGCATTGCTTCCGATCAGGAATGCGGCAAGGGTTATCAGTGACATCATTACTCCCTGGTAGCCGATTCTCCAGACCATACCCTTGTCCATGAACTGCTTGCCTTTCCCGCGCGGACTCTTGTTCATTATGTCCTTTGCGGCGGGATCAAGGCTCAGCGCAAGGGCAGGGAAGGTCTCGCTGACAAGGTTTATCCACAGGATATGGATAGGCAGGAGAGGGATTCCTATGGCAGGCATCCACATTGCCATTACGGATGTGATGAAGAGAAGCAGGACTTCTCCGATATTGGTCGAAAGAAGGAACAGTATCGTTTTCAGTATATTGTCGTATATCCTTCTTCCTTCGGCTACGGCTGATACGATGGTTACGAAGTTGTCATCCGAGAGGATCATGTCGGAAGCGTCTTTGGCGACTTCCGTACCGGTAATGCCCATGGACACTCCGATATCCGCCTGCTTGAGGGCCGGGGCATCGTTTACTCCGTCTCCCGTCATTGCCACGATCTCGCCTTTCTTCTGCCATGCATTGACGATCTTTACCTTCTGCTCTGGGGCGATTCTGGCGTAGACCGAATATTTCTCCACGTCCCTGTTGAATTCCTCTTCATTCAGTTTGTCAAGTTCGACTCCCGTTATCGCTCGGTCGCCTTCACGGAAGATGCCGATCTTGGATGCTATCGCAAGGGCGGTCGCCTTGTGGTCTCCTGTAATCATGACCGTCCTGATGCCTGCGTTGCGGCATTCCTGGATGGCTCCGATCACTTCTTCCCGTTCAGGATCTATCATTCCGGTCATTCCGATGAAGATAAGATCCTTCTCTACCTCTTCCATTTCCTGTGAAACTTCATCCGTCGGCCTGTATGCCATGGCGAGTACCCTCAGGGCCGAATCGGCCATTGCCTTGTTGCGTTTCTGCAGGTCGGAGATATCGGCAGGGGTTATAGGCCTTATGCCGTCCGCTGTCTCTATCCTTGTGCAGACGGACAGTATCTCGTCCAGTCCGCCTTTCGTGTTGATCTGCAAGGTCCCGTCAGGCATTCTGTTGATGGTGGACATCCTCTTCCTTGACGAGTCGAATGCCACTTCTCCTACTCTCGGACATTCGGTGTCAAGTTCGCTCTTGACAACACCCTTGTCTGCCCCCAGGTCTATCAGGGCTATTTCGGTAGGATCCCCGACCTTTGTCAGATTCCCCTCGCTGTTCTTGACGACCTTTGCGTCACAGCAGAGCACCGATATGGTGACAAGCCTGTCCAGGGAGCCGCTCACGGTGTATGAGTCCACTACGGTCATCTGGTTTTTCGTGAGGGTTCCCGTCTTGTCCGAGCAGATTACAGTGGTGCAGCCGAGTGTCTCGACGGAAGGCAGTTTGCGGATGATTGCGTTGTGCCTTACCATCCTCTGGACTCCCATGGAAAGGATTATCGTGGAGATGGCTGGAAGTCCCTCCGGAATCGCTCCGACCGCAAGGGATATGGCCACCATAAGCATACTTACCACAGGGCGCCCGTTAAGCAGTCCGATGGCGAAAATCAGGACGCAGATGACGATTGCGGCTATGCCGATAACCTTTCCGAGTTTCTCAAGCCTTACCTGCATAGGAGTCTGGGTGTCGGAATCGTTGTCAAGCATGTTGGCTATCTTGCCTATTTCGGTGTCCATTCCGGTTCCGGTCACTATTCCGCGTCCGTGTCCGAATGTCACGACTCCGCTGGAATATGCCATGTTCCTGCGGTCTCCGAGCGGAATGTCTTCCCCTTCAAGGGTGTCAGGAGTCTTTTCCACGGGGACTGATTCCCCTGTCATGGATGATTCCTGGATGCTCATGTTATACGATTCGGTAATCCTGATGTCAGCCGGAACGATATCACCTGTCTCCAGTTCCACAAGGTCTCCCGGAACGACATTCTCCACGTTGATGACCATCGGTTCACCGTCCCTGATTACCTTGGCGACCGGAGCGGACATCTTTTTCAGGGATTCAAGTGATTTCTGTGCCTTGTACTCCTGGTATGCCCCTATGAATGCATTCAGAAGAAGAATACCTATTATAATATAGGTGTCAAGCAGACCTTCTCCCGTGCGGATTCCCATTATTCCGGAAATCACCGCCGCTATGATCAGCAGTATTATAAGGAAACTCTTGAACTGGGCGATGAACATCGAGATGAAGGATTTCTGTTTCTTCTGGACAAGGGTGTTCCGCCCGTATTTTTCTATCCTGGACTGGATTTCATCCTGCTTCAGTCCCTTGTGTGCGTCTGTGCCGAATGCAGAGGTCACTTCCTCTACCGGCCTGTTGTGATAGTTTGTCATTGTCAGATAATGTTTGTCAATGTCTTTTGTGTTTGTCTGCAAACGAAAATGTCAATTTTTTATTTCAAACTGCAAAATTGCACGATATATTTGAATATTATATTATATTTACAGGACAAAAAATGTCAAAAATGTCGCTTGTGTCAAATGACCTCCCGCCTCGGGCCGTATCTCCGGATGAGTTCATTATTGGAACCGTGGCAGGAAACGTGTTGCCGGTCGGGGGATTCACCCCTTTTGTGTGTCGTGGATTTACCGTATTCCTGTTTTCAGGAGGGAAGGCGGAAGTCCGGATCAACGGCAAATCGTATCAGGTGGGGGCAGGCACAGTCGCCGCGGTCATGACGGACGAGATCGCGGAACTGGAGAATGTCTCGGCTGACTGTATCTGTGCCATGGTTTCCGCTCCTTTCGAAACGGTTATAGATTTCCCGTCCCCGGCGGATTCGGACATTCTGACCATGACCATGGTGTCCCCTGTCTTTACGATTCCTGTCGTGAAGATGTCGCATGTAATGGACTATTACCGTCTTATGGAGTCTGTCAATGCCGACAGGGACAATGTGTTCAGGCGGGAGATTACTAAATCGGTCTTCTATTCGATGATGCTGGAGGTGTGTGATGCCTACCGTCAGTACGGTACGGTGGTAGGAAAATCGGAAATGCTCCGGCACGAACAACTTGGAGATGAACTTTTCCGTCTCCTGTCACGCCACTGCAGTACCCGTCGCAGCGTGTCCTTCTATGCTGAAATGCTCAACATTACCCCGAAATATCTCTCGCGGGAGATAAAGAGGATTACCGGCAGGACTGTCCAGGAATGGATCAACCGCCTTACGATAATGGAGATGAAAAAGCAACTCAACATTCCCGGCCGTACCGTCATGCAGATCTCCGAGGACATGGAGTTCTCCAGTCCCTCCGCCTTTGTCCAGTTCTTCAAGCATCACAC
>CALVAE010000033.1 GCA_944325465.1 uncultured Bacteroidales bacterium | reverse complement strand
CTGTCATAGACCTTCGCGGCATATTCCACGCACCTTCTGAAGAAATTCGCCTGCCTGTAGCATTGCATCTCCACGATGAACTGCGTCCCGTCATCACCCGTACACCTGAGGTCCAGCCTCACGCTCTTGTTCGTCATCGTTATGCCCGGTATCTCCGTAGTGGAGTATGTCAGGTCCCTGACCCTGCGGTGTGCCGGAAGCACGACGTTCAGCAGGTCCATCAACACATCCTTGTTCCTCTCCACTCCGAAGACGGCCTTGAAGCCCGCTTCCGTCAGGATGTCCACATACCTCTGTGCGGACGTCCGCCTGTCTGTCTCTCCTGTCATGACGCAAATTTTTTTGCGCTAAAGTATGGGGCCTCCTGGAACCGGTCAATACCGAGGCAACGGATTTATACGAATCATGACATGATTTTTCCGTTTTTTACAGTCTTTTCTTTTTTCGTGATGCGTTTTTGGGTTTTTCCAACTTTATTATAAAATCCAATGAGGAAACATCATATAACTCAAAGTCGGCATATTCATCATTATCGTCCAATAGTTTTTGACTTTTATGCGGGGATGAGTGTTCATATATGATCACGATAGGCTCTGAGACCTATACGTTCCGGTTTTGGGACAGGAATCGGTACAAATAATTTTACAGGAACATTAATTCTCTTATCTTTGTACGGAGAACCTGTTGTGCCACTGTTAATGACATTGAATCATGAATCCGGTTTTCCTGCATCTGTCGAAGCCGTCCCGTAGGCTGACGGTCGGGTCTTCCCGCTTTTTCGGCTATCCGGACCTCCCTCCTGATTGTCCGTATCCTTTCCATACCGATGACGAAGGAACCGGCCGCCCTTATCCTTTCGTCTGCCAGATCAATCTGTCGGAGATGGCCCCGTATGATAAGGACAATATGCTCCCGCATGTCGGGATGCTTTCCTTTTTCGCCAGGATCGATCCGTATTTGGGATATTATGCGGCATCCGATTGTATCGGTGGCATTATTAGCAGTGCCGATGCGGTCAGAGTGCTGTATTTCCCTTCTTGTGAAAACCTTGTGGAGACGGAACCGGGAGACGAGGACCTGTTGGTGCCGGAAAGCCTTCAAGTCGGGTTCGGGTCTGTCCAGGGGCAGTACGACGAGCATATCCTGTTCGCTCCTCCGGTCCACCGGCAGTGGGAGAACTGGGATCCTCCGTTCGAGGACTGGCTGGTCCTGCTTCAGGTCGATTCTTTCGACGGGGAGGACTTCGACCTGAATTTCATGGATATGGGAGTACTCGATTTCCTCATTTCGCCTTCGGCTCTGAAAGATCATGACTTCAGCGATGTACGGGCCATTGTCCTGTCATCCTGATCCTGTTTCCGATATACCATATTCTGTTGCAACTGCTGATTATGAAACGTATATTATCAATTCTGACCCTTTTCTTGACTGTAGCCCTCCATTCATATTCACAGCCAAGATATCTTGTCAATATCCTGTCTCCTGAAGATTCTTATGCGTACAAGGCATACAGGTACAGCGGTTCCGGCTCTGCGGACATGAATCTGACCGGAGGTCCGGACTGGCACGGAGGCTTTACCATAGGCAGTACCCTTGCCCCATACAAGCCTGGCTATGCTTCCTTCAGACTTGGAGGGGCGTATGATACCATCATGTTTGTTCTCGGGAGGGTATATGATCCGGAATCCTTTGACAATGAACCTGCCGTTGTCACGGTCTATGCTGACGGGAAGAAGATAGCGGATGAAATAGTAAGGAAATATGATGTTCCCAGGAGGATGAGGCTTGACATAAAGGGGGTGGATGAACTGCGGTTCTCCATAGTCAAGGGCGAGGATGATATCGGATTCGCGGAGGTGACTGTCTGGAAGGCCGGCGAAAGTCCTGTGGAGACAGGAAACACCGTTACCGCTCCGCCGGGAAAGACGCAGTTGGTCAAGGATCTGAAGCCGTACGCCCAGTATAACCATTTCTGCGTATCTCCGGATCTGGAGTACAAGACTGTCTATGTGAATGGCAGCAAATACCATTATGGCCTGGTCTGTAACATGAACATGGCATTCATAGGAGTGCAGCCGGGGGCTTCTTATTTCAATCTGGACGGGCAATATGAAAGACTGGCCTTCCTTGCAGGCCCTGTCGACAATGATAAAAGCAGCGGAGGCAAAGGATGGATTACAGTGAAGGCTGACGGAAAGATAATCTATGAACATGAGGTGTCCCAGACGGATATAGCGGAGCGGGTTGTTCTGGATGTGTCAGGATGCCGGCAACTGTCATTCCATACCGAACAGTCCGACCAGAGCATGTATGCCGCGATAGTGGATGCGGTGCTATATCCGGAAGGAATCCCGGTTCCGGAAACAGGTTTCGCGGAAGATATCGATCCGAGGCTGAAAACCCTTCCTGACGTGTGCAGGCTGGTTTCGAATATCCCTCCTTATGCCGTAGGCGGTCAGATTGAACATCAGGTATATGACGGGAAGTCGGACCATATAACATTCTCGATGGGCGGGACGAGGTTCAGCGAGGGTTTCATCCTCTATGAAAAGGCTGATTTCTGGAATGACAACATAGTTTCGTATGCGGTATTTGATCTCGGACGTGAATTCGATTATGTGAGTTTTACCGCCGGATATGTGGGTAAAAGCTGGACAATGACCAATGATGTGATCAGGGTATTTGCAGATGACAGCCTTATTCTGGAAGTCCCGATGAAAGCGACATATCCCAATCAACATTTTGTCCTTCCTCTCGGGAAGTGCAGGAAACTGCGTTTCGAAAACGGTGGTTCGGGAAATCTGAACGTCGGAGCCTACGGTATTGCGGACCTTGTGGTCTACAGGGGAGAACCGGTGGAAAATGACCTTTTCGTCCATCCTGAGCCTGAATGTCCCGATGAAACGGATCTGATAGACTTGGGGGCGCCATATCTTCATTACGTAAGTACGAAGGAGGATGAGAAGGACAGGATATTCTATGACGGGAGTACGCAGAGACGGTATTTCGAGATGCCGGACGGCAGCAGGATAAACAAGGGCTTCATTCTCCAGACGGGCGTGCATTTTTCCCTGGATCACGGAATCTTTTCCGGGACTGAGAACGCGATGGCCGGTGCTCTTGGCGGTGCTGCGGTCGGGTCGGCCTTTGTTGCGGCCGGAGCGGCAGTGGGCGGGGCAGTCGTGGGAAGTACGCTGATAGGGGCGGCGTCCCTGCTGATGCTTGCGGCCGGAGGAACTGCCATTGAAAATTCCTGTGCGGCGTTCAATACTTACGGGCAGTACAACAGCCTTACCTTTACTGTAGCCTGCTACAGACCTTTTTCCGAACGGAAGTCTGATTACAAGGAGACCTTGCTCATAGGGGCGGACCAGATAGTGGTCGCGGAACTTACTGTTTACGAGACTATGGAGCCGCAGACCGTGACCGTGCCGATAAACGGGTGCAGCCAACTGATGTTCTGGCTTGCGAATACGAACAACACCTCCGGGCAGTTTGTGTTCTATGACTTGCGGCTGACAAAAGAGTTTCTCCCGATGGATATACCTAAGGAGTCCCGCCTGTCAAGAAGTGTGGTGACAGAGCCTCCGCACTCTGAAAAAAGCGTGGAGGACTGGCGGCGTCCTGAATTTTCAGGCTCTTCAAGTGTGGATTCATACATTTCAGACTGCGCGGATGCATACTCCCGGACTCTGGCTCTGGTAGAGGATACCGCTCCGGTATATAAGATCCATACTACCTGGCTTGAAACATCTTCCGGTGAGCCATGCAAGGCGATATCGATAAGAATAGATGATGAGGACAGGCTCGATAACGGGGATTATCTCAATATCAGGCAGGAGTATCAGAATTGTGCCGAGGAAATGAAGCGGCTGGAGAAACTGAATGCAGATCTTGTGAATCTCGCTCTTGCATATGTCAATGCCAATCTCGGGTTGCCGGAGTTGGGACTCAGGGCGATCGCTTATGGAAAGGCCCTGAATACCTGCCGCCGTACCATGAAGGATTGCAATGCAGTCATTGCGTCCATGATGGAAGAGAAACGGTCCGAAATCAGGATGCTGGAATCCTGGCTGGCGAATGATACGGTCATTGACGGAATCAGCGGCACTCCGTATACGGTGCTGAATCCTCCGGTCCAGGGAGAGACCCCTCCTGCGGACGGCCTGCAACTCCTGTCCCGTTTCGATATCAGATGATCGCCGGTGGTGTCAGAGAATCTGCGTAATCAGGGGGATGCTGATGATTGAAAGCAGGGTAGAGATCAGGATACCCTGGATCATTACCGTCTCGTCCTTGCCGTATTGCAGGCAGAACATGGCTCCATAGGTGCCGACCGGCATCGCGGCAAGTACGGTGTTTATGCCCAGGATGTCCCCGCTGAACCCGATGAGCCGTGTCAGATAGAAGATTACGACAGGCAGCACGAGCAACCGGAGAACGGATATCCCCCAGACCAGTTTTCCGGAGAAGATACGCCTGAGGTCCATCTGTGCCATCGATGTACCTATTATCAGAAGGGCTGCCGGTACCGTCATGTTCCCGAGCAGGGTTACGGGAGTGGTTATCAGTCCGGGCAGATCCTTGATATCTGCAACCACTATCAGCGTGGACAGGTAGCAGGCTATCATTGCAGGGCTGACGAGAACTTTCCAGTCCAGTTTCAGCCCTCCCGGTCCACCTTGTATCATCTTCTTGCCGAGGGAGAATGCCAGAAGGGTGAACGGTATGTTAAGCAGGCTGGCATAGAAAATTGCATATTTGCCGAATATCGAGGCGACAATCGGATAGCCGATGAATCCGACATTGCCGAATGTCAGCATGAATCCGTAGATTCCCTGCATGTCCCTGTTCCTTGTCATTATGCGGGAAAGCAGCATCGCTACGGCAACGAAAAAGGCGTAGGTTACGCATCCTATGGCAAGGACCGGCAGGATCAGGCTCTTGTCAGGAGAAATGTCCCCCATGACGGATGAGACTATCAGGCAAGGGCTGCTGATGTTGATTACGAAAACGGACAGTTGCTGCGAGAACCTTCCGTCTATCATCTTGAGTTTTGCCGCACCGAACCCTACGAGAATCAGGATGAACAGCGCGGCCATCTGGGAAATGATTGTCAGCATATAGTCATAAGGTTAATGTCAAACCAGGTATTTCCGGATCGTTTTCCGGATTCAGGGGCGCAAAAATAGCAGTTTCTTCCGAAACCCGGAATGAAATGCCGTTTTATGTCTTAATTTTGCCGAGTCGTTGTTTCACATATACGGAAATGGAATCTGAAATATTGTGCTTCTCTCCTACAGGGGGCGGAAAAAAGGTGGCCGAAGCCATACGGCGAGGTCTGGAAAATATTGACGGGGGCAATGTCGTACCATGTATTTTTGCCGTTCCGGTTTATGGAGGCCATATGCCTGAACTTGCGAAAAAGAGGTTCAAGGATGTGAACAGCCGGGATAAACGTCCTGCCGTGCTGGTTGCGGTCTACGGCAACAGGGCATTTGAAAATGCTCTGGCTGACCTTGATGCATTTGTGCGCGGGCGCGGTTTCAATCCTGTTGCCGCGGGGGCGTTTGTCTGCGAACATTCGTACAGTACGAAGGAGACGCCGATAGCATCCGGCAGACCCGATGCGGATGACCTGAAAGCCGCGGAAGAGTTCGGCCGTCAGGTCGGAATGAAGCTCGCTTTCGGTGATCTGTCATCTGTTGATGCAGCAGGGTTGGAGGATGAACCGTCTCCGGAAGATTCCGTAAGGCGGTTTTCCGCATTTGTCAGGGAATATAGGGAAATGCAGGCTTCCCGTCCTCAAAAGTATGTTCCGGAATACGACGTGGAACTGTGTTCTGGTTGCGGAGCCTGTATCGAAGCCTGTCCGGCAGGTGCTGTCAGAGATGATTTTTCCATAGATGATTCGCTGTGCATTGATTGCTGCGCATGTGTCAAGATCTGTCCTGCGGAGGCCCGCAGTTTCAAGTCTCCGTTTGCCGTACCTTTGGCGGAGAATTTTTCCGTAAGGAAGTCTCCCCGTTGGATTCTGTAGGATTCTCAGCTGCGGTAATGAAAAAAGACAGAATATATGATTTCAAGGACCTGAAGTCCCTTCTTTCGGCCCTGCCGGCCGATACCGGTGCCGCGTCGGATGTTTCCGGGAAGAAACCGGCTCCGGGAACGGATAGGGCCGGCGGAGGTCTTCCATGTCGGGGGAGGAATCCGGTCAAACCGGGAATGAAGGTGGTCCTGATGGATTCCGAGCATAGGGGCAAGGTCTTGTCTGCGGGAAGGAATGTGAAGATAGAACTGGAGGACGGACTGGTGATAGATGCGGAATACGGGGAGTTTGCCGTCACGGATCCGACTGAAGAAAAACTGCTTCTTGGTACGGCAGGGTATCCTGCTGCCGGCACAAAGGAAAATGTCCGGAGGTCCTTTCCGGAGAATGTCAGGCAGACCGGCAATTATGAAATGGAAGTCGACCTGCACATGGAGGCCCTGTCATCAGGACATCCGGTCTGCAATGGCCGTCAACTGGAATACCAGTTGGAATTTTTCAGACATATTCTCAGGAAGAATATCCGCCACAGGGGAATGAAGATATCTTTCATTCACGGAGTGGGCGACGGTATCCTCAGGAGCCGCTTGTGCAAGGAACTGGATGAAGTGTTCGCCCTTAAATGCACCTATTCCTCTTCGCCTGCCGTTACTGTCGTTACGATCAGGTAGACCGCTCTTCCGGCAGCGTCAGTGCTCTTTACGCCGAGGGTAATCCGGAAAATCCTTAACTTGCATGCTAGACAGTCAAGTTCATCCGTCATGTCAAAGCAAGGTTATATCCAATGCTGCCTTCTGATTATCCGGTTGAAGGCGGTCTGACCATCATAGTTCCCGAACATCTCCGCAAAGAAATCCGCGAAGTCTACAGGAAGGCATTGAAACGGAATAAGAAAGAAACATAGGGTGACGTGGGTTGGCATTGAAGTAAATAATTTTGCAGGCTGATAAAATAATAATTATGGAAGATACAAAACACTTTGACCAAGGTTATAAGGACTCTATGAATAAAATCCTTGAAGAAGCATGGGGACATTTCATCGAGCAGTTCACGAGTAGGGAAATTATGGATTCCGAAAGAAGTTTGAGCGAGTCAATGTTCCAATTCTGCTTTGCCAATGAGATTTTGTCGGTTGGGAGAAACCATTTAGGTCAAGGTTTTAACATAAATCTCGAAACTGAATGGGGTAATCTGCATACTAAAACAAACCGTGGAAAAAACATTGACATAACCTGTCATATCATAGAGGATGACAAGGAAGAATATCTCTGTGCTATTGAATTGAAGTTCAAGCGAAAAAGAGATGCTAAAGGGACTTTTGGGAAAGACCGGCTGTTTCATATGTATCGGGATATCGGTTATCTTGAAAAAGAAATAACGCCATCAGAAGCAGGTGATGATAAGCCGACTTATTCTGCGGGAAGATTTTATTTTGTAACGAATAATGAATCGTATATTGAAAAATATAGTAAGGACGCGGTCCGGATTGATTGTAAAAAGAGCGATATTGGTCTTAATGACGGTTTTTCCATTAAACAAGGAAAATATTTTTTGAATTCTGAAAAAGAGGAATATGTAGAAATAGCAAATGAATATAACATTTGTTGGGAGCATAGAGATGTGAGCCGGAAAAAGGACGGACCGGATGCTTCCAATGGCATTTCCTTGAAATTAAGATTTTGCCAAGGCGTAAATGATTATTTTTAAGTGTCACAGTTTGACGCTGCATACAATTATTTTTGCATTGTAAAAGCGAGATATTATTGAAAACAAAAGATGATATGACGCGACAATGTGAAATCCTTTATGAGGACAACAACCCAACATCGGATGCTTTCGACAGGTTTTCGGCGTTTGTCTACGATAATCATTTGAGATACAATGTCTATTGCGGTTAAAAATTGATTTTATGGAACAGACAAACAGAAATGAAGAACAGGTATTTGTGCCGCATTGGAAGATAGGATGGATGAACAGACATACTGTTTTTACGCAGAGGACAGACCGCACAAAGTTTGTAAAAATGTCACTGTAAGAAGAACAATATCCATGACATTTTGGCGAGGACTGATGACGGTTGATTTTTATGATTATGCTGATTTGTCGCGATATGGAGACTATTCCGAACGGATAGAAGATATTCCTATGGATGAGTTGATAAAAGCATTGAAAGTCCGGACAGCAAATGGTGTATGGCGCAAAATGAAGAAGTTGTATAATGGCAGACCGGACGCATTCGAAAGTTTCTATAACTTTGTTAAAGAAAACGGACTGACACATAAATATCAAGTTTGGTTGCCATAACAGTAGACGATAATGACAATAGAAGAAACATTGCAGATTGCGCTTGATGCGCACAAGGGGCAAAAGGACTTGGACGGCAAACCTGCTATCCTGCATCCTATTGCAGTAGGACTTATGGGCAGTAATGATGCTGAAATAAAGGCAGGCTTCCTGCACGATGTAGTCGAGGACTCGGATTTGACTATTGACGACCTGCGCCGGAAAGGAGTGGATGAAGAAGTTCTTGTGGCATTGGAACTGCTGACCCACGACAAGAGCACGGCCTACTTCGAGTATGTGTACAGGATAGCCCATTCCGGCAACTACACTGCAATACATACTAAAATCAACGACTTGAAACACAATTTCGACCGTGGCAGGAAGTCATACAAAAGGGCAAAGGAGCTGAATGACACGGAAAAGGCGGAACGACTTGCCAAAATCAACGGGAAGCACCAAAAGGCATTGAATATATTCGGGTATATCCCTGGCAGTTTGGATTTCTAAGCTCTTATACAGTAGAGTAACTTGCCGATATTATAGGATCACCGGGAAACCCATGCGTCTCTTGCAGGAAAAGAAGTCTCAACCTGACCTAATCGGGCGTTGGTATAATATCTATTCGGGCATTTTCTGCATTGTCATTCTGAGCGCTTGCTGCATTGTCATCTAAGGGAGCGTCAGCGAAGAATCTTGTACCCCGCAACACCCTGTCATTCTGAGCGTCAGCGAAGAATCTGGTGCTTCAAGAGATATGCGCCGCTACCAATCGATATACGCTCCCAGAGGCATCATCGGGGCGCATATCTCCACGAAAATGCCGAGATATGCGCTGGCAACCTTCGATATACGCTTTCAGAGGCACTATCAGGGCGCATATCTCCGGAGATGTGTGTCGCGAAGGACAGGATAAACCATAAAACAGGGCGGACAGGCAGATGATGGGAATGGATGGGCACGGAATGAGGAAGCGGACTGTAGGAACAAAAAGGAATGCAGGACCGCGAACAAGCCCGATTCGTATCTAACTAAAAGACAAGAAGTTAAAAAATATCGTTGTTCGGGGTCCCCCTAAAAAGTAGGGATCGCGAACATGGCCGTTTTGCATCATATTGTATCTCAATAGATTATAAAAAGTTGATGTTCGTGGTACGCTGTCGGTTATCAATTCCTGTGCAACAACAAAGTTAAAACACAGGGTTTTCCCGGTGACCCGGTTGAATTGTTGTACCTATATTACACTCGTAGAAACAATAAAGCCTGTTAATCAAGCGATTAGCAGGCTTTTATCGTACCCGGAGCCGGGGTCGAACCGGCACAACCTTGCGGTCATTGGTGTTTGAGACCAACGCGTCTACCGATTCCGCCATCCGGGCGAATTTGCTGTCGGCCTGTTGCATTTGGAAGTCCGGGTTTTCAAGCCGGTCACCTTGCTTCAGGACAGTGGCAGACCATATAGGTTTTGAGTTTGCAAAGGTATTGCAAATTGTCTGAAAAAACAATAGAAAAAGTACATCTTGATAATTTAGATGCCGTTCCGGAACTACGTGGCGATAAAAATTGTATCTTTGCAGATTCCGTGCAGGGACGGATTGTGGCCGTGTTTACCGGAATGCAGTGGGATTGCAGATAAAGTTTAAAATATTCAATAATGTACAGAACACATACTTGCGGGGAACTCCGCATAGAGAATGCCGGCCAGACGGTGACTCTGGCAGGTTGGGTTCAGAGGACCAGAAAACTCGGGGGAATGACATTCATCGATCTGAGGGACAGATATGGCATCACCCAACTGGTCGTGGATGATTCGGCTGCCGCTGAACTGAAGGAAACAGCCGATTCCCTCGGGAGGGAATATGTAATCCAGGCAACCGGAACCGTGGTCGAAAGGCAGAGCAAGAATCCGAAAATTCCGACCGGAGACATAGAGATCGGACTCACGGGGATAAATGTTCTCAACAAGGCCCAGACTCCGCCATTTACAATAGAGGATGTGAGTGACGGTGGAGAGGAACTGAGGGCCAGGTACAGGTATCTGGACCTTCGCCGCAATCCGCTTCGCAAGGCTTTGGAACTAAGACACAGGTTGGCCCACGAGGTGCGTAACTATCTTGACGGCAAGGGTTTTCTTGAAATAGAGACCCCGTATCTGATCAAGTCCACTCCGGAAGGTGCGAGGGATTTCGTGGTTCCTTCCAGGATGAATCCGGGACAGTTCTATGCCCTTCCGCAGTCTCCGCAGACTTTCAAGCAGTTGCTGATGGTGGCCGGTTATGACAGGTATTTCCAGATAGTACGCTGCTTCAGGGATGAGGACTTGAGGGCGGACCGTCAGCCGGAATTCACGCAGATAGATTGCGAAATGTCCTTTGTAGAGCAGGAGGATGTGCTTGATACGTTTGAAGGCATGATGAGGACTCTTTTCAGGAATGTCCTTAATGTGGAGATCCCGGATCCTCTTCCGAGAATGAGCTGGTATGATGCCATGGACAATTACGGTTCGGACAAGCCGGATATCAGGTTCGGGATGAAAATCCATGAGATCACCGGCAAGGTACAGGGCAAGGGATTCTCTGTCTTTGACAGTGTGGAATATGTCGGAGCAATCAGTGTTGACGGTGCGGCGGAATATACCCGCAAGCAGATAGATGAACTTACGGAATGGGTGAAGAGGCCTCAGGTCGGAGCAAAAGGTCTTGTGTACATAAAATACAATGCTGACGGGTCATTCAAATCTTCGGTTGACAAGTTCTACACTCCGGAAGAACTCAAGGCAGTCGCGGACTATATGGGCTCGAAGCCGGGAGATCTGATCCTGGTGCTTTGCGGTAGTAGGCGCAAGACACAGACCATGCTGGGTGTCCTGCGTATCGAGATGGGGAACAGGCTGGGACTCCGTGACCCTCACAACTTCGCCCCTCTCTGGATTGTGGACTTCCCTCTTCTGGAGTGGGATGACGAGACACAGAGATTTTATGCCATGCACCATCCTTTCACTGCACCGAAGCCGGAACATCTCGATCTGTTCTACAGTGACAGGAAGGAAGATCTGGAGAAGGTATGTGCCAACGCATACGATTTCGTGCTCAACGGAACGGAACTTGGCGGCGGCTCCATAAGGATTCATGAGGCTGAAGTACAGCAGAGAATGTTCGAGGTGCTTGGAATATCGAGGGAAGATGCGGAATACAAGTTCGGATTCATTATCAATGCATTCAAGTTCGGTGCTCCGCCACATGGAGGTCTGGCGTTCGGATTCGACAGGGTCTGCGCCCTGTTCGGAGGACAGGAGACCATCAGGGACTACATTGCATTCCCGAAGAACAACCAGGGCAGGGATGTGATGATAGATTCTCCGTCGTATATCGATCAGGAACAGATGGATGAACTTTTCCTTGCTTCGACCGCAAAAAAGGACAATGAATAAAATAAGGACGTTATGAAAGAATATAAGGTATCAGGAATGATGTGCAACCATTGCAGGATTCACGTCGAGCAGGCTCTCAACAGTCTGGATGGAGTGAAAGCGGAAGTCTCCCTTGACCCTGCGGTGGCCAGGGTGGAATTTGCAGGAAAGGAATACACTCTGGCGGAACTGCAGGCTGTAGTGTCAGACAAGGCAGGGGACTATATCCTCTCGGAGTAGGGCCTGCTCCATTGGCTGCCGGATCTGCCGCAGTCAGGTGAGGACAGGGAATCACGGTCAGAGACCGTCAGATTTTCAGAATATATCGGGCTTGTCCAGAAATCTGTAGCCGATGGCTTCGGAAATGTGGGCAAGCCCGATTGCCCTTGCTCCTTCCAGATCGGCTATTGTCCTGGCCAGTTTCAGGATACGGTTGCAGGTCCGGGCGGACATTCCGGTCCGTTCTACGGCTTTTTCAAGATATTCCCGGCAGGAAAGCGAAAGCCGGCAGAATTCCTTTATCTGGCGTCCGTTCATTTCGGAATTAGTCCGTATCCCTTCGGCCGAGAACCGTTCCTTCTGGATCTGCCTTGCCCTTAATACCCTTGCCGCAACCGCTGAACTGGGCTCTGATGAGTCTTTCCTGACAATGCTTCTGGCTTCAACAGGCCGCAGCCACAGGTGGATGTCTATCCTGTCTGTCATCGGTCCTGAAAGTCTGGACAGGTATGCCGCCCTTCGGGATGGGGAACAGGTGCATCTGTCTCCTTCTCCATAATATCCGCAGGGACAGGGATTGGTCGCGGCGATAAGCATGAAGTTGGCTGGATATTCGATCTTGGTCCTCAGTCTGGATATGGTCACGCTTTTCTCTTCCAATGGCCCGCGCAGGGCTTCGGTAATCCGTTTGGGAGCTTCACAGAATTCATCAAGAAAAAGTACCCCGTTATGGGCCAGTGAGATTTCCCCCGGAAGGATGATGTCTGACCCTCCGCCTATCAGGGCGGCGACGGAACTGCTGTAATGCGGACACCGGAACGGTCTTCTGTACGAAAGCCCGTTCCTCAATCTGCCCTTTCCGGCTACTGAATAGATCTTGCTTGTCTGCAGGGCCTCTTCCCGGTCCATAGGAGGCAGTATCCTGACCATTGCCTTTGCAAGGGAACTCTTCCCGGCTCCCGGCGGACCTACCATAAGTACATTATGTCCTCCTGCAGCGGCGATTTCCAGACCACGTTTCGCTCCTTCCTGGCCTACGATATCCGCAAAGTCCATTATGTCATCATCGGTATCCTGCTGCGTGCCGTTGTCAGCCGCTTCCCGGAACTGTACGGAGGTATCCCGCTTCATGGACCATCGCAGCCTGTCTTCACCGTTGAGGATATGGATTGCATCTGAAAGTGTCTTTATGCCGTAAAGTTCGGTCAGCCCGTATTCTGCTGCTTCTGCAGCGGATTCAAGAGGAAGGATGCAGCCTTTGAACCCCATCGAGGAGGCTAGCTCGGCAATGGGCAAAGCTCCCGGGACAGGGCGGACCGAACCGTCCAGCCCGAGTTCTCCCATGATAATGAATTCCTTTGAAGCCTGCAGTCCTTCCTGGGCGGATGCGGAGATTATCCCGATGGCAATCGGGAGATCGTATCCGCTTCCGTTCTTGTGCATGTCGGCAGGAGCCAGGTTTATCACGATCTTTTTCCCGGGAATCCTGTATCCTATCGATTTCAAGGCGGTAATGGTCCTGAGGAGACTTTCCTTTACGGCAGCGTCTGCCAGTCCGACCAGATGTATGCCGATTCCTGATGTGATGTCGACTTCTACAGTGACCGGGACTGCTTCTATCCCGATGCACTTGGCTCCGTACACTGTGGTAAGCATCGTTTTCTGATTTATTGTTACATCCAAATATGACTGAAAAGGCGGGAAAACAATGTAAAAAACAGAAAATTGTGGCGAAATCCTGCGGATTGCATGATTTTATATGCCGAATTTTACATTTCAGGGAATCAGAACGTCTGTCTGGCGTTTCAGGATGTCTTCCCGGTATTGACAGAAATCAAAACAGTTTATAAATTTGTAGGATATTATGATCAGGAATTTTTTTGAATCGATAGGACGTTATTGCCTGTTTCTCAAGATGGTTTTCCGGAGACCTGAAAAATGGAGGATATTCTGGAAACAGTTTGTTCTTGAGGCGGACAAACTCATCCTGTCGTCTATCCTGATAGTAGGGGTCATTTCCATATTCATCGGAGGGGTACTTGTCATACAGACAGCATCCAATATGAAGAATCCTCTGCTGGACAGGATGTATGTGGGCTATATGGTCCGGGAGAGCCTTGTCCTGGAATTCTGTTCGACCATGGTCGCCCTTATCCTGGCAGGGAAAATGGGATCCAACATAGCGTCTGAGATAGGGAGCATGAGGATTTCGGAGCAGATTGATGCAATGGACATGATGGGAGTCAATTCCGCAGGTTTCCTTGTCTTGCCCAAGATCGTTGCCTCAATCCTGTTGAGCCCTTTCCTGATGCTTCTCAGCCTTGCTCTCGGTGTGCTTGGAGGCTATCTGGTGGTTGAAATGACCGAGATCATTCCGACGGCAAAATATATATCCGGACTCAGATACTCGTTCAACGGTTTCTATATCTTCTACAGTTGTTTCAAGATGTCGCTTTTCTGCTTCTTCATATCATCCATTTCAGCGTTCAACGGCTATTATGCGAAAGGGGGATCCCTGGGTGTCGGCTATTCCAGTACAAAATCCATAGTCGTGGCCAGTATCCTTATCCTGATGTTCGACCTGATAGTCACCCAACTGATGCTGTATTGAGATTTGCCGGAGAGGAGCGGGTATCGGAAATTAAAAAGTTTGTCGATGATAAGGGTTGAACATCTTAGCAAGAGTTTCAATGGATTCCAGGTTCTGAAAGACATTTCCGTGGAGTATGAGCCGGGCCAATGCAATATGATAATCGGCAAGAGCGGTTCAGGCAAGACCGTGCTTCTGAAAAACATAATGGGGCTGATGCAGCCTGATTCGGGCGAAGTGTGGTATGGGGACAGGTCCCTGTCATCGATGGATTACCAGGAAAGGCAACGGCAGCGACAGAAGATAGGGGTTCTGTTTCAGGGAAGTGCCATCTTCGATTTCGCGACCGTCCTTGACAACGTGATGTTCCCGATGGAGTTCTTTACTGACTGGACGCGGGAGCAGAAGGTCGAACGGGCGAGATTCTGTCTTGAAAGGGTGGAGGTTACCGGGGCGGAAGACAAATATCCGGGAGAACTCAGCGGAGGAATGCAGAAAAGGGTGGGAATAGCCCGGGCCATTGCCCTCAATCCTTCTTTCCTTTTCTGTGATGAACCCAATTCAGGACTGGATCCCCATACTTCGATTCTGATTGACCAGTTGATTTCGGAACTTACCAAAGAGTACGGAATGACCACTGTCATTAATACCCATGATATGAACTCCATCCTTGACATCGGGGACAGAATCGGGTTTATCGATGGGGGGAGAATGATATGGCAGGGGAATAAGGACAATATCCTGGAGACCGATTGTCAGGAACTGAAGGAATTTCTCCGGGCCAACACTCTGATCAGGAACATGATCGGCTGAAGGTCACAGGCGGACGCGGAATCCCATCTCGAAACCGAGAGTGAGCGGCTGGATCGTCCTTATGCTCTTGGGCTGGCGGCTGTCAGGGAAGTAGTATCTGATGCTCGGGTCGATGTAGATACCCAGCATGTCAGCGATTATGAATTCCACTCCGAGTCCTGCGTTAGCCGAAAACTGGAATCCGTCGACCTTCTCGTTATAGATTGCCGAACCTGCGTCCCCCATCCGGTATCTGTTGATGATGCATTTCTCGACAGTGCCTCCGGCATAGGCATAGAAATCGACAGCCTTGCTTTTCACGATGCTGAAGTAGGCATTGACCGGAATGCCGATGTAACTCTGCATGTTCCGTATTTTGGAATATGGAGTGGCAATCGGGCTCCCGTCAGAGGAATAAGTGGTATATGTCCCTGAAAATGTCCTGGAAAGCATGGAATAGTTGATGCCTACACCCAGTGACCATCTTGGCGTGAAGATGATTTTCGCACCTATACCGAAGGAAAGAGGGATGCCGTAATTGGTCGAATTCCCGTTTTCGGAAATGGCATTGCCGTTTCTGTCCGGGCGCATGACACTCATCATCGGCCTGCTGGTCCCGCCGCTCGCCCTGCCGGCTGAAGCCGAATTGCTGGAAGCGACTCCGGATAGCGTGAGGGCGGCCCTTATCTTTCGTCCTCCCTGCCCTTTGTCAGATTCATCTTCCCATACATCGGCTAGAAAAGTCCCGGAAGCGGATTCGTTGATCTGTTCGGATATGGTCCTGTCCTTGTCTTCCGTTTTCGTTGTGCCTTCCGTCACGGCCGGAGTCTTTGTCTGGACTTCCGTATTTTCCGGTCCTGTCTGGATTTCCGTCTGTTTCGCAACGGTTCCCGATTCGGGCAGAACAGTATTTTCTGTTACATCCTTCCGGCGGGTATCAGGCAGTATGAGGTCTTCGGGTTTTCCGGCATCAGCCAGCGCGGGTGTCTGAAGAACGGACGTTCCGGCATGGCTCCCGGATATTATGTTCTGTGCCAGAGGCAGTGTGTCCGAATTGAAGTG
>CALVAE010000032.1 GCA_944325465.1 uncultured Bacteroidales bacterium | reverse complement strand
ATGAGTTCGAAAGCAGGATGACATACTCTTACATCCCAGGGGTAGAACAGTTCCTTGCCGAACTGAAATCCCTGAATTGCAGGACAGCGGTAGTGACCAGTTCAGACAGGACGAAGATGCAGAAGGTCTACATGGCACATCCGGAAATGATTTCCATGTTTACCCGTATATTTACCGGAGAGGATTTTGCCAGGTCAAAGCCGGCTCCTGACTGCTATCTGCAGGGAATGCGTTTTTTCGGGACAGAGCCGGGACGGACGTATATCTTTGAAGATTCCTTTAACGGTCTCAGGGCCGCGAAGGATTCAGGAGGGAAAGTGATAGCCCTGGCCACGACAAATTCCCGCGAAGAAGTAAGTCCGTATGCTGATCTTGTCATTGACGATTTTGTCGGAATGACTGTCGGACAACTTCTCCGGATGCAGTGATTACGGCCTTGTCTGCCCGGCGGGAATGTTCAGATGTCAAAGATCCTGAACGGATTGTATGAGATGTGTTCGTCGTAGGTGTCAGTCCCTTCGAATCTTTTCAACTTGCGGACAACTATGTTCGTTACAGGAAGTATGATGATTTCATACAGTGTTTTCAGGACAATCTGCGTGGCCATCAGTCCGAGCATTTCAGCGGGCTTCAATCCCAGGAATGCGATAGGGAAAAAGATCAAGGAGTCTACGGTTTCCCCTCCGATTGACGATACTATGGCCCTGACGGAAAAACGTTTCCCTTTGGATGCGACTTTCATCCTGCTCATGATCCACGCATTTACCGTGGAACCGCACAGGAATGCCAGCATGGATGCCAGGGTGACACGGGGAGCCATTGCGAATACATAATCGAAATGAGGACCTCCGTCCCAGAACGGGGCGGCCGGCAGCAGTCTGACAATCTGGGCCATGGTGACAACGAAGAAATTCATCACGAAGCCGGTCCAGATAACGAGTCTGGCTTTTCTGTAGCCCCAGACTTCCACCAGGCAGTCATTGATGATGTATGATACAGGGAAAATTATCACTCCGCCGGTGAGTGCGATGTCCCAGGCCATGAAAAGTTTGGTTTCGAAAAGGTTGGATGCTATCAGGCATACATTGAATGTAATGGCCATCAGCATAAAGGACACAGACACCGAATGTCTGCCATGATTCATCTGTTCCATATGGTCTTGTTTTAATTATAACGGGTGGTTGCCAAGTACACCCGGCTGTAAGTGGGCGCAAAGATAATCTTTTATCCTTAAAGTCATGCAGGGCAACCGGATTCTTGAAGTTCACTTCGTCGAAATTGAAAAGATGTGGAAAAAGTGTATCTTTGCAATGCTAAATTTTTTAGAAAAGTGTAGAAACGATGCTGTACAGGAAGATCCGATCATATATAGATGACCACCTCAGGTCAAATGAGGACAAGATTCTCCTTATCGAAGGAGCACGTCAGATAGGCAAGTCTTACATCATAAGAGATGTAGGGACAGAACTCTATGACAACTATGTGGAGATTAATTTCGTGGAAGACGATGCAAGTGACAAGATATTCAAGAATGTCCGCACAACGGAAGAATTTTACTTGAACTTAAGTATGGTCGCAGGATCAAGGCTGGACAGATATGAAAACACATTGGTCTTCATTGATGAGATTCAGCATTATCCGCAATTTCTGACTATGCTCAAATTTTTGAAGCAAGAACACCGGTATCGGTTTATCTGCAGCGGAAGCCTGTTGGGAATTGCATTGAAAAAGACTGTTTCAGTACCGGTTGGAAGTATTATCCCCAAGAAAATGTATCAGTTGGACTTTGAGGAGTTCCTGATTGCAAATGATTTCGGCGAGGATGCGATTAAGCATCTAAGAAAATCCTTTGAGCAGAAACAGCCTTTGACCCCGGAGGTGCACGATAAAGTGTTAGGCCTTTTCAAAAGATACCTTCTCGTGGGTGGTATGCCGGATGCGGTGAATGAATATTTGACCACTCATAATATCGTCAGAGTGAGGGAGGTTCAGGAAGCTATCAGAGAATTGTATGGTGTCGATGCTTCCCGTTATGAAGAGGACGCTGCCAAGAAACTTTATATCCGCCGTATCTATGATATGATTCCATCCCAGATGGAGAACAAGAAGAAGAGGATTGTAGCAAAAGATATATTGGACAGGAAAGGCGACAGATTCAGCAATTATGTGGAGGAGTTTGAGTACCTGATCAATTCAGGTATTACGATACCATCCCATGCTATCAGCAATCCGAAATATCCGTTGGCAGAATCCCAGCAGAAAAATTTGTTGAAGTTATACATGAATGATGTAGGTATGCTTACTTCCCGGTTGTATCATTACAATATCCAGCCAATACTGAATGATATTGCCGGCATTAACCTTGGCTCTGTATATGAAAGCGCCGTCGCTCAGGAGCTGAAAACACATTACGAAAAATTGTTTTACTACGACAACAAGCAGAAAGGGGAGGTTGACTTTCTTGTTGATGATAGCGGAACCATGAGCGTCCTGCCTATCGAGGTCAAATCCGGAAAGGATTATACGGTTCATAGTGCATTGGACAACCTGATGGCAATTCAGGACTACCATATTGTTTCATCTATTGTTCTCTCAAACGAAAGGGAAATAAAGACAAAAGGAAATATCCTTTATCTCCCGATTTACTATGTTATGTTCCTGGAGAACAAGGTGCCGGGAAAAGAGAACTTGTACTTTTAAGGTTAATACGAATGGAATATTTTATACAGAGTCTTGATAAAACAAAAAGAGAGTCACATTTCTGCAACTCTCTGATTTTCAGTGTGGTGGCACCGGGAATCGAACCAGGGACACAAGGATTTTCAGTCCTAACTTTATAATGTCATATTAAATTGATATTCTTTACATTATAAAGATTCATACTTGGACTGTCAAAACTTTTTGGAAAACAGAGAGTGTTTTCTTGGTTAAACTTAAATATCCTCTTTTGATTTGTATTCCGTATTTTCAATCAATCTTTTCACTTCTTCAACGAATGCTTCTGCCTTTGGGTAAAGGACATCAAACATTTCCTGGTCACAATATACAAAAGCATCATAGTCACTGCTATGTCTTTTCTCAAAAAGTGTAGTAAATATCTTGCTTGCAGATATTGAAAGTTTACCCTTTGAAGTAAAATGCATTCCAAGCATAGTCTTTACTCCACTATGTGTTTGGGCAGAAATATTATTTTTCAAAAGCAGGGCTACTGCCATATAATAACAAGCATAATACAACCTGTTTATAGATGCATTATAGAAACCTCCTTGCGCCATAAGTTTTGCTTCCTCAAGGCTGCCATAAGCTCTTTCTATCCTGTAAGCAATCAATGAATCTTTGCTCTCTTGGTCAAGACTTTCTTTCATAATACAACCCCCTCATTTACTACATTCACATAAAATGGTGTCTTGAATGGCCTGTTTTCCCATGATTTTTTGGAAATTATGTAAGGATTGATAGATACACCTGTCTTTATTTCCAATTCATACAGAGGCCACCTGACCTCATTTTCTTCATCATAGGTAGGTTTATCATTATCAAGAAGTACAAGCAGGTCAATGTCACTGTCCTCCCTTGCATCTCCTCTTGCCTCTGACCCATAAAGAATAGTCTTGGCAGTAGGGGCAACCCTATGCACTATCTCCCTTATCTGATTTACTATGTGCTCTCGTCTCATGGTTCAAAGCATTTATGTTGCTAATATAACTATTTTTACTCAAACTCACTATCCTCTGCTGTGCTTCAAAAAGAAAAGATGTATTCACTTCTCCTTAAAATAAATTTAAAAGTGAATACATCTGATTCTTCATTTCATTATACTATGTTCAGCAGGATAGAAAATATCCTACCATAATGGATAAATCAAAATGTAACTAAAGACTGGTCTTCAACCTTGATTGCCATAAGTTCCTTTCCGACCTCTTGCATGGTGTTCAAAATTTCATTGAGCCTTTTCTCCGAAGGCTTCTTTATGCCACTGATGTACTGGGCAAACAGACTTTGTGAAATCCCCATCCTCCTTGCTATTGCTGAAGCATTGAGTTCAGGATGCTCCATGAACAGTCTGTATAGCAGACTTTCGTTTTTCTTCTGGAAGAAACCCTCAAAACTCAAATCCTCATCAAGTTCCTCCCAATGGATGCCAAAATCATCGGTTGTGTAGTCCTTCCTTTGCTCCGGAGTTGCATATTTTAATCTTGGATAGTCTGCAAACCTCTCACTTGCAGTCTTTCCATCCTCTGTCTGAATCCAGATTTCAGTATCAGTCAGCCATATTTTCACTACATTTTCCATATCAGATGCTCCTGTTGAAAAACTTGTTCCAATGCTCTGCTATAATCTCCTTGTTTTCTTCAATGACTGATTCAACAAGTTTCACTTCCGCTGGCTTCAGTCCCTTATTCTCTACCAGTTCCACTTCAGGGAATAATGTGAATTTGGCACATATATTACCTTTGACCACATGGACATGGATAGGCTCATGGTCATTGGCATAGAAAAGGAATCTGAATCCAAACAGAATGAATATAGTAGGCATATCTTTCTTTTTTCAGGAACAAATATAGGTAATATAATTATTACCTCAAAATAAAAAGTGTATCCATTTCTTCTTAAATAAATTCAAAAGTGAATCCCGGTGATCCGAGAAAACAACCCCTCTATTTTCCAGCCATTTTCACCCCTTCTGCACAACAAAAAAAGAGAGTCACATTTCTGTAACTCTCTGATTTTCAGTGTGGTGTCACCGGGAATCGAACCAGGGACACAAGGATTTTCAGTCCTTTGCTCTACCAACTGAGCTATGACACCGTTTCAAGAACTTTCCCGCTGTTTTCGTTCGGGATTGCAAAGATAGGCAACATTTCTTTCTCTGCAAATTTTTTTATCAAATTTTCCTGTTTTTTTGAGATTATCTCCGCAAAAGTGCCCCTGAAACTTCCCTCCGGTGCCATTCCGGGGTTATTGTACGGCCGGGGGAGTCATGTGTGCAGGCCTCAGAGGAGGAGACGACTGCTTTTCGAGGCTTTGCTGTCGGATTTTACTCCACCCCATTCGCCGGACCAGAGCAAATCGTTGTTTCGCAGCAGCGTTTCCACTGCCGCTACATGTTTTTTCTTCAGCTTGAGCGACTTCAGCTGCTCTATCTGCGCGAGCGAATGCAGGTCGGTGCCGACAAACGTATAGAGGCCGTGCTCGAGGATAAGTTCCGCCTTTTCCCTTGCAGTATTACCGTAGAAACCTCCGAGGGACAATATGTTCAGCTGCAAAAACGTGTCTAAGTCCGAGATGGTCTTCAACTCTACCAGACTGCGCGAATAGTAGTTGTATCTTTCCGGATGCGCCAGGACAGGCCTTATCCCGTTCGAATTCAGATCGAAAATGAACTCTTTCAGATTCCGGGACTCGAAAGCATAGGACATTTCGATGAGAAGGTGCTTTTGTCCGAGATCCAGGGCGCGGGCGGGGTCGAATTTTTCCGCCATGTCTTCGCAGACCATATGCTCTCCGGCTGCACGGCACTGTACTCCGCTGCTTTCAAGTCTGTCCGAGCAGGCTCCGAATACTGAACGTATATGCTCCGGAGTATTTTCAGGATAAAGCTCCGGGTAAATGTGCGGCGTGAGAAACTGGTGCTCTAAGCCCATCTCCCTCAGCCGGGACAAAGCCTCCACGGACTTGTCCAAAGACCGGAAGCCGTCATCCACACCAGGCAGAATGTGAGAATGGATATCAGTCCTGAAATCCATTTCCACAAATTTGACGGATGTTTTGAACGGCCACATACGCATTAATCGTTTGTCTCGCCATAACCATAGCCGTAGCCATAGCCCCAGCCTCGGGACTGGCCGTAGATGCGGGTCTTCAGATTGATGCCGTTTATGATTATGGAAATATTTTTCAGTCTCTTGCTTTCGGATGCGAAATTGATTTCATCTATGAAACGCAGGTCCGAAACGTCGCATCTGACGACATAGAACGTGGCATCCACGTAATTGTTTACGACGATAGGGTCGGAAATTATCACGTATGGAGCCGAATCGCAGATGATGTAGTCGTATTTCTCCCTCATTTCGGCGATAAGGTCAGCCATCTTCTGGCTTGCAAGAAGTTCGTTAGGGTTAGGCGGCATGGTTCCTCTGAGGATGATGTCCAGATTCGGATGGATGACTCCAGGCCGGAGCACCTGTTCTATTTCGGAATTGCCGCTGAGGTATGTCGCGAGGCCTTTCGTGCGTTTCTCGACCTTGAAAATCCTGTAGTCGAATCCGTTTCTCAGGTCGGTTTCGATGAAAAGGACTTTCTTCCCGGAAAATGCGAGTGTCAATGCCACGTTCGTGGCGGCCGTCGACTTGCCTTCGCCGGAAATGGAAGAGGTCACCTGGATAACTTTCGCATTCAGGAAGCTCATGTTCGCCCTTACCGCCCTGTATGTCTCGGTCAGCACATCACGGCTGCCCTGTACAACGAGTGTCGTTTCGCTCTTTGGAATGTAGCCTATGATCGGCAGGGATGTCCTGTCCGTCACATCCTTTATGGTGGAAACCTTCCTCTGCAGGACGCGTCTCAGGAAGAATACTCCCGGAGGAATGACAAGGCCGAGGCAGAAGCACATCGCATATATCATCATGGACTGCGGAGATGACGGGGTGTCCGGACCGTCGGCAGGCTCTACTATCCTTGCGTTGTCCGTCTGGGCATACAGAGAGATCAGAGCCTCTTCCTTTTTCTGTCTCAGAAGCACGTACAGAGGCTCCACGATGGACTGCTGCCGTTCTATTTTAGCAATGTCGAGCTGCTGGCTCGGTATTTCGGCCATCTTGTCCTTGTCGGAAAGAGCTTCTTTCAGCACCACGTCGTACTGATACTGGTAGGCATCCCTCAGCTGGTTGATGGACAGCAGAATAGCCTTGTTCATGTCCTGAATCTGGTTGGTAAGGGCCACGATTCTCGGGTTTGTCTCGGATGCCCCGAGCATCAGCATCCGTCGTTCTATAACAATGTTGTTATAGTCGGAAATCATCGTAGTCAGCCCCTGGTCCTCGATGCCTATGTTGGCCGGCAGCAGATTGAATTCGTTCTCCTCTTTGGACAGGTACTCCCTTATCATGTCGAGGAACTGCAACTGTATCTCCAGCTGTGTCAGCTTGGCATCTGATTCCGACCCTTTCTTTATGATGGTCTCCGACTGGAGCATGAAATCCAGAAGGGAATTGTTCGTCTTGTAGTTCCTTACTTCCGTTTCGATGTCTCCGAGCTGCGTTTCCAGGCTTGCCAGACGCTCGTCGATGAAGTCCAAGGTATTGGACGTGGACTGGGACAGGAAATTCCTGGTATCCCTGTTGTACTTTATGATAAGATCGTTCAGGATGTCATCGGCGCGTGACGGGATATTGTCCTGTATGGACAGGGAAATGACGCTTGATCTTTCCTTGTAGTCGGTCGTGCCGGCACTCAGGTGCGACGAATAATATTTGGCCATCTTCTTCGGGGAGACATGGCTTACGGAATATTTCCCCGGTTCGAGGGAGCCGGAAAATCCGGTTTTGGACAGGACAATGACATTGTTGTCCGGAAGGTTGACGGCATCGCCGAAATTATAGGTCTTCCCCTTGAACTCCTTCCTTACGGGGTGCTTTGCCTCGGCCGCGTTCGAAACGAACGAAAGTTTCCTTATGGTGTAGGACGTAGTGTCCGCATTGACCTCGAACTCCACCGAAATCACCGGGTGCCTGTTTTTTTCGCTTCCGGAAACGAGGCTGAATCCGATAGGGGAGGTCTTGTACATCTCGCGTGTGGTGAGAAAATTGTCCTTATGGAAATACTTGACGTTCAGGGACAGTTCCTCTACCACTTCCTGCATCAGCGGCCGCGATTTCAGGATGTATATCTCGTTCTGCACGATTCCGTTCGCCCTCATGCCGGTGATGTCCGACAAAATCTGCATTTCTGCACCCATGCCTCCCGTCATGCGGTCGTTGGCTATCAGCACTGTCGCCGAGCGGGTGTACTGAGGGGTCGCGATTTTCAGATACAGGTAGCCTGCAGCCATCAGGACTGCCACGGATGCGATAATCCAGTATTTCAAATCCCAGATGACATCCACGATGTATCTGAAATCGATTGAATCCTCCTGCTTGTCTTTGGAGACGGTATTGTTTGCTGTATTGTTTTCCATGACTGACTATTTGGCGAGAGTGATGACACTGAGTATTACGGAAACCACCGACATGAACGTGGTCACACCGGAAAGGATGGTCCCCCAAAGCTGGCTCGTGTTGGCCGTAGTCACCCTTGTCGGGCTCGCCGGTACGTAGATGACATCGTTCTGCTGCAGATAGAAATACGGCGAACTAAGAATGTCGCTTTTCTTCAGATCGATTTTAATGTGCGTGTTCAGTCCGTTGTCGTCGCGGATAAGTATGATTCCGTCCCTCCGTGCCGTCAGATTCAGGTCGCCCGCCATTCCAAGGGCCTGGAGGATGGTGATACGCTCTGACGTGACATTGTACGTCCCGGGATTCTTCACTTCGCCGAGCACCGTTATCTTGAAATTCGAAAAAGAGACATAGACCACCGGGTCCTTTACTTCCTTTTTCAGATTCTTTGTCAGATATTCCACCAAATCCTGCCTTGTCATGCCCAGCACGTTTATCTTTCCGAGTACCGGAAATTCGATATATCCGTCCTTGTCCAC
>CALVAE010000031.1 GCA_944325465.1 uncultured Bacteroidales bacterium | reverse complement strand
GCTTCGGGTCGAAACTTTATGCCGGCGAGGAACTTGTCGCAGAATTGTCTTCGGCGATAATGTCTTGCATTACCGGTCTTGATTCTACTATAAAAGAAGAGAATCTGCAGTATCTGAAGAACTGGTCTGAAGTAATAACTGACGATCCTAAAATCATCTTCTCGGCGGTAGCGAAGGCCTCCGCAGTTGCCAATATGATATGTCGGGAACTGAAAATCGAGCAGACTCAGGGCATTGATATGACAGATTTGGATGAAAGTGCCCAAAATACGAAAACAGTAGAGCTGTCTCAAAATTTAGAACATTCAATCCGATATCGATTTTCGGCAAAAATCAAATATTTTGCCGAAAATAAACTTATCTTGACGACAAGATGGAAAGCCTCGTACCTCATATCATTTCAAATGCTGCCGGAATAAAGAATACGAGTTCCAATTGACTTGCAACCGGAACTTGACATGGGAAACCTAAAACCGCAAGATATATCCATCTTCGTCTTTGAAAGCATTGCATTTTTCGAGATATAATCGAGTCGCATTGAAGTCGTCTCCGATGATGTTGGCGCTGAACTGGCGCACTCTTGACATTGCACGGATGATGACACTTGGATCACCACGCCGGGTCAGACGGCGTAATGCATTCAGATAATCATCTCGGAATACGGTCGGAATGATTATCTTCGACTGGTCCGCTGCCACGAGTTCAGCATTCATCATGATTCGGGAGATACGGCCATTTCCATCATTGAAAGTGTGGACTTCGCTTACCATGAACAACATGAATAGCGAGCGGGCAAACGGATGTTCAAGAGCCTGGTAATATTCAAAGCCTTTGCGTAATGTTCCTCTGATAAGGGTGCTGTCTACAAAATGGGTGTCTCCGGCATGATTGTTCTGCATCTTGAACATACCAGGATTCCGATCCGGTCGTGCGGACATCAGTACCCTGTGCCGGTCTTGCAGCAACTCTATCAGTTCGTCCGATGATTTGGGTATGCGGCGCATTTCTCTCCGGCTTGCCACCAGCTGGAATGTCCCCAATACATCGTGTGAGTCAGCATTGCGTGCAGGCATTGGCAAGCCGCTTTCTACAATCTGCCATGCATCTTCAAGATCAAACTCCGTTCCCTCAATGTAATTTGAGAAATAACTTTCAAGTGAGACATTCTTGGTGTAGGTATAGGTGAGGAAAATGTCGCCAGTATCTGTCGGCTTCAATTCATAAGCGGAGCGGTGGCTGATGACTGCATGAGGATATAACTGCGCAAGAATGTAAAACAGATTCCTGCGCACGATTCTCTGACATTTTTTAGATTAAAAATTAAATTTCGTGTAAAAGTAGGTAATTTTGTCGAATAAGAGTACTTGTTTCCGGTAAATTTGTAGATTAAGGCTAGTCATTGGTCATCTCCGATTTTGACGCATCGTCTCATTGCGGGAGACGAATTTCGGGATATAAGGGGTTACATTCTACCAATTATTTTCTTAATTTTGCCTGCTCAAATGAGAATATTGATAATACAATATGGAGATTTACACAGTCTGGTACAAGAATAAAATCCACGATTTCCATGCTTGGGGTGCAGCAGCCTTGATTTAGTCTGTGTGCCTATTTTCATAGCTGTATTCTTTCTACAATTATAAAATAATCAGTTAAAATCATGAGCAAAAAGAAAAGGCTCATAGGACTGTTGTGCCTGACAGTCCTGTGCAGCCATGGTTTGTGTGCCCAAACCAGGCAAATGGGCATAGAAGAACTGTTCCGTCTTGCCGACGAACAGAGCAGAAGCATTCAGGCTTATCGGACAGGAACGGAAGCTGCCGAGGAAACTGTCCGGGTGGCCAAGGCACAAAGACTGCCTGACATAAGCGTGTCTCTTTCAGCCAGTTATTTAGGCAACGGTAAAATATGGGACAGAGAGTTCGGAAACGGGACTGCCATAGACATGCCGCACTTCGGCAACAACTTCGCCGTAGAAGCCCGACAAGTCATCTATGCAGGAGGGTCCATCAGCAGCAGCATCAGACAGGCTGAACTCGGGAAACTTCTGGCAGAACTTGACTTGCGTAAAAATGTGCAGGAGATACGCTTCCTGCTGGTCGGGCATTACCTGCACCTTTACAAATTGGACAACCAAATCCTGGTACTGAAAAAAACCTGGAACTGACCGAAGAAATCATCGCCAACATGAAAGCCCGCAGGGAACAGGGTACCGTCCTGAAGAGTGATATCACGCGGTATGAACTGCAGAAAGAGCAGTTGAACCTTCAGCTTGCATATGCGACAGACTCACGTAAAATCGCCAACCATCAGCTGGTCACCACCCTGTATCTGCCGGACGATACGGAAATATGTCCCGATGCCTCTCTGCTGGAGCAGCAAATCCTCACACTCTCTGAAGAAGAATGGCAGAAAATGGCTGCAACCAATAATATTGTCCTGAAACAGACAGAGACTGCCATCCGTATTAATGAGCAGGCCGAAAGACAAGAGCGTTCCGGACTCATTCCGCAGATTGCAATCGTGGCTGCCGACCATCTGGACGGGCCTATTACCATAGAAGTACCTACGCTGAACAACAATTTCAACTATTGGTACATAGGAATAGGAGTCAAATACGACCTGTCTTCCCTCTTCAAGAACAACAGGAAACTCAAACAGGCCCGCATGAACGTGCGTCAGGCCCAGGAACAGCACCAGCTGGCGCAGGAACAGGTGGAAAACTCCGTCCAGGAGGGGTATGTGAACTTTATGACAGCTTTTACAGACTTGCGGACGCAGGAAAACAGCGTCAGGCTTGCAGACGAGAACTACGATGTCATCAAAAACCGCTACAAGAACGAGATGGCATTGCTGACCGACATGCTGGATGCAAGCAACACGAAACTCAGCGCCGACCTGGATCTTGTAAATGCACGTATAAACATCCTTTACAATTACTATAAACTTAAATATCTCACACATACTTTATAATTCCCCGATATCATGATTATGAGAACTATCAAAAAAGTGATTTACAATACAGTCGTCATCACCCTGCTAATAATGGGCGTAGTATATATCTGTTCAAGGTTTATCCACCTAGGCGACGTGGAATATACGGACAATGCACAAGTAAGACATCATATCACGCCAGTCAACACCCGTGTGCAAGGCTTTGTAAAGAAGATTTGTTTCGAAGAATACCAGTCCGTACACAAAGGCGATACGCTGCTTGTGATTGAAGACGCCGAATTCAGGCTGCGTCTGGCACAGGCGGAAGCGAATCTGGCCAACGCACTGGCCGGAAGGCAGGTCACCCATGCCGGGATAGCCACAACGCAGAATAACCTTACTGTAAACGATGCTGCCATTGAAGAAGCCCGGGTACAGCGGGACAATGCCGAACGTGAACTGGAACGCTATAAAAAGCTGCTGGAAAAAGATGCTGTCACGCGGCAGGAATATGACAACATCCGGACCGCCTTCGAAACAGCCGACGCCAGATACGAACAAGTCCTCCGCGTGAAGCACTCCACCTCTCTGTCCAAAGACGAGCAGGAACGCCGGCTAGGACAGAACGAGGCGGCAGTCCGGCTGGCACAGGCTGCCGTGGATCTGGCAAGGCTTAATCTGTCCTATACAGTTGTTGTCGCCACCTGCGACGGCGTGACGGGCCGTAAGGACATCCATGAAGGCCAGTTGGTACAGGCAGGGCAGACAATGGTGGACATAGTAACAACAGTGACCTTTGGGTAATCGCCAATTACAGAGAGACGCAGATACCGAACATCAAGGAAGGTGCTGAAGTGACCTTTACCGCCGATGCCGTGCCGGGCATTGTATATAAAGGCATAGTAGAATCCATCTCCGACGCCACCGGTGCCGCATTTTCCTTGATACCGCAAGACAATGCCACAGGTAATTTCGTGAAAGTGGAGCAACGGGTTCCTGTCCGTATCCGTCTGCAAGGCAAT
Source organism: uncultured Bacteroidales bacterium (assembly GCA_944325465.1). GTDB lineage: Bacteria > Bacteroidota > Bacteroidia > Bacteroidales > UBA932 > Cryptobacteroides. The sequence goes on along the minus strand of CALVAE010000031.1, from coordinate 16,236 downwards.
GATGCCGCGCAGACAGACCGTCTGATAGCCGGGTTCAATGTGGAATGTAAAGTGAAGTACTGATATGGGACAGTCCGGACAAACTCCGCCACCTTTCTCAATGCCGATGTTCAGAAGTTTTGTCCCTGAACGGATACGGCCTTGGATATATGTTTTCATTGTCATCACCTTCCAGTGTTCCGGAGGACTTTATCTCGGCACTCTGAACCAGATGATGGGGGAAACGGCCCTTATGAGGGAAGACCTCCTGATGTGCCTTTATGCGAATCTGGCGGGAATGGCCATATATTTCCCCTTGCTGTTCCGCATGAAATTCCGTTTCACGAATAAGACACTGCTGTGCGGAGCCGCGGCGGGAGTATTGCTCTGCAACCTGATCGCGCCGCATATCACATTCCTGCCTCTGCTGTGGCTGGTGTGTTTCATCGAGGGGATGTGCAAAATCCAGAGGACATTCGAGTGCATGTCCAACATCCAGCTTTGGATAACTCCGAAACGTGATTTTACCGTATTCTTCCCGGTGCTGCACATTATCATCCTGGGATGTATGCTGCTGTCCGACTTGCTTGCCACTTATATCATGTATTACTATCATTGGGATTACATGCAGCTGTTTATATGCGGCATCATGATGCTTGACCTGCTGATATTGGCTGTCTGCACGCGTCATGTCCGGATGTTCAGGAAATTGCCACTGTACGGCATCGACTGGCTGGGGGCGATACTTTGGTCGGCACTCTTGCTGGAAACCACATTTCTGTTCAATTACGGGGACTGGTACGACTGGTGGCACAGCCCGGTAATACGGCAGCTAAGTGTGGCTATTATAGTGACCCTTTTCTTTTGCGTGAGACGTATGTTCCTCATCCGCCACCCGTATTACGAACCCAAAATGTGGAAATACAGGCATCTGCTGCCTGTATTCATCCTTATTACACTGGTGGAAATGTTTCTTGCCACAGAACATGTGCTGGAGGAAGTCTATTTGGGGGAAGTGATGCACTACGGCTCGTTGACGGGTGTACAGCTGGATTGGCCGGCACTTGTAGGAGTGCTGGCCGGATGTCTGTTTGCATACTGGTGGATGCACATAAAGCGGTTCAATTATCTGCGGCTGATTATCGTCGGACTAGGAGGAATAGTGTGCTATTTGGCGGGAAACTATTTCCTGATTTCTCCGGACATTCATATTTCGCAGCTCTATCTTCTGATATTCTGCCGGGGTTTTGCCTATGCCGTGCTCAGCGCCACATTCATGACTTGTCTGGAAGAGATTATGAGTTTCCAGCATTTTTTTCAGGCGTTATCAGTATTCAATATGCTGCACATGGTCATGGGAGGTGTAGTCGGGGCGGCGATTTATACGCGCGGATTGGCCTATTATCTTCCTGACAATATCGCGCGTTACGGAGCGGCCATAGACAGCGTGGCTTCCAGTAGGATGTCAATTGATTTACCGCATTATCTGGAGACATTCATGTCCCAAATGACTGAAATCAGCCTCAAGCAAATGTACGGATGGACAGCATTAGCCTGCATCTTGCTTTTCTTGTTGTTCCTGCTGTATGACGCGCCGGTTCGGCGGGAACTCAAGCAAATGCCCAGCTGGTTGAAAATCAGAAAAATGATTGCCGGGCAGGGACCATCAAAGTGATAGAGTTTGCCACGACTTTCTAAAAAAGAGACCGCCCAAAATCTCTTTTGGGTCGGCCTCATTTGAAGTCTTATTCCGTTCCTCTGTCCATTTCAGACATTGACGGTTCTTTTTGACAGGATGGGGACTTCATGTCCACTTTGCATAATCCTCAATGCAATTCTTGCGGTGTTAATTGACGGATGTCTTGTGGATTTCATTTACAATCCTTTTGATTCTCGTCGCCCATTTAGCCTGTTTCATGTCAATATCACGAAGCATGGCATTGAAATACGCATCTGTTGCCTTTTCACTATTCTCACTTGCCTCAATCGCAACTTCCCTCATAACAGCAGCCAACATCTCATACGTAGGTTCATTCTCAGGGGAAAACCTATAGGTATTCAATTTTTTATCAGACATAATCGTTCTCCCTACTTTCATATTTCCTGACTTTATCACTTTTTTGAGGAAAACTCAGGAATCGGCCCTGCAGATATCTGTAGCGGTGATATTGAGTCCGATTTGGGTGACGCATTGATAAAGTCAGGCAAAAAGTCGAGAATTAGTCTGGTGTCCGAATACAGAAAAATTTGCCCCCCCCGAAGAAAAATTCTTATAATTGTCGATGATATAACGATAAAGGTATGCAACATGAAAACAGGAAATTTCATAAGTATGATATCAGCAGGCATATCAACTTTAATAAGCGTGGGCTGTAGCATCAATGATGAGCCGGAAGGCAGGCAAGTCACGGATTATCAGGAATATGCAGTGGTCGTAGCCTCGAAGAAAGTTCCCGGAGTAGTGACTTCATGCGGTAATAAGTTCCTGACGGATGTATATGCAGTCAGATATGCCGGTGAGGATGAATGGAAGATGCTGCCTTCGATATCCGGTTTTGAATATGAAAGTGGCTATGAATATACTTTGCAGATAAGCAGGACGGACTATCTGGACTACAGTATGGGCGAGCCCGCCTGGACTGAATATGCCTTGATAGAGGAAATCTCAAAAGAGACGAAAATATCGGAGAATCTCCCGAATAACTTCATTCCGGAATGGTATTTTAAGCAATATTGTGCTGATGTAGCCGATTTTGCATACAAGGTTGAAGCGGAGCAGCCTGAACCGGTGATAAACGACATCGGGAATAATCCTGCATTTTCCTTCAATGACGGCAAACTCTGCATGGTCGGCCTTGGCCAATGGCTTCTGCTTGACTCGGATAATAATGTAGAGAACTGGGGCAGAGTGAAAAGAGTGTCAATGAGCGCCGATGAAATGCCGGAGATATACAGGATATTCCCTCCGGATGATGTAGGCAGCATAAAAGGTTACGGCCGTCTGGAATTTATGGAACAGGGAGACTATGAAAACAGCATGATGCAGTTCGACATATTTTTCGCTCCCTCGGCGAGATCAAAAGTTGACCAGCCGATACCGCATTCTTTCCGACTCTGGCTTTATAAGGATCTGACAGAGAACTACAAGAAAAAATATCCTGATGCCGGAGTGGAAGCCGTTGTTATCCGTTATTGCGTGGAGAACACCTATTTGACAGAGTAGCCTGTTCTTCCGAAACTTGAAGTGTCGGATTTTTCCCAGCCAGAACCGGAGCAAGAAAGGTTGTGCCCAAAACGAGAATCCACAGATTTCCCGTCAGAGGGTTATAGGCGGCGAGAAGTTCTGAAATGCTGTTGCCGCCGGAGAGTCCTGTGGCAAACTCAAAAATGACTGTCAGCAGTACCCAGACTGTTCCGATCAGCCACCTTTCCTTGTTGGTGCTGTTCTTTATCAGGCGGGGAAACATAAACCACGTAATTAATAAGATAAGGCCACTTAAAATGATTCCGCTAACAGGCAAGGACCAATTCTGCCCGATTACAGGAAGTAATACATATTCCCTCAGCCCTCCATTGAGGATGGCCACAGGGATGAAACATGTCCATATTATGAGTGATTTCAGGATTTTCATCGGACGGCAGTTTATATTTTATCCAGCATTATCTCGATAAGATGCGAGGCGTTCATGTTGCGGGCGACACCTCGGCTGATTCTGTATGAAAACCGGATTGTATCTGACAGTCCGATTTCAAAACAGTAATTCAGGAACTTGTCCGGATGGCGGTTTTCCAGATCCGTTATTCCTAGATCATGTGTGGCGATTATCCCTGATTTTCCTATTGAGGATCGCATCGGCTTTCAGTGCGGCAACATACAGAATTACGGATATCGCAATCGATATGAATCCCGGCACATTGCCTCTATTCCCTATGGTATACCATATCGAGACTATTATGCAGCAGAAAAGGATCAGTTTGCATGCTACATAAATGTTGCTCTTTCTTTGCAGTGCCTTTTCCTGGGAAGTCAGGGATGTTATTTCGTCTGTATAAAACTGTTCCGGAGATTTCATTGGAGTCGATGGTCAACGTATTTACAAAAGTCTCTATGAGATTGTTCACTGTTTCCGGCTGGTCGGTGTTGGCATTATGTCCTGCCCCGTCTATCCAGTGTACCTGCATCCCTGCCCCGGCGGCCCATCTCCTGTTGTAGATGTTCGTTATCTGTCTGTCCTTTTTCCCGCTTATCAGCAGTACAGGACAGTGTGGATTGCCGGTTCCGGAAGAAAGACACTCTGCCAGTATCAGATAGCCCCTTGCCGCAAGCCGGCAATATTCTTTCTTTCCGTATGAGAGCATCATGGTGCGCATAAGCCTGCGGCCGTATTCTGTCTCGGCACAACTGTATGACCCGGACTTGACTAACAATCGCCACGGAAAGCACATATAGAACCAGTATGTATGTCGCAGGAGCCACAGTTCGGCCTTTGAATAGTACCTTCTGTCGAGCGGTGCGGAATCGATGGAGACGAACCCAAGTGCAATTCCTTTGAACCGTGACATGAACGCCTGTGCGACATATCCGCCGAAAGACTGGCCAATCAGGACACATTCCTTGATTCCTTCTTTCTGCAAAATCTGATGCAGATAACCGGCAAGGCTGTCCAAAGTGAAATCCAGGTCAAACGGTCTTGATTCACCGTGGGCCGGCGGATCCCATACAAGGTAGTTCCGGAACCTGCTGAAATATTCAGTCTGCTTTTCGAAAAGCCTGTGGTCGGCGGACAGCCCGGGGAGAAATACGAGCCAGAGGTCATTCATTTCGTTATTGTTATGCCTGTCCGGGCGAAATGTATGGTACACTATTTTGCCTTTGTCTGTATTTAGAATATTTCTGGTCATATTATGTTTCCTTTACAGTATGAAGCCCATTCTTTTTTCGTTATTTTCATGAAATGTTCCGTGCAGATGTCTCCCGAGGGGGAAGTCTTGCATTTTTCAGTATGGTGGAAACGGAAGCCGCATTTGTCCATTGCACGGCGGGATTTCGTGTTGCCGTCATAATATACTCCCCATACGGAACTTATATCCAGGTCTTTAAAGCACCGACGCAGGAGACAGCGGATTGCTTCCGGTATCAGACCCTGACCCCAATACGGTCTGCCGATCCAGTAGCCGATTTCCGCTTCGTCAGGCAGGATTCCTGCGACATGAGAGCCTTTTCCGAACAGCAGGCCGATGCTTCCGACCGGCTTACCGGTTTCTTTCAGGACGACGGCGTATGTCTCCGGAGCGGAAAACACCGTGCGGATTACGTCAAGACTCTCTTCGACCGATGTATGGGGAGGCCATCCCGCAGCCGGACCTATTTCAGGATTCTTGGCATATTTATACAATGTTTCTGCGTCCGATTCCTGCCATGGACGCAGGAGAATCCGATCGGTTTCCATTACCTTATATTTTTCAATGATAATACATCAATTTCCTTTTGCAGTCTGTCCAGGAATTTCGCGGCGTGGGCGCCGTCCATCTGGGTGTGGTGGAACTGGAATGAGACGGTAAGTGTCCGCTTCCACAGATGCCGTCTGTACCGGCCCCAGATCATGAACGGGTTGTTGAATATTCCGCTGTACATTCCGACTGCGCCGTCAATATCATACTGGACCAGCGCTGAAGTGCCGATGACCATGCTGTCGGTGATGTCGTGATTCGTGCAGCTCTGCGCCACCTGGTCTGTCAGATGCAGGTAATTGCTGTTGAATTGGCGCAGGTCTTCCGAGAAAGGAATGTCGCAGGAACTTACCTCTCCTTCCCGGTTGGCGACAATAGTATTGACAGCGATACTGTCGTACTTGATCAGCTTGTCTCCGACCGGGAGCATGTAGAATTCCTTGATTCCGCTTGCAGCCTTACCGATGCACCAGCACATCAGCATGTTGAACTTCAGTCCTTTTCTTTTGCTGAACCTGACCAGGTTCGAGATATCCAATGTCTTGAACAGTGTGACCATGGGCATCGGGGCATTCATCCACAGTCTGAATGCTTCCGCCCTGGTGGTCTCGTCCGGATTTATATCTTTCATACAAGCAGGTGTTAACCTGACAAAGATATGGATTATATTAACAGATTTCACAGTTCGTTTAAGATGTCAGGTAAAATAGAGACTAACCTTTTATGCAAAGCCGGAATCACTTCTATCGCGTATGCGACAGAAGTGCCTTCGACTCATAATGAGAAATGGAATGTCCGGTCATCGCAGGTATGTAGCTTGCGGAATGTGGCGATGGGCGGACATCAGTCGGTGGTCTGGCGTCCGAGCGGAGCCTGCGGAGTGAGAACAGAAGACTGCTGACACCGCTCTGCCGTAAGACAAGTCTCTGTGCAGTTTACTGTGCAGAGTCTTGTGGACGTTTAGTCTGACACCTCTTTATAAAAGCAAATGTGTTTCCGAGAAATAAGCCGAATGAAGAGGAACGGAGTGAGCCGTAGCGAAGTCCTTCACTTGGTGTGGTCTTATACTATATTCATTGTCTTTAGACTGCTGGTCTATGTATATCTATATTTCACTATGTAAACGGTTTATATTTATAAAAAAGATTATCTTAGGGACTGTCGTTTAATTCCGTCATTATGAGTCGCCCGGGAGACTGTCCCTGTATTTTCCCGTTTGAACTCACCTTTCTTATGTCATTGGCTTCGTATGGAAGCCGATTTTTCATTTTACGCCACGACTGGAGCCAATACTCCTGTAAAGATACCGTTCCACATGTGGAACATCAGGCGGCTTGAGCAATTTCGGCGGCTTCCCGCCGGACAAGTTGGACCACGTTCGCCGTGTGGATGCCGAAGAAGATGTACAGGATTTCGGTCAGCCTCGTCCTCGCCTTGATCCGTCTCAAGCCATAGTGTTCCTTCTGCGTCCCGAACGAGCCCTCCATCCTTGTCGCCCTTACCCTTGCCAACTCCTTGCGGATGATGTCATCCTCTTTCTCTTCGAGGGCAGGTCTGCCTCTCTTCACAAACGATGTCTGTATCCTCTCCTTCCTGCACAACTTCCGGTTGGCATTGCCGGCATAGCCCGCATCACCTCCGACTTTCTTCGCATCAACCCCGAAGAGCCTCCGGTGCATCTTCAGGAACATCAGCGCAACCTTCCCCTCCGGCGTGAAATACGGCCTGCGTCCTCGCTTGACTCTCATGCTCTTGCTTGTCAGTCCAAAGTTCTCCGCCATCTCATATAAAGGGAGTTTATGTTTTATTCTTCCCAGTTCGCTCTTCTCAAAAGTCCGCCTGTAAATATCATAAAAATCATACTCCGTAAACGGAAGATTGGGAGTTATTCCAGAGAAATTTTGTACCTTAGCCATGCAGATTAATTTTTGCGATACCTCCAAAAACAGCTTTTCCAGGGCAATTGGAGGTATTTTTTTAATCTTCTATTAAGATATGAATTTATTATCACATTGTCAATCAATTTGTTAGAAAATTTTCATCTTTTTCACGACAGTCCCTAAGATAGAGCGTAACAGACTCAGAGATAAGAAAGAGCAGAGAAAACTCGCATCAATGGGCTGGCATTGCATCACGGTTTGGGAATGCCAGTTGAAACCGAAAGTCCGTCAGCAGACTTTGGAAGCATTGGTTTATACACTATGTCATATTTATATTGAAGACAGAAGAATCAAGCCATATAAGCCTGCCGTGGAAAAGATCCCGATGGTTGCAGAAGCGGAAACGGAATATTGCAAATAATTTGCAAGAGTTTGTTTGTCTGAAAAAGGGGTGTATGGGAAGAAGACAGTCATTAAAATTGTCTCTGATTTTTACATGACGTATATTTGCTCTGGCAACTGATTTTCTGATGGAAGAACAGTTCCGGCGGACAAGTCGGCGGACGGATATAAATGCCATTGTTGATACCCCTGTAGAACAGGATCTTTATGAATATTGGACAAATAAAACGATATGAAACAGATAGAAGTCGTGGCGGCTGTCATCCGGAAAGGGGGCAGGATTTTTGCAACCCAGCGGGGATATGGGGAATTCAAAGACTGGTGGGAGTTTCCCGGCGGTAAAATCGAGAATGGGGAAACACCTTCGCAGGCTCTTGCCCGTGAAATTAACGAGGAACTTGATGCCGACATTAGTATCGGCCCTCTAATTCGTACAGTGGAGTGGGATTATCCGGCTTTCCATTTGACTATGCATTGCTTCTGGTGTGAACTGATCTCTTCGGAACTGCATCTGAAAGAGCATGAAGCGGCAAGGTGGCTGTCAAAAGACGAAATTGATTCTGTAAATTGGCTGCCGGCGGATGAGGAAATCATCACTGCTGTCAAGGATGCCATTTGAATCTTATAATATGAGCCAAATGAATCTGGTATTTGCTTCGCGCGGGCCGGTTATGCGGTCGTATGCCGCATCTTGTATTGATATTGCCTGCAAGCCGCTGGTGATAAACCAGTCATGGCTGTATGACCGGCATCTGAATACAACCCTGATGAAAGAGAAACTGGCAGAACTGCTGAATGAATATCCTACTATGGCTGGCAGGATATCCGGTGACTGCATAGTCTGCAATAATTCAGGTGTCTTATGGGAAGTGAGCCGGCAGCAGGAAACATCGGTAAGGGAATTGATGAAGCACACTATGCCGGAGAAAAGATTCCTGGCGGAGTTTGACAACAAGTCTGCCCTTGCCGGGAGATTCCCGTTATTGAGTGTAAAAGTAACCCTTCTTAAAGACGGTACGATATTGAATGTAAAGTGCTCGCATTTCTGTGCAGACGGCAGCGCTTTCTATCGGATGATGGAGAACTGGGCATCGCTGACAAGAAATGAAGGGTATATCCGAAAACCGGTCTATGATGATACCGCTGTCGGAAAAGTCCTGAAGGCGTTGAAAGTATATGGAGAATTGGCTCTGCATGATACGAATGAAACGAGTGCCATGATGGAAAAGGAGGGAATGTATCGGATTAAGCCGACAGTCATGTTTCCGATGATGTGGCAGAAGTTCCTGCGTATTGACAGACGGCTGTCATCACCGGTTTTTGTGCCGTATTCAAGAATAGAAGCAGTCAAAGACGACTCCGGACAGTCCGTCGGACGGAATGCTGCCTTGTCGGCAATTGCGGTTGGGATTCTGAAGCGTCCTATGGACTGGACCGGAAAGGATATAGATATCGTGCATACGGCTGATCATAGGGACAGGATAGACTTCATCGGCTCGGATTATACCGGGAACGCCTCCTTTACGCTCCGGCCGACAACAGTAAATGCTGACCTTCCTGCAGGGCAGATGGCTTCGCTGATCGAAGAAGATATGAAAAGGATGCTTGAGCCGGAGTCCGAGAACCGCTATTTCGCATTTTACTATGCAATGCTGGAAAAAAAGATGCCGTATCTGCCCTTTGATATTAACACCATGTGGTGTGCCCGCCCCACGACATTTATAATAAACAACTGCTTGAAATTCAATATATACGGGGTGAACTTCGGAGAAGGAGTCCCTGTGTTTGCCTGGCCGCCGGACTTCAGTGACCCGGTCAGATTCTGGCCGGCCCCACCGCAGAAAGACGGTGTTTATCTCTATTTTACAGGGCTTTTCGCAAAGTAATAATCATTATCCGTGCAAATTTCCAGCCTGCCGATTCCCTCATGCAGGCTGTCCGTTGTCCGTCCCGTTTACGATATTCATGAATTCATCGCCTGTGATTGTTTCTTTCTCTATGAGGTATGAAGCGGCCTTGTTCATGATATCCATATTCTCGGTTATGATTTTCCTGGCTTTTTCATGGGCCTCCCTGATTATATTGAGAACTTCCTTATCGATATCGGATGCCGTATCAGCGGAACACGTCAGAGAACTGTCTCCTCCCAAATAAGCGTTGTTTACGGTCTCAAGCCCCATCATATCATATTTTCCGCTCATGCCGTAGCGTGTGACCATTGCTCTGGCAAGTTTGGTCGCCTGCTCTATGTCATTCGATGCACCGGTGGTGACGGCATTGAATACGACTTCTTCGGCAGAGAAAGACATAATGAAAAGAAAACCGATTGACCCGAGCCAGGGTATCATGACAAAAGGCTTCACTTTGAGGATTGTACTCCAGGGAATCCTTGTCGCCCTCTGTTCACTGGCAGCGTATGGAATCGGTATGAAAGATGGTATGGATACGGCCCATACGATGGTATTCGCCACTCTTGCCTTCTCTCAGATGGTATTGATTTTCAGTATCCGCAGCGGAAAGCATTTCGCCCTGAACGGGATGTTCTCCAACAAGTACCTGTGGGGAGCGGTTTTCGCCGTCATCGCACTCATGCTTTTAGTCCTGCTCGTGCCGGGAATGCAGAAGGTATTCCACGTTGTGCCAATGGATGGAATGCATTGGCTGTGGGTGGTATTGCTTTCTGCCGGAGCGTTTGCAGTCAGTGAAATAGCAAAAGCCATTTCAAGATTGTTTGCAAGGCCGGATAATTTACGGAAATAAACTTCTGTCTTGATCTTGACTTTGACGAGAGCACGCAAACTCTTCGTGAAGCGAGGAACACCATAGCCCGTATCGAGAGGACGCTGCAGACCACGCCTCAGGTTATCCTCGGCCACATATTGATATTGTCATAAAAGATTATTCCGTTTTTGAAGAAGTGGTAAAACGCTTAAACTCTTAGGAATTTACCAAGAATTAGGAATTTAGATTCTATATTTATCCAAATCAAATATTATAAAATCAATATATAATGGAAAATGCAAACTTCTATATATTTACAGGCGGACCTGGTAGCGGAAAATCCACCGTTCTGGAAATTTTGAAAAACAAAGGATATTTGACTGTAAAGGAGGTAGCAAGGGATATTATCAAAAAACAGGTAGATACAAAGGGAGATGCCGTCCCATGGGACAATACGGTCAGGTATGCAGACCTTATGCTTTTAAAGTCTGTCGCTGATTTTGAAGAATTGGCACATATTGGACGACCATGTTTCTTTGACCGGGGGATTATAGACACATTGGGATATGCCCGTCTGACAGGTATTCCGATTTCGGACAGGATGAATGAAGCGGCAAATACGTACCGGTATAATTCCAAAGTCTTTCTATTCCCGTTTTGGGAAGAAATTTATGTCAATGATGCAGAACGTAAGCAAAATCAGGAAGAGGCACGGGAAACATGCCGGGTACTAAAAGATGCTTACGAGAATTTTGGGTATGAGATTGTAAATGTTCCTTTTTTATCTCCGGAAGAAAGAGGTGAATGGATTTTACAAAATATCTAATCATTTTATCACAATGGAAGAACTGAAGATAGCCTTGTTGCAGATTTTACCGGAATCAACCTTGGAGAAAAATCTGGAAAAAGGGTTGGATTATTGTAGAAAAGCAAAAGACCAGAGGGCTGATATTGCCCTTTTCCCGGAAATGTGGAGTATAGGGTATGATATGCAGAAAAGTATAACTGAACTGAAATCTTCTGCCATAACAGTTGAAAGTTCGTTTATTGATTCATTTTGCAAACTTGCTAAAGAATTGGAAATGGCTATCGGTATCACCTTCCTTGAACAGTACGAGCCATTGCCACGAAACAGTTTTTGCCTGATTGACAAAACAGGAAATATTATTCTGACCTATGCAAAGGTACATACTTGCGTTTTTGGTGATGAGTGCAAATTAACTGCCGGAGAGGACTTTCAGGTCGCTGAATTGGAAACAGCACAAGGGACCGTAAAAGTTGGAGCGATGATTTGTTTTGACCGTGAATTTCCTGAAAGTGCAAGAATACTTATGCTAAAGGGAACTGAAATAATATTAGTGCCCAATGCCTGTCCGATTGGAATCAACAGATTCGCACAATTAAGGTCTCGTGCTTATGAAAATATGGTTGTTGTTGTCATGTCAAATTATCCGAAAGGATAATCTGACTGTAATGGACGTTCATGTGCGTTTGATGGAATAGCCTATGATTCCGAAGCGGGTGAAAGGGATATGCTTGTTATCCAAGTCGGAGAGCATGAGGGCATTTACGATTATACCACATAGATATGAATCAAAATGATTTCTTGCGTCGGAAATTATAGAGGACATGCAATGAGATTCGGCATAAGATCCTGTTGTTTCGGAAAGCGAATTTTCCGCTTGGGGAACAAATAATATCTGCATCCGTGGAAAACGAATTGAGGGAAAAACAGGACCAGCTTCAAAAATACATGGACACCAAGGTCATCGGTCAGAGCAGGCTTAATGAAGCCCTGATGATTACAGTCTTGTGTGACGGGCATCTTCTGATAGAAGGGAAGCCGGGGCTTGCCAAGACAAGGGCAGTGCAGACATTTTCATCCTGCATATCCTGCCGTTTCGGACGAATCCAGTTCACACCGGACATGTTGCCTACGGACATAACAGGCAGTGAAATATATGACCCGGCACATCTGACATTCAAGTTCCAGGAGGGCCCGCTGTTCGCCAATATCATTCTGGCGGATGAGATCAACAGGGCACCTGCCAAAGTGCAGTCGGCCCTTCTTGAGGCGATGCCGGAAAGCATAATCGTATTCACTACCGCATACGATGAATATGCGGTCAGAGCCTTTACTGTAAACAGTATAGACTATCTTCTGAAACCGATACACGAGGAAAGGCTCAGGGAGACCATACAGAAATACGAGAAAATGATTCTCAGACAGGAGTCCGGACGGGGAAGCAGGGAACTTCTGTCTGCAATCATGTCGCTCAAGAATGCGGACAAAAAATACCTCACGCTGAACCAGTTGACCGAGCAGCTTGATCCGGACAAGTTCTTCAGGGCCAACAGACAGACCATCGTGAACGTCAATGCGATAACCAAAATCGAACCTTACGGTATGAACAAGATCCTGGTCCGTACCAGACCGGCCTCTCCGGAACCGATAATAGTCAGCCGGGAAAAGGCATCATCCTTTAAACTGTGGCTTGATTTTAGCAAAGAGTCTTTTCCAGTCGTCCTTCGTTATCCTCATGAAATGTTCCGTAGAGAGGATTCCGGACGGTGCCGTCTCGCAGGTCCCCGTGTGGTGGAAACTGAAGCCGCATTTGTCCATCACGCGGCGGGATTTATTGTTTCCGTCATAATATACGCCCCATACGGCGCAGATACCCAGGTCTGTAAAGCACCGATGCAAAAGACGGCGGACGGCTTCCGGTATCAGCCCCTGTCCCCAATACGGCTTGCCTATCCAGTAGCCGATTTCCGCCTCGTCAGTCCTGATCCCCGCGACATTCGAGTCTTTCCCGAACAGCAGACCTATGCTTCCGACCGGTTCGCCGGTTTCCTTCAGGACAACTGCGTATGTCTCCGGAGCGGAAAAGACCGTGCGGATCACCTCAAGACTGTCTTCAACCGATGTGTGAGGCGGCCATCCCGCCACCGTGCCTATTTCAGGGTCTTTGGCATATTTATACAATGTCTCTGCATCTGATTCCTGCCAGTGGCGCAGAAGAAGCCGGTTCGTTTCCATTATTCAGTTTTTTATTTCTTTCATACAGTCTGATATGTGCTCTGCAAAATGCCTAGCATTTTATCAGTCCTGACATACCTAACAGGGGCTGAGCCAAAATTCATTGTTTTTGGTTCAGCCCCTCAATATTATCGTGTCTTTCCGTTCCTAGAACATTTCCGGATCGTTTCCTCCGTTATCGTTGTGGTTGCCGTGTCCTCCTTTCGGCCCCCTTTCCGGGCGTGGACCGCGAGGCCCCTTGCCGTTTCCTGAAGGGCGGTCCCCGTTACGGCGTTCATTGCCGTTGCGGCGCGGACCCCTGTCCCCGGCTGCAGGGCGTGGCCTGCGTTCCGGCTCTACATAACCTTCAGGCTTTTCGATAAGAGCCTTGCGTGAAAGCCTCATCTTTCCTGTCTTAGGGTCAATTTCAAGAAGTTTGACATCCACTTCATCCCCGACGTTGAGGACGTCTTCCACCTTGTCTGTCTTGCCCCAGTCGATTTCAGAGATGTGGAGCAGGCCTTCCTTGCCCGGAAGGATTTCGACAAATGCCCCGAACTCAAGGATGGATACCACCTTTCCGTGATATACCTGACCTACCTCAGGCACTGCGCAGATGCCGTTGATCCAGTTGAGGGCCTTGTCCATGGATTCCTTGTTCTCTCCGAAGATATCCACGACTCCTTCGCTGACTCCGTTGTTCTGTTCTTCGGTGATGGTGATTGTCGTACCTGTCTCCTTCTGTATCTTCTGGATGACTTCTCCACCCTTGCCGATAATCGCTCCGATGAAGTCTCCCGGAACGCGGATCTGGATGATACGTGGTACGAACGGCTTGTAGTCTGCACGCGGCTCGCTGATGGTCTTCATCATTTCGCCCATTATGTGCATCCTGCCCTGACGTGCCTGCTCAAGGGCTTTCTCGAGTACGTCGTATGAAAGACCGTCCACCTTGATATCCATCTGGGTTGCCGTGATGCCGTCCTTTGTTCCCGTCACCTTGAAGTCCATGTCTCCGAGGTGGTCTTCGTCACCGAGAATATCAGTGAGGATTGCGTAACGGTCATTCGGATTGTCCTTGTCCGTGATAAGTCCCATTGCGACTCCGGCAACCGGTTTTTTGATCTTGACTCCGGCATCCATCAGAGCGAGACATCCTGCGCAGACGGTAGCCATCGATGACGAACCGTTGGATTCGAGGATATCGGATACGACACGTACTGCATATGGATTTTCAGGAGCGAGAGGCACCATCGGCTTGAGTGCCCTCCATGCCAGGTTTCCGTGACCGATCTCGCGACGGCCTACACCTCTCTGGGCCTTGGCCTCACCGGTGGAGAACGGAGGGAAATTGTAGTGGAGCACGAACTGGTCCGTACCCTGGATGAGCACCTCATCCCTTTCCTTCATGTCGAGTTTTGTCCCGAGGGTCACTGTCGCGAGCGACTGGGTCTCACCTCTGGTGAAGATTGCCGAACCGTGTGCGCAAGGCAGATATCCGGCCTCGCACCAGATAGGGCGTACCTCATTGCATTTACGTCCGTCAAGACGGATTCCTTCATCAAGAATGAGGTTTCTCATGGCGCGTTTCTCGACGGCATGGTAGTATCTTTCCACCATCATTGTCTTGGCTTCGCGCTCCTCCTCAGGTATGGTCTGATAGAATTCCTCCTTGAGTGCATCGAATGCATCAGTCCTTTCATGCTTTCCGCTTCCGCTCTTTGCGATGGCGTAGCATCTGTCGTAGCAGAATTTCTCGACGGCGGCACGGAGTTCCTCGTCATTCTCCTCGTGGCAGTATGTCCTCTTGACGGTCTTTCCTGCCTCCACCGTCAACTCCATCTGCACCTTGCAGTGCTTCTTGATTTCTTCGTGTGCAAACTTGATGGCTTCCAGCATTTCGGCCTCGCTGACCTCATTCATCTCACCCTCGACCATCATTATGTTGTCGTAGGTGGCTGCCACCATAAGGTCGATGTCGGCGTCTGCCATCTCGCTGAAATTCGGGTCTATCTTCAACTGTCCGTTGATCCTTGCGACACGGACTTCGGAGATAGGTCCCTCGAACGGAATGTCGCTTACTGCAAGTGCGGCTGAGGCTGCAAGTCCTGCAAGCGCATCCGGTTGTATGTCCTCCTCTGCCGAGATAAGGTTAACAGTCACATATACTTCCGCGTGGAAATCCTCCGGAAACAGCGGCCTGAGTGCCCTGTCCACGAGCCTTGCGATGAGGATTTCATAATCGGAAGCCTTTCCTTCCCTTTTCATGAAGCCGCCCGGGAATCTTCCGGCTGCGGCGAATTTTTCCTTGTAGTCAACCTGCAGAGGCATGAAATCCACATCCTCTTTTGCGTCCTTTGCACAGGTGACGGCTGCGAGAAGCATCGTGCCTCCCATCTTTACTACTACTGCACCGTCTGCCTGCTTTGCCAGTTTTCCGGTCTCAATCTCTATTACCCTTCCGTCGGATAATTCAATCTTCTTGTTGATAATGTTCATTACACTTCGTTCAGCCTGCCTCCCCCTATGGGAGTTGATTAATAATTTCTGCTGCGTACATTGTATCTGTTCGTCTGAATATCTTGAGTCTCGGAGCCCGCCGCAGGCTGATGGTTTGTTAGCGGCTCCGGAAGATCGTCCAATGTTATGGAACTGGTTTTTCAATAAAAATGGGGAGCTCAGCAGGGAGCACCCCATCAGGTCAAGGCAATATTTTCCTTATCGACGGAGACCGAGCTCCTTCACGATTGTCCTGTATCTTTCGATGTCGACTCTCTTGAGGTA
>CALVAE010000030.1 GCA_944325465.1 uncultured Bacteroidales bacterium | reverse complement strand
CAAGTCCTCTTCCAGAGGGCGGATATCCGTGAAATTTATAATCAGCCGACAACTCCCGTTAGTGTTCCGGAGGCGGGTTCTGTCGAGCAACCTACTTTATGGTAAAATTTCTCCGGACAGCAGTGTTGTCAAATATATTATAAAACATGAAACAGGAAAATATAATCAGAGCCTACAATGAGGCCAAGGAACGTTATGCTGAATTCGGAGTGGATACTGATGCCGCCATCGCGGCCCTTAAGGGTGTTTCCATTTCCCTGCATTGTTGGCAAACGGATGATGTGACGGGGTTCGAACCTTCTGCAGGCCAGTTGACCGGGGGTATCCAGGTGACCGGCAATTACCCGGGCAAGGCAAGAAACATAGATGAAGTGAGGGCGGATTTGGAAAAGGTCCTGACGCTCGTGCCGGGCCGTCACAGACTGAGCCTTCATGCCACTTACGGAGATTTCGGAGGTAAGCGGGTAGACAGGAATGAAATAGAGCCGGAGCATTTCCAGAGTTGGATAGACTGGGCCAGGGAGAATGAAATGAAACTTGACTTCAACTCCACATCCTTTTCCCATCCGTTGAGCGGCAGTCTGACACTTTCCAATCCCGATGAAGCAATCCGGAATTTCTGGATCGAACACACTGTCCGCAGTCGCAGGATAGCTGATGAAATCGGTCGTCAACTCGGGGACAAGGCCTGCCATAATCTCTGGATCCATGACGGGTCAAAGGATATTACGGTTAACCGTTATCTGTACCGTTCCATATTGAAGGATTCTTTGGACAGGATTTTTGAGGAAAAATGCAGCCATGTCAAGGATGCAGTAGAATGTAAACTGTTCGGGACAGGGCTCGAAAGTTTCACGGTCGGCTCCCATGAGTTCTATATGTGCTATGCCATGAAGCATGGTATCATGTCTACTCTGGATATGGGACATTTCCATCCGACTGAGGAAGTGGCGGACAAGATATCTTCGCTGTTGTTGTTCTCTCCAGAGATAATGCTTCATGTCAGCCGCCCTGTAAGGTGGGACAGCGATCATGTGGTCATTCTGAATGACAGTGTGGTGATGCTTGCGCAGGAGATTGTCTGGGCAGAGGCTTTGGACAGGGTAAATGTCGGACTCGACTATTTCGACGGTTCCATCAACCGGATAGGGGCGTATGTCGTGGGAATCAGGGCAACCCAGAAGGCCATTCTGATGGCGTTGCTGTCACCTTTGGAGAGGCTGCGGACGGATGAGAATACGGGAAAATATTTCCAGCGGCTTGCCCTTTTGGAAGAGAGCAAGTCTCTTCCATGGAGCGATGTCTACAACTATTTCTGTCTGACAGAGAATGTTCCGGCGGGGGAGGATTATATTCCGGAAGTGGAGAAATATGAAGCGGAAGTGACTTCTAAAAGATTCTAGGGTATGCATGCTCTTTTAGGACTTCTGATTATAGCTGCCGGAAGTTTCGGACAATCCAGTTCCTATGTCCCGATACGGTGTGTCAAGGCATGGAGTTGGGAGAATTTCTGGATGGTGCAGGGAATATTCGCGTGGCTAGTCTTTCCTTTAGTTGGGGCTTTGCTGTCCATCCCGGAAGGTGTCTCCCTGATTTCCGTCCTGTCTTCAGGGGGTGCATGGAAATCGATAATGTATGGTTTCCTGTGGGGAATAGGAGGTCTGACATTCGGTCTGTCCATGCGATATCTTGGGGTTGCACTCGGGCAGTCGATAGCCCTGGGCACCTGTTCTGCTTTCGGGACACTGCTACCGGCCTTGTTTGCGGGGACAGATCTCCTGCATGGAGACGGCCTGTATCTGCTTCTCGGGGTGGCGATAACTGTTGCTGGTATTGCAGTCATAGGTTATGCCGGATCGCTGAAGTCCCGGAATATGAGTGATGAGGCCAAAAGGGAGGCGGTGAAGGATTTTGCTTTGACAAAAGGACTTGCAGTCGCATTACTGTCCGGTCTTATGAGTGCGTGCTTTGCACTCGGACTTGATGCCGGAGCCCCTGTCAGGGAAAGGATGCTTGCTTCCGGATCCACACCGCTGTTTGCCGGTCTTCCGGTCATCTTTCTTGTGACTGTCGGTGGGTTTGTCACAAATGCCGCGTATTGTATTTTTATGAATTTGCGTAACCGCAGCGGGCATGAGTACCTTGATGTCGGAGGCAGGCAGTTGGCAGTCAATATCTTTTTTTGCGCCCTTGCCGGGGGGCTGTGGTATTCCCAGTTTTTCGGACTTGAGACTGGTAAAAGTTTTCTAAAGGAAAATCCTGTCCTCCTGGCATTTGCCTGGAGTATACTGATGTCTTTGAATGTCCTTTTCTCCAATCTTTGGGGAATTATCCTGAAAGAATGGAAAGGATGCGGCAGGCTTGCCGTAGCGGTGCTGGTCACCGGTCTTGCCATCCTGTTGTTCTCGGTATTTTTCCCGTATCTGTCAATTTAGACTTGTCGGGAAAGACCTGACGGCAGCAACAACTGAAGACCTTACTGATAAAGAATTTGTAAAATTTGGGTTTTATGGAATATAATGAAAACATTGCGGCCTGCATAGCCGAGATATCTGAGATTGCAGGATATCTGTGGCAGAAAGGATGGGCGGAGCGGAACGGAGGGAATATTTCCTGTAATATAACGGACTTTGCCGATGATGTGCTTGCGGAATGCAGTCCTTTATATGGCCCGGTTTCCTTGCCGCGGCCACTTGAAAACCTGTCGGGAAACTATTTCCTCGTTACAGGTACGGGGCGGAGGATGAGATACGTCGCTTCTGCTCCGATGGATAATATGGCCATTATCAAGATTCTGGACGGAGGCCGGTCATACGTGATTGTTGCGGAAAAGGCAGTTGTTCCCACTTCAGAACTGCCTTCGCATCTTTCTGTCCACAGTTATCTTGCCGGCAGGGGTGACGGATACAGGGCAGTCATCCATACCCATCCTATTGAACTTGTGGCTATGACACACCACAAGGCATTTCTGGAGAAGGATGTGCTCAGCCGGTTGCTGTGGAGTATGATACCGGAGACAAGAGCTTTCTGTCCCAAGGGAGTGGGAATAGTCCCGTATCAGTTGCCCGGGTCCCTTGCCCTTGCGGATGCTACCATTGCACTTCTTGACGAATACGATGTCGTACTGTGGGAGAAGCATGGGGCATTTGCAGTGGGGAAAAATGTCGTGGAGGCATTTGATATGATAGACACCCTTTCAAAGTCCGCGCAGATCTACATGTCGGGCCGTGCAATGGGTTTTGTGCCGGAAGGCATGACAGATGCCCAGATGCAGGAACTCAAGCAGGCATTCAATCTGTAGCATATGAAAAAGATACATGTGATATTGTTGCTGTCCGTACTGGTGACAGCAGGAATCTTGTCAGCGGTACCGTCGTGGGGACAGGATACCCTGCTTACGACTTATGTCAGTCCTGTCAGGATAGTGTGGCAGAAGGACAGCAGCTATATCAGCCGTCCGGACTTGCTTTTACGTCCGGGAATCGGGCAGTCGTTGTTGGGAGACGGGGTTCCTTATTGTGTCATGACCTCGCAAGGAGATGCCCGTCCTGCCATTCTTCTTGATTTCGGCAGGGAACTGCACGGAGGTATTCAGATTGTGACGGGAATGTCTGACGGGAGACCGGTAAGGCTCAGGATCCGTTATGGAGAATCGGTAAGCGAGGCGATGTCCGAGGTTTGGGGAGAAGGCGGTGCGACAAATGACCATGCGATAAGAGACTTTACGCTTGAGGTTCCGGTCCTCGGTACAGTGGAAACCGGCAATTCCGGATTCCGGTTTGTCAGAATAGACATGCTGGATGGTGACAGAACTTTGTCTCTGAAAGAAATCAGGGCCATTTCAATAATGTGCGATGCTCCATGGCGCGGGTCATTCCGAAGCAGTGACAGCAGGCTGGACAGTATATGGAATACAGGAGCCCGTACAGTCCATCTGTGTATGCAGAATTATCTGTGGGATGGCATCAAGCGTGACAGGCTTGTCTGGATGGGAGATTCGTATCCGGAGATTATGACAATCGGGGCCGTATTCGGATACAATCCGGTAGTGCCCCGCAGCCTTGACCTGATGAGGGATACCACGCCTCTGCCCGGATGGATGAACGGAGGATT
>CALVAE010000029.1 GCA_944325465.1 uncultured Bacteroidales bacterium | reverse complement strand
TCAGTAACTACGGCAGGAGGGCCGCATTCCGGAAAATCGCTGTCGAAATGGCCTTTGCGCGGGAGAGCCAGTTTCAGCAGCCCGCCTTTCTCGTCCAGCATGGGAGTCCAGTCGACCAGGTTTTCCGAAGTGGCGACATTCACGAACCTCTCTCCCCAGTACATCCAGTATTTACCGTCCATCTTCGCGATTACCTGCCGGCCGTCCTTGACTTCCGTAATGATGGACGCGGATTTGCAGAACATATCGTAGAACCTGCCGCCGTAAGCGTCCTCGAAGGCAGGACCATGTTTCTCCCAATGTTTCAGGTCCCTTGATGTGGCTACGGCAAGGCGGGCGGTCTTTCTGTTCCACTGTGTGTAGAACATTACATACAGACCGTCTTCGGTGACTGCAATGCGCGGATCCTCGCATCCTCCCGGCCATTCGTGCTTCTTCTGGTCATCATTGTCCGGATAGAAGACAGGTTTCTTCGATCTCTTGAAGTGGATACCGTCCTTTGACGAAGCGTATCCGAGACGGGATGTCCTCTTGCCGATGCCCTCGCCGTAATTGTCTTCGGCGCGGTAAAGCACCACGACGCGGTCCTTGTATACTGTCGCACCCGGGTTGAAGGTATCATTGCCTTCCCATGGCACCTTGATTCCCTGCACCGGACAGCGGAACCTTGTCGTGCTGTCGGGAGCGATTATCGGATTCGCCCCCTCAGGACGTTCGAAGTCAGTCCATGCCCAGTCAGGAAAACTGTCGTTCAGGTCGTTGCCCTCCAGAGCGCGGAGCCACTGCCGGCGTGTACCTCCATCCGCGGTTATCTTCTTGCCTGACAGTCTGCTCCACAGGGATGCCGTCTCTTTGTCGAGAGGCTTGTCGAGGCCGGCTGTCCAGTCCGGGAAATAACCTTTCAGAGCAAGCATCTCCACCTGTCTGAAATCAGGATCTGCAGGAGTGAGGTCCTTGAAATATATCAGTGTCGCCCCGTTGTCGATAAGTTTTTTCTGGAGTTCGGATACCGGGATGTTCCTGACATCGGTAGCCCCATCTATGGCGAGGGAGGCGGCAACTCCGGCAGCCTCTCCGAGGGCCATCCAGCAAGGCTCCATCCTCATTGTGGAGAACCCGACATGACTGCCCGATACAGGAACAGGGAAAAGCAGGTTGTCAACCTTTTTCGGAACCATCACCCCGTACGGTACAGTGTAGACGGAAGTAGGATGACTGAAGAACCCGTCCAGATGCACCCTTCCCTTTTCGCGCTTGCGCACTGCGTGTGAATCCAGTGCATAGTGGCTGGCAGTCACGGATGCCGCATTGACAGGAGGGCGCGAACCTTCCGATACGGGAAGGACATCGTTGGCCGTGAAGAAATAGGTTCCTTCCAGCCGGCGGCCTTCCCTGACGTAGACCTGACGCGGGAAATTGCCGTTGTCAGTGTATTCATCGGCTGCAAGCCCGTATTGCAGGCAGGCTTCACGGAACTGTTCCGGAAGGGCCTCATCGTGCTGGGCGAACCAGAAGAGACCCAGAGTGTAGTCCTTGAGACGCTGGGCGAACCTGTCCCTCCATTCCCAGTCTGCGGTAGGCCACGGCCAGTTCTCTTCAGGAAGGTCAGTCGATATAAGGGCGAGGTGCTGGTTGTTGGCATCTGTCTTTGCATTGGGAAGATGTACCATATTGGTCACCTTCCACATTCCCCACGGATCACCGGGGATTGCTGTACGCCCGCCTGCGAGTATCCTCTGACGGTTCTCTTCCATCTGTTCCTCTGTCACTCCCTTGAACCGCACATCCGCATTTCTTCCGGTATAGACATCTTCGATGAGAGACACATATTCCTCCCTGTTGTAGTTTTCAGGCTTGGGGATAGGGACATAGTTGTCCTTGTCCGTGGTCAGGCATACGCGGTAGTTGTACGACTGGATTGCATCATCCCCTTCGTACGTGGTCCCGGCCTCATTCGGGCCGTGTTTCCACCAGCGGTAGACCTTGCCGGCGCAAGGCTCCGAGAATTCCGAAGCGGACTCCCTCCCGAGCCGGAACGGAACACCGGCAGCGGCCCCGAGGTCTCCCTCGTATGTCGCATCGATGAACACCTTGCCGTAGTAGGTTTCGATGTCTTTGTTCTCACGGTCGAGGATCTTTACCGCTGTTATCCTTTCCCCGTCCATCTCCAGATTGTCAGGAGAGGAATCAAACTGGCGCATAGTCTTCACTTCTATGCTGCCCGGACCGGCCTCTGATATCATCTTCCAGAAGTTCTGTTCCGCCACTCCCGGCTCGAAGTGGTATCCTTCGCTGCATTTTCTGACCTGCTCTGAATCCGGACCGTATTTATCGGCATAATACTGCCTGTTGAGTTCTATGAACCGGGTAAAGAGTCCTGTAGTCGCTCCGCGCGTCCCGATGTCGGTAGCCCCGAGTCCGTTCGATGGAAGACCTCCGATATGGCCGGACCTCTCAAGTATGATGCAGTCCTTGCCCTCCCGTGCGGCTGCTATGGCTGTCATGATACCGCCCGGAGTACCGCCGATGATGACGATATCATAACCCACCCTTTCCACTGTGCCTGAAAGGGTATCGGGTCCGGCGGAAGCGGTCTGCAGTCCGGCAAGGCACGGGGCCGTGCAGAGGGCTGCTGCGGATATGATCGATAGGATGTGTCTGTTCATTGTTGTTTGGCTTTATGGGAACTATTCTCCGATGCGGACGGCAATTTCCTGACGGGCAGCGTTGAATCCCTTGACCACAAGAGTGTATTCTCCTGCCGGAAGATCACGCAGGGCCGTCTCTATGGTTATCTTCCTGGTCTCGCCCGGCATCATGCTGAAGAAGTTGTCGGTGTAGTAGGAAGGACGTACCGGCTTTCCTTCAGAGTCAAGCCACTGGATCTGGGTGAAGAAGGATATTGCCTTGCGGCTGTTCTTCAGGGTCAGGTCTATGTAGTTGGCCCGTTCATCGGTGCGTACATTCATCTTTGCCACCGACACGCGGGTCCTGTCAAGGTCCGAGATTGTCTCGAAGCCGGAAGTCGTAGGTCCGGTCAGGGTCTTTTTGCCTTCATAGACATCGTCTGACCTCCAGTAGAAGTTGCTTCCGACCTGGCTGCCGTTCTCATCGAGAAGACTGAGCCTGATGAAATGTACAGGGGAGATGTCTTCAGGGAAATCTATGACAAAGACATCATTGACTACGCCGTCTTCCGGAAGGTCCACTACCGCTGACTTGCTCCATACTTTCCTGGAATCGATATCCCACACTTCCGCAATGACCTTGTATCCCTTGAAACTCCTGTAGTAGTCGTTCACTACGGAAACGGTGTTCTTGAGATAGTCGAACTGAGGATGGAGAGGCTCGCAGGCATTCGCCGCTGCATAAAGGGCGGCAGTAGGCTCAAGGGACCAGTCCCACATACGTCCGCACACCTGACGCACTGCTGAATTGTGGTACCAGTAGAGGAAGCCTGATGTCCAGCGGTCACCGTAGCCGAACTTGTTGTAGTTCCATACCTCCCAGATGCTCTTGTAGTTCATCGCACCGACGAACTGGGCCTTCATCGCGAATTCGTCAATGCTGTCAGACTCTCCGTACATGTTCACAAGATCCACGTACAGGGTGGACATCTGGTGGAAACCGTTGCCGTCGCTGTAGTCCCACACTTCCTTGTTGACAGGCCAGAGGTCCTCTTCCGGCATCATCTCGCGCAGACATTCCACGGTAGGGAGGCAAGGCGCACCGTATTCAGGGTTGAACCCGTCCACGCGGCTGCCTCTGTCTGATGCGGTGTTCTCGTAGTGGCGCATCGGATTCACTGTCTTGTACGGGCTGCCATCGTGGACTCCGGCGCATTCTGACTGCATCTGGTAGCCTCTTGTACCGTCCAGATCCATTATCAGGTCCTTGATGCCGGACATTTCGGTTGATTCGTTGGAGCATACATAATATGCGAGAGAAGGATGGTTGCGGATACGCTTTACCGTGGATTCCACATTCTGGAGATAGAGCCCCCTGTCAACGGGATGCTTCGTGTCACCGGTCATCCAGAATTCTGTCCATACCATGATTCCGAGGGAGTCGCACAGGTCGTAGAATCTGTCGGATTCAGTGATTCCTCCTCCCCACTGGCGTATCAGGTTGACTCCGGACTGGGCTGAGTACCTCAGTTCGGCGTATGTACGCTCGTCTGAATTGCGGAGCATGTTTTCCGGTATCCAGTTGGTACCCTTGATGAAAATCGGCTTGCCGTTGACACGGAAGCGGCGGGACTTGTCCGGAGTGTCAGTATCGGAAGTGATTTCCCGGATTCCGAATCTTACGGTAATGGAATCCTGCACCTTGCCGTTCTGTTCTGCCTTGAGGACGGCTGTGTACATTTCCGGCTTTCCCTTGTTGACCGGCCACCAGAGGCGTGGGTTGTCTATCACAAGCTGAGGGAAGTCCGAAGGAGTGAATTCGACAGTCTCGGTCAGGCCGCGGAGCACTGTCACGTCCTTGGAGAATGTTATCCCTTCTCCGAGAATCTCTCCTGTGACCTTTACCTTCTGGGTGCCGAATCCCGGATTGCGCACCTCTACGCTTACTGTCTGCGCTGAAGAGTCATAACTGTCATTAAGGTCGCTCTTGACGAAAGGATGGTTGAGCATCACCTTTCCGCTTCTGAAGAAACGGATGTCCCGCCAGATGCCGGTGTTGCGGTCCCTGATGCCGTCCAGGAACGTAAAGTCCCAGCCTACGGTCATCAGCATCGACACGTTCTTGCCGATTTCGCCGTTCCCGCCGTTGCGGAACTCTCCTGCAGCACCCCATGACTTGGATGTGCCCTTGCGCGGGCCGCCAGGTTCATCGATAGGGTAGACCTTGACTGCAAGGACATTGCTTCCGTTCCTGCTGACGTAGTCGGTCACATCCACGAACTGCTGGTTGAACATTCCTGACACGAAGCAGACCATCTTGCCGTTCATCCAGAATTCCGCCCTGTAGTTCACTCCGTCCACCTGCATCCAGATACGCTCGTCCTTTGCGACAGGGACGGCATCGAACTCTGTCCTGAACCAGTAGGTGTAGAAGTCCCTCCCGACAACGCTGATGTCAGGAATCAGTCCGGAAGTGAGTTTGTTGTTCAGGCCGAAATAGGGTTCAGGATATACTCCGTTATAGACCAGAGAGTTCAGAACCGTGCCAGGAACGACTGCCGGCATCCAGCCTTCGGTGCCGAAGCCCGGTTTGGACAGGTCTTCCGCACGTGCGGTTACCTCTGAAACCTTCTTCATTTCCCATTTGGAACTGCCTCCGTGACCATCGGCCGACTGGAGGGAAAAGAGATAGTCCCTGCTGTCAGCGGACGGGACAGATACGGAAGCCGATGCCTCCGCAGAAAACAGGACAGACAAGGCTGCCACGGATGCCGCAATTGCGGTCTTCATGAATCTTTTCATTGTATATCGGTATTTTCTGTTTTTTCTTTCTGGTTCTGCAGGTTTCTTACAAAATCCTTGGGCTGTACCCCGAACTGCTTGAAAAAGCATTTGCCGAAATACGCCGGAGAGTTGAACCCTACCATATAACTGATTTCGTTGATCTGGTATTCGTTTTCCGCAAGCATCCTTGCTGCCTGCTTGAGCCGCTCGACACGCATATATGCCATGGGAGTCATGTTGAGGAGCCCTGTTATCTTTCTGTGCAGGTTGGCCTTGCTCGTATGCATCTCCCTTGCTATGTCTTCCAGTTTGAGATCCGAATTGCTCAGGTTTTCCTGGACTACGGACTGGAGGTTCTTTATGAACTCCGTATCCTCGGATGCCATGTTGTCCGTGTTCATCGCCGCAAGAGGATTCCTCAGGAACGCTTCCCTGAGGGCCTGCCGGCTCTTTATCTGGTTGGTGATGACAGCCATTAGATATGTCTTCGAGAACGGCTTCTCTATGTACATGTCCGCACCGGTGTTCACTCCCGTAATCTTGGACTCCAGACTTGTCTTCGCAGTCAGAAGGATGAACGGTATGTGACTGTACCTTGAATCCGTCTTCACCCGTCTGCACAGTTCTATGCCGTCCATTTCAGGCATCATGATGTCACTTACTACAAGGGTCACATAGTTCTTCTCAAGCACGTCAAGGGCCTCCATTCCGTTGTGTGCGGTGAGTACCGTCCATTTTTCCGCCAGCTGGTCCCGGATAAACTCGCACATCTCCACGTCATCTTCCACGACAAGGATAATCTCGCCCTGGCCGGCGATAAGCATGTCATCATCGTCCTTATCCTGCAAGTCATCTTCTTCCTCAATCCCGTCACTCTCTTCTTTACCGTTTTCAGAAGGCCGGCACAGCGGCAGTTCGAGGATGAATTCATTCTCCGACAGATCCTGCCCCATCTCCAGAGTCCCGTGCTGGAGTTCCGCAAGAGACCGCGCAAGGAACAGGCCTATGCCCGTGCCTGTCTTGTCGCTGGTGCTGGTCCCCCTGAAGAACGGAGCGAAAATCGCCTCCCTTTTGTCAGGAGGGACAAGTTCCCCGTCATTGCTCACCGACAGGCAGAGGTTCTCTCCCGAACGGTACAGCCTTATCCTGATTTTCCTGTCGGAATACTTCATCGCATTTGACAGCATATTGCTGGCTATCTTGGTGAACGCCTCGACATCCACCATCGCATACAGGTTCCTGTCGGTTATCTCAAGGGTGCAGTCCTTTTTCTGCTGTGATATGGAGATGCTGAATCTGGAATATACATCTTCAAGGATGGAAGCCACATTCTGCCTGGAAAGATCAAGGGAGAGGTTCTCCTTCTCGATTTTCTGGAAATCAAGCAACTGGTTCACCAGTACCAGGAGCCTGTCAGTGTTCCTGCTCATTATATTCAGGTCCTTTGCTATCCTCGGGTCCAGATTGTCCGTGGCCAGAATATTGTCCAGAGGTCCCTTTATCAGGGTGAGAGGGGTCCTTATCTCGTGGGTGATATTGGTGAAGAACGATATCTTGGAGTCATATACCTCCCTTTCTTTCTTCCTCTCGTATGACAATATGTATTTCTTTCTTTTCAGCACGGACCTCCTGTGATAGATGCTGATGCCGGCAATGACCATGCAAACGAAAATCAGGAGATAGACCATACTTGCCAGCGTTGACTTGTACCACGGAGGCAGTATCCTGATTTCCAGGGTCCTGTCGGCAGCCCCGCTGATTCCTGACCTTGCCATCAGGGTATAGTAGCCCGGAGCGACATTGGAATATGTCACTGAATTTCCCGTATATGTCCGCCATTTGCTGTCAATGCCTTCGAGCATGAACTGCAGGATGGCGCTGGTCTTATAGTCCAGAACGGCCATATCGACTGAAAAACTGTTCCTGTCATAACTCAGTTCGATGTTATCGGTAAACGAAATGTCCTTTTTCAGAGGCGAATCCTTGCCGCCGACCGATATTTCCTCATTATGCAGGGAGAACCCGGTGAAGAATACGGGAAAGTCATCTGTCCCGGCTCCTGACATCAGCATGTCAGGGGTGAAGGATACCAGACCTTCTATGCTTCCGAAATAGATATTCCCATTGTCATCCTTGAAACTGGACCCGTAGTTGAACTGGTCGCACAGGAGACCGTTATTGGATACATAGACTCTCTTGACTTTCTCATGCGCCGAACTGAACATGACAAGTCCCTTTCCTGTGGATATCCAGAACATTCCCGAATCATCCTCTACAATCTGGTACACTACGTCACTAGGCATCCCGTTCTCCGATGTAAAGGTGTGGAAGGTGTCCGTCTGTGCATCATACCGGCTGAAGCCTCCTCCGTCGGTAGTTATCCACAACTGTCCGGTACTGTCTTCGAAAATGCTGAGGACATTGTTGACCGGAATGGAAGCCGTATCGGCCGGGTTATGAAGGAAATGCCGCCATCTGCCCTCGGCCGCATCCATCCGGTAAAGTCCGTTGGAAAGGGTTCCCACCCACAGGTTCCCGTCCGAATCGGACAGGATATCATTGACCATCTTGCCTCCGTTGATCTCCGGAACGAAGCCGAAATCATCGGTCTCCCTGTTGTAGAACTGGAGGCCATGCATTGTCCCGACATATATACGGCCGTCCGCCGCCTTTTCAAGGGCGAATATGTTATTGCTGAACAACCGCGGGCCCGGTTCGTTGACGACCTCGTATTTCCGTACTTTCCGCGTGCGTGTGTCTATCACCCTGATTCCATTGGAAAATGTGCTTACCCACAGGTCCTTGCCGTCAAGCAGGAGGGACTGTATGTTGGAAAACTCCCTGCTCGGCCCGAAAAAGGAGAAACAGCCTGTCTGCGGATCGAATCTGTACAATCCTGCATCCTCCGTGCCGACCCATATCCCGCCGTTGCCGTCAGAGCACATCTCTCCTACCCTTAGTCCGCCGAGGGATCCTGCGTTTCCCGTATAATAGTATTTCCTGAAATCCGGATTCCTTTTCGGTAGATAGTTGATGCCCCCAAAGAAGGTCCCGAGCCATATTCCGCCGTCCTTATCCTTGCAGATTGAATGGATGGCATTGTCCGACAGGGAATACTGGTCAGACATTGAATTGGTCAGACATTCCCTTGTCCTTGTCCTGGTATTGTAGATATACAGTCCGGTCTCAGTCCCGATCCACAGTTCATCCGGGGAATATTTCAGGATACATCTTACGAACAGAGGGCCATTGGCCAACCGGACATGATGTATCTCTCCGGTCTTCCTTTCCAGTTCCGCCAGCCCGCCTTTCTCAAGCCCGATGTATATCCGTCCGTAGTCATTCACATCTATGAAGGTGATTACATCTTCCGGATAGACCTTGTTTCCGTTATTGAGCAGGTACGGACTGACTGTCGTGAAATCGTCTTCCGTCCGGTAAAGGCCTCCCGATGCCCATGAAAACCACAGGGCGCCGGTCCGTTCGTCAACTGCAAGCGTACTTATCGGGTTTTTCGAACTGTACCGGCATTCCGCCTTGTCCTTGGCTGGGTCGTAGCAATATATCCCGTAGGCCTCGACGGAAATCCATATCCTGTCGGAACTGTCCCGCTTCAGCGCAAGTACGGGACTATGGACAGCCGCCCCCCCTGAATCGAGGATTTCCACCTCTGAGAATCTGTCGTATTCCGTATCATAGACGTATAGTCCGGAGTTTGTGCCTATCCATATACTGTTGTCTGCGCCTTCAGCCAGACTTCTGATATTGTTGTTGCCGAGCCCGGACTTGTCATAGGGAAAATGCCGGAATACCTTGAAGTGTGTTCCGTCGTATCTGTTCAGTCCGTCTTTTGTGCCGAACCACATGAAACCCCGGCTGTCCTGGATGATTGCGGTGACCGTATTCTGTGAAAGTCCGTCCTTGATGTCTATTCTGTCGAAATACAGAGTCTGCGACTGCACTTCCGGCAGCAGCAGTAATACGGTTATCAGAGTCAGGACAAATTTTTTCATGGCGGTATGCAGTTGCGGGGCAAATATACTCATAATTTGACTGAAAGAGCATTTTCCGGGGGTCAAGATGTCATTTTGAGAATATTGTGCTATTTTTTGAGAAAATTTTACTATTCGATGTGATTCTCTTTGTGTTCCTTTGCAGTGTTCAATAACCGCATTATGGTA
>CALVAE010000028.1 GCA_944325465.1 uncultured Bacteroidales bacterium | reverse complement strand
TTATCAGTTTCATTGACAGGGCACGGTTGAACACACTTCGGAGAGTACGGAACAGGATGCTCACAGTCGTGTCCTTGATATTCCTGCCTTTCAGCCATTTCTCGTATCTTTCCAGCCACTGGCAGTCAATGTCACTGAAGGGGATGTCAAGAGTACGGTTGAATTTCGTGAGAGAACTTTTCGATTGCTTGTAAACACTCATTGTTCCAAGGTGGTCTGTCCTGTGGAACTCGTCTATCAGATAATCGTACATTTCGGAGACAGTCTTGACGGCAATCTTGTTCTCCATTATCTGGACGAGAGAAGATATGGTAAACTCCTGCTGTTTGGCAGTCAGTTCCATTATCATACTGTTGTAAGCAGATACCTTGTCGCTTATGAGTTTGACAATGGCTTCTCTGTCTGGGCAGGATTTCTTTGGCTGATTCTTCTTGAAGTCCCAGTCCTTTTCTTTTACTGATATGCCCAACGAAACATACTTTCTCTTTCCAGATTTAGTCAATCGGAACATAATCGGATAAGTGTTGTCCCTTTTGGGACGATAATTAAAGCAAATTGCTTCTACAGAAATAGTTAGCATGATAAAACTGCTTACACATCTGCTTACACAAAGTGCATTTCAACCACAAAAACAGCCAGATTTCAGCATAACAAAAAAGCAGCCACATTTCTGTAACTGCTTGATAATGAATGAGCGGAAAACGAGATTTCGTCGCCACGCTCTGACATCTCGATACCCCTTGCCGGGGAGGTACTTTCATTCAGATCGCTGATGAGCTTCGCTCATGCGCTGTTTGTTTATAATACCTTAATGAGCAAGTTCATAGCCCTTATAAACAAACAGTCGCCACATCCTTCGGATGCAGCGACTTGAATGAGCGGAAAACGAGATTCGAACTCGCGACCCTCAGCTTGGGAAGCTGATGCTCTACCAACTGAGCTATTTCCGCAGAATATTTTCCTGAAGAACTTCCCTGTCCGGAAACAGGATTGCAAATATAGACATTTTCATGAAACTATGCAATATCTGCCGCCATTTTATATCCGGAAAGTCCGCATATTGCCGGATACCACCCTGCTTTTCATGAATGATACCCGGCCGCAAGCAAAGAATATCCCGACAAAGGCCCTCTTTGGTGGTTACTGTATATATTTTACAGACCTTTGTACAGGCTTTACTTTTGGCTGGACAAGACATGGGATAATCTGCGATTAATTTGTATTTTTGTTCCTGTAGAATATGGAAGACATGGACAATATTATCAGACTGGACAATGTGGATGACTACAACAGACTTTTCGGTCTGGAAACGAAGCATCCCCTCGTAGGAGTGATAGACCTTAAAGATGCCACTGAATTTCCGAAGAAATTCACTGTAAACTATGGAATCTACGCCGTTTTTCTGAAAGACACCAAATGCGGTGAACTGCGTTACGGAAGGCAGAAATATGATTATCAAGAAGGTACCATAACCAGTTTCGCCCCTGGCCAGGTTGTGGAAACGGAACTGGATGAAAATGTCAGACCTGCCGCCCGGGGAGTGCTTTTCCATCCCGATATCATAAAGGGAACGTCACTCGGACAGGAAATCAAGACCTATTCATTCTTTTCATATTCATCCTACGAAGCCCTGCACCTGTCCAACGAGGAAAGAGGTATCTTCACTGACTGCCTGGACAAAATCAGACTTGAACTTGACCATCCGATAGACAAGTTAAGCAAAAGGCTGATTTCAAGGAATATCCAACTTCTTCTGGACTATTGTATGAGATTCTACGAAAGGCAGTTCATCACAAGGACCAAGGCGAACAGGGATGTGCTCACGAAATTCGAGACTCTTCTCGACGAATATTTCATGGATTCCAATCCCAAGAACGAAGGCCTGCCCACCGTCAGATATTTTGCGGAAAAGGTATGCCTGTCCCCCAACTATTTCGGAGACCTCATAAAGAAAGAAACCGGCAAGACAGCCCAGGAATACATCCAGAACAAGATTATAGACCTTGCCAAGGAAATGATAATCGGAACGGGAAAGACTGTCAGCGAAATCGCCTACGAACTCGGATTCCAGTACTCGCAGCATTTCAACAGGATATTCAAGAAAAGTGTCGGCTGTACCCCTATGGAATACAGGAAAAGGTCCTGAAATGACAGGGTCGGAAAGCGATTCCAGCCAAACGACAGAGCCTGATATCGCTTGCTCTCTACAGGAAGTTCTTGCGGTAGGCCGCCGGTGTCGTTCCGGAATGTTTTCTGAAAAACTTTCCGAACGAAGACTGGTCGCTGAAACGCAAGCGGTCAGCCACATCCTGAATTGTCAGATCAGGATTCTTGAGTAACCGGCATGCGACAGTCAGCAATTCCTCCGAAATGATCCGGCTGGCTGATTTGCCCGTATATCTGTTTGCCACAATTGTCAGATAGTGCGGAGTAATACAGAGTTTATCAGCATAGAAGCCCACTTCATGCTCCTTTTCAACATTTTCGATTAGAAGCCTGTAGAACTGCTCCAGTATCATCTCCGTCCTGGAATATCTGACCTGCATGGTCTCAGGCCGGCCGGACCTGATTATCCGGATCACATTAAGGTGAAGTACAAGCACAGAATAACAGAATATCGCCATTTCCAGCCTGTCGGCCCCGTCTTCTGAACCCTCTTTAACATTGGCATAATAACGTTCTATGCGGGCCATGTCGGAAGAGGATACAGTCACGGCCGTACGCACTTTCTGCGACAGTATTTCACTGATACGAATCGGATTACGTCCTTTAAGCACGGTATCGAGAAAAGGCCTGGACAGTACAATGAGCCAGCCTGAAAAATCATCGCTCAAACTGATGGAACCGACTCTGTTCATGGGCTTGACATCAACCATGTTGTTTTTGTCAGGAGTACATTCATATCCGAACCCGTCAACCGTAATCTTCATGCAGCCTTTCTGGACAATGATATGGAAAACAAGGTCCGTAATGACAGGGAATCCCTCTCCTTCAGGCACATAAAAATCTGCGGGGTGCAAATCTGCCACAAGCACCCCGCAAAATATAATCTTGTCCGTTACCAGACTTGAAATGGTCTCGAAATCCGACATTATTCACATCCGCCGCCAAGGGCCTGATACAATGTAATGACTTCTGATATCTCCGAAAGACGGTTGGAAATCTCTCCTACCTGCGCCGTCAGAAGGGCCTGCTGGGCGGTCAGGACTTCCAGATAAGTGGAATTCTTGTCCTGCATCTTGCTCTGGGCCGCTTCCACTGCCTTTTCCAGGCTGCTTACCTGGGCGGCATAATTGGCTGTCTTGTCCTGCGCGGTCTTGAGAGCCCGTACCGTGTTGTTGACTTCGATACCAGCATCAATGATAGACTGACGGAAAGCGACCTCGGCCTCGGCCTGCTGTGCCTTCGCTATCTTGAGGTTTGCCCTGAGTTGTCCCTGCTGGAAAATAGGTTCAACGAGAGATCCGACTGCATTTACTATCATTGAATAGAAGTCAAGGCTTCCCGTAATGGTAAGGGACGGATACATTGCCGATCTCGCTCCGTTGGTAGCATAGAATGCCTGGGCAAACTGGTATTCAGCCTGTTTTACATCAGGTCTGTTGGAAAGGACTTCCACCGGAATCCCGACATCTATCATCTCCGGAGCAGACCATTCCTCAAGTTTTCCTCTCTGGATAGGGGTACCGGACACCTTACCGAGCAGGGAGCACATCTGGTTCTCGGTCTGATGCAACTGCTGCCTGATATCCAGGAGGTTGTTGCATACACTGTAGTAATTTGCCTGGGCCTGGTAGACGGCATCAGCCGTATAGCGGCCGGCTTCGAGAAGTTCTTCGGTCACCCTGACATTCTCCCTCCAGTTCCTTTCGGTCTCCTGATATATTTCATACTGGGCATCAAGAGCAAGCAGGGAATAATACTGGATGGCAACGGTAGCCACAAGCTGGGCCTGGACAGCCCTTGTGTATTCCTGGGACTGCATATAGGCAGCCAGTTGTCTTCTCTTGGCATTGGTCAGTTTTCCGAAAATATCCACCTGCCAACTGGCATTTAAAGGCAACTGGAAGTTCCATGAACCGCCCTTGGCGTCAATATCATAGCCGTAGGCAGCATTCGGCGATACGTCAAATCCCGGAACATACGCCAGTCTCGCCGCTTTGAGGGAAGCCTGTGCCTCGTCTATTCTCAACTTGGCCGTAACCATATTGGAATTATTGGCAAGGGCAGTGTCTATCAAGGCCTTGAGATTCTCATCTTCAAAGAAATCCCTCCAGAGAATGTCACCCATGGAGGTAGAATCCCCTATGGCGACATCTCCGTAAGCGTCAGCCGTCTCCTCATATTCAGGAGTCTTGAATTTCCCGTATATTCCGCACCCGGTCATCATGAAAGCCAGGGCTGCTGCAACGGCAAGACGGCAGAAAATATTGAGTGCTTTGTTCATCATTACTCTTTCGATTTTTTAATTTTAAATCCGAATTTTTCCTCCATCTTCTGCATTACGACATACAGTGCCGGCACTACAAAGAGCAGGGCTATCGTACCGATAAGCATACCGCCAACGACTCCGGCTCCGAGGGTTCTGTTTCCGTTCGCTCCTGCACCTGAAGAGTACAGCAGAGGAAGCATACCGAAAATCATCGTAAGGACGGTCATAAGGATAGGACGCAGACGGACTCTCGCCGCATCGAACGCAGCCTCCTGGATGGTAAGGCCGTGTTCACGCCTCTGGACCGCGTACTCCGTGATAAGGATAGCCGTCTTGGAAAGCAGTCCGACCACCATGATCATACCGGTCTGCAGATAGATGTTGTTCTCCACTCCGAACACCTTCGCCGCCACAAAGCAGCCGAGGACTCCGAACGGCACAGAAAGCATGACCGCAAGAGGAATGAAGAAACTTTCATAGAGAGAACAGAGGAGAAGGTAGATGAAGATGACACTGATTGCAAGAATCCATACCGTATTGTTGGATTCGCTCTCCTCTCGTGACGCACCTCCGAATTCGTATCCGTAACCTTCAGGAAGGACTTCGTCCGCCACTTCTCCGATAGCCTTGATCACATCTCCGGAACTGTAACCGTCAGCAATGGTGACACTTGCTCCTATACTGTTGAACATATTGAACCTGCTCATGCTCTCCGGACCTGTAGTCTTGGTAAGGGTAGCATACTGGCTTACCGGTGCCATTTCCGAACCGTTCCTGAAATAGATGTTGTTGAGGGATTCAGGATCAAGCCTGTACTGAGGATCGGCCTGGATGATTACCCTGTACACTTTCGAGAAACGGATGATGTTGGATGCGTAGATACCTCCGTAATATCCAGAAATGGTACTGAGGACATCAGTAGGAGAAACTCCCGCCCTCTTGCATTTCGCGGCATCGACATCCACTACATACTGCACATAGTCCACCTGGAATGACGTGAATGCAGACATCACCTCCGGACGCTTGTTCAGTTCCGCAAGGTAATTCTGGGATATCTTGAAGAAATCCTTTATATCAC
>CALVAE010000027.1 GCA_944325465.1 uncultured Bacteroidales bacterium | reverse complement strand
TCACAAGGATAGACAATGTCCCTCTCCCATTCGAGGGCAAGACATTCAGCGGCAGATACCTTATGGAGAACGGACTTGAAATTCCATACAGCCATACAGTGGACTACCATAAACAGAATGACTGGTCGAGCCGTATCCTGTATCTTAAATCCGTCGAGCAATGATACTGGATCTTGCATCCTGTTACCATTTGCCGTTCAGAAATTCCTTGCTGAAAAACCGGATTTCGAACCGGACCTGAAAGACTGCACCAAAATTTATAATTTTGGCACAGTCCCAAGGAAATCAAAGGTCAGAGAGTCCGCTGCAGATAGGACAGGATTTCTTCGTCAGTCGGATCCACGGCTACGATTGTACCGTCAGCAGCGACAAGGATGATTCTTCCGCCTCCGTTCCCTGCCCCGTATTTCGGCCAGATACGCCCTGCATCGTTCAGTTCGACCAGATTGAGCCACGGATACCCGTCCTTCTCAAGAGCGGCCTTCATCGCATCCGTAT
This sequence comes from uncultured Bacteroidales bacterium, assembly GCA_944325465.1. Taxonomy (GTDB): domain Bacteria; phylum Bacteroidota; class Bacteroidia; order Bacteroidales; family UBA932; genus Cryptobacteroides. The sequence continues at coordinate 30,632 of CALVAE010000027.1, read as the reverse complement.
TGTTGTTTTCACGGGCAACGCCTACCACTGTGAATCCCTTGTCCTTATATTCTTCATATATCGGGATCAGAGCCATGCTGTGCCTTCTGCACGGACCGCACCAGGAAGCCCAGAGGTCTATGACCGCCACCTTCCCGGAAATCTCATCCGAAAGGGTATGCATCTTCCCGGAAAGGTCCGGAGCCGAGAAATCAGTGTAATGTCCTCCCGGACGGATGTCTTCCGCCGCAATGGCATGGTACATCTTCTCCGTAAAAGGATGATCAGCATATTCCTTCGCATAGACAGCCTCGAAAAGGTTCCTGTAGGCGGTCCTGACACTGTCTGTCGGATACGGAATATATTCAAGCCTGAGATAATTGTCAACCATCAGAAAATAGCCGACCTCATCCGTGTTTTCCTCACAATACCGGATAGTATTTTCCTGAATTTCCGAATAAAGGTCAGCCTGTCTGTCCCGGTTGGCATGTCCCGCCTCCGACAGCCCTTCTCCAGAAAAACTCATTTTGAAAAGCCTGTTCATAAGATCATCCGTATATCCGAATGTCTCCACACTGTCTTCAAGAGCCATGTATTCCTCATTGAAATACAGGTCGTTGTCGTAAAGACTGTCCAGTTCGGCACTCAGCCTGTCCTGAAGAGCCCGGAGGTCGGTCCCGTTACTGCCGGTGTATATCACATCTCCTGATTCAAGGTATTTTCCATTAAGGACAGTCGTGGTCTCATCCACGGTGATTTCCCTGACCGTACTGTCAAAACTCTGGGGACGGACAGTCAGACTGACCTTGCCGTTATCAGAGAATATATTCTGACTGTACCAGGCTCCGTGACAGTAATCATCCCAGCATAACAGTTCATATACGGTCCGGACATCGGATTTGAGTTCATACCTGAATTTTCCGTCTTCCACAGGAATGGAAATGAACGGATTGACTCTCGGATCGGAATCATACGGATTGAGTATTATCCTGGATGTGTTCGGCCTGTCGACAAGAATGCCCTCGATAACCGTAACATACCGGGACTTCCGCTCTTTTGTCGCTATCCCCTTGACGGCATCGTTCCGGCAGAGAAGATCAAACGATGTCTCCTCTTCCTTCAGAGGTTCGAATACCAGAGAGAAAGGGACGGTCCAGTTGTCAGGTATCCTCGCATACACGGTATCGGCTGCCGCAGGCGTGCCACATAACTTATATTCGGCTCCGTCCGACGCCCCTCTCAGACGGAATTCCGATGCAGGTATCCTTATCTCATCTCCCGGCCAGCCGTAGAAATTCCCCTCAACGACAGTTGCGGTATCGGATAAAGAGACCTTATAGACAGACATCCATTCGATAACGGTATCACTCACCGGGAATTCCACTGTTCTCTGCCTGTCGCATCCTGCCAATACCATCAGCAAGACCGCCGTAAAAAGGAGTATTTTGCGCATTATATGTCAGTTTATTATGGTTTAACCGACAAATATATGGATTTTCATGAAATTTCGGAACAGAAGAAAAAGTCCTATCTTTACAGGAAATTATAATGGCACTTCTATGAGATTAATGACCTTTCTTGCCGCTGCCGGCCTATGTCTCCTGAATACGGTTTCTGCGGAAGCGGATTCCCGTTCTAGAATCAATCTGTCGGGAGAATGGAAGACCGGATTGGGGACATGCGTCCTTCCGGGAACAACGGATGAAAACAGGCTTGGACAGAAACAGACCGATACATCGGAAACCGGCCGTCTTTCCCGCATCTATCCATTTTCCGGGAAACTGGAATATGAAAAGGACATCACCGTTCCCGAGAATTTTGCAGAAGGGAAACGGTTGCGGCTGGTCATGGAACGGACCAAACCAACCACTCTGAGAATCGACGGGAAAAGCATAGGGAAACGCAATTCCCTGCTGACCCCCCATGTCTACGATCTCCCGCACCTTGCGGCAGGAAAGCATCATTTTTCGATAGAGGTGGACAACTCCGGTACTGCCGTCCCTCAGGGAATACAACCGTCCCATGCCTGGAGCGAATCGACACAGACCAACTGGAACGGGATTCTCGGAGACTTCTATATCGAAGCACTGGATTCCACATACATTTCTTCCATAAAGGTCTGTCCTGACCTTGCCGGTCACTGTGCCATAGCCGAAGTCACGGTCATCGCCCACAGGGAGACAACCGCCAGAATCACCGCAGAAGCCGTGCCTGCAAGGGATGGCACTGAATCCAGGCATCTGTCGAAAATGAAGGTCCGACTTTCAAAAGGCAGCAATACTGTCTGCCTGAAAATGGACATGGAGGAAAACCCTCTGCTCTGGAGCGAATTCCATCCCGACATATACAATATCTCTGTCAGTCTCACGGCAGGGAAATGCAGCGATACCATGACTGAATCATTCGGGATGCGGGAATTCTCCGTCAGCGGGACACAGTTCGCCATCAACGGATACCGTACCTTCCTGAGGGGAAAACACGATGCCTGCGTATTCCCTCTGACCGGTTATGCCCCAATGTCAGTAGAGGAATGGAGAGAGGTATTCCGCAAGGCGCGGCAATACGGCATAAACCATTACAGGTTCCACTCGTGGACCCCTCCTGAAGCGACATTCACGGCTGCCGACCTGGAAGGCATCTACCTCCAGACCGAACTTCCTCTCTGGTGTGCCATCGATAGGGAAAATGAAGAACTCAATTCATACATACTGGAAGAGGCGGCAAGGATACTGGACGAATACGGCAACCATCCGTCCTTCGTAATGCTCGGACTAGGCAATGAACTGCACGGAGACGATTCCCTTATGAAAGAATGGATTGACGATTTCAGGGAAAAGGACAGCCGGCACCTCTACTGTTTCGGCTCCAACAACAATCTCGGATTCAACGGCCCTCAGCAGGGAGAGGATTTCTTCGTCACATGCAGGGTAGGCGGCGGGGAAGGCTATTCTACCCATACGCGGACTTCCTTTGCCTTTGCAGATGCCGAGAAGGGAGGCATCCTGAACAATACAAGACCGGGTACCAGGGGGAACTATTCATACGCCATTTCAAAAAGCGATATCCCTGTAATAGGCCATGAGACCTGCCAGTTCCAGTCATACCCGGACTTCAGCCAGATAGAAAAATATACCGGTGTCCTGTATCCGTGGAATCTGGTCAATTTCAGACACAGGCTTGAAAACGCAGGTCTCGGCGGGATGGACAGGGCATTCAGCAAGGCTTCCGGAACCTTTGCCGTCGAATGTATGAAGGCGGACATAGAATATGCGTTAAGGACTCCGGGGTTCGGAGGATTCCAGATGCTGGACCTTCAGGACTATCCTGGACAAGGCACCGCACTGGTGGGGGTTCTGGATGCATTCATGGAAGAGAAGAATTTCGCATCCGCGGAATATTTCCATGGATTCTGCTCCCCTCTTGTCCCTCTGGCAAGTTTCGACAGTTACTGCATCAAGGCATCCGATACTCTCGAGATTGACCTGCTGGTCGCAAATTATCTGGAACAAGACTGGAACTCCCTTCTCAAATGGGAAATCTCCGTATCGGGTTCAGCCGCGGTGTCCGGAACGGCCAATACAGGCACTCCGCAAGGAACCGTATCACGGGCAGGAAGAATATCATTCCCTGTATCCTCATTGCTGACGGATCCTGACAAAGCCGCCGTACTGGATCTCACACTATCTACCGGAGAATGGTCAAACAGTTACAGATTATGGGTTTATCCTGATGGCCCCGCTGAAGATCCGGGAGAAATCCTCGTCACCGGAAACCTTGACGACAGCCTGCTGGAAAAACTGGAACAGGGTTCGGACATACTGCTCATTCCGGAATACGGAACCATATCCGACAGAAGCGTAGGAGGACTGTTCACCCCTGATTTCTGGAACTGGTCGATGTTCAAGAGAATCTCCGAAAGGGGCGGCAAGGAAATTTCCCCGGGAACCCTTTCCATATATACGGATCCGGCACACAAGGCTTTGGAAGGCTTCCCTAACGACGGATACAGCGATATGCAATGGTGGAGCATAGCCCTTAACTCCAGACCGCTCATAATAGACAGTCTTCCAACAGATTACCGTCCGGTAGTCTCTGTCATAGACAATCCGGAAAGATGTCACAGACTTGCGATACTGATGGAATTCAAAGTCTGGAAAGGCCGGCTGATGATATGCACAACGGACCTGAAAGCCATCTCCGGCACACCGGAAGGACGTGCATACGCCGGTTCCATTCTCAGATATATGAAGTCAGACAAATTCTGTCCTCCGGAAGCCACCAGACAACAGATAGAATCCCTGTTCCGCTCAACGGTCGAAACAAAGGACATCCAGGGCGTGGAAAACCCAACCGACTACGACATCTGACCGACCCTCCGCCACTCCGAACGATGTCTGTCATTCCGAACGAATCCGTTGCATTGTCATCCTGAACGAAGCCGTCAGGCGAAGTGAAGGATCTGCCGTACCACATTGGTTCTCCACATCGACAGCCGGCTGTCCCTTCCTGTTCAGGTGCGTAGACAATTAGGGTTTATCCAGTCTTTCGCGGCACACTCCCCGGAGATATGCGCCCCGATGATGTCTCTGAGAACGTATATCGAGGGTTGCCGGCGCATATCTCGACATTTTCGTGGAGATATGCGCCCCGATGATGCCACCTGGAGCGTATATCAAAGGGTAACGGCGCATATCTCTTGAGACACCAGATTCTTCGCTGACGCTCAGAATGACAGTGTAGGAATATGTTCCTCGATTAACAAAATGAGGGCGAGCCTCACGGGCGCCCCCAATGGAAATAAGAAACTGTTCTTATCTATCTGAAAAGTCGTTGTATCAGAGCCTGCGGAGCAGATTGCTCAGATTGACCCTCTCCCCTATCAGGCGAGGAAGATCGTCTATATTCACCCTTTCCTGCTGCATCGTGTCACGGTCACGGACTGTCACGCAATGGTCATTGAGAGAGTCATGGTCAACGGTAACGCAGAACGGAGTACCTATGGCATCCTGACGGCGGTAACGCTTGCCTATACTGTCCTTCTCGTCATACTGGCAGTTGAAGTCGTACTTGAGTTCATCCATTATGGTCTGTGCCAGTTCTGGAAGTCCGTCTTTCTTGATAAGAGGAAGTACAGCGACCTTGACAGGTGCAAGAGGCGCAGGAATATTGAGTACCACCCTTGTCTCCCCGTTCTCAAGTTTCTCCTCCTTGTATGAATTGGACAGGACTGCAAGCACCATCCTGTCTACTCCGATGGATGTCTCTATCACGTAAGGGGTATAACTCTCCCCTGTCTCCGGATCATAGTACTGGATTTTCTTCCCTGAGAACTTCTGATGGTTTCCGAGGTCGTAATCGGTCCTTGAATGTATGCCTTCAAGTTCCTTGAACCCGAACGGGAAATTGAATTCTATGTCCGTGGCAGCATTTGCATAATGGGCCAGTTTCTCATGGTCGTGGAAACGGTAGTTCTCATTGCCCATACCTAGGTTCTGATGCCATTTCAGACGGTTTTCCTTCCATTTCGCGAACCAGTCGAGTTCTGTCCCCGGCTTGATGAAGAACTGCATCTCCATCTGCTCGAACTCCCTCATCCTGAATATGAACTGACGGGCCACTATCTCATTCCTGAAAGCCTTTCCGATCTGCGCTATGCCGAAAGGTATCTTCATCCTTCCCGTCTTCTGGACATTCAGGTAATTGACGAAGATGCCCTGCGCAGTCTCCGGCCGGAGATAGATCACATTGGTGTCATCTGACGTATTCCCCAACTGGGTACTGAACATCAGGTTGAACTGACGCACATCGGTCCAGTTCTTCGTACCTGATATGGGACATACGATATCGCAGTCAAGTATGATCTGTTTCAGTTCAGCAAGATCATTCGCATTCAGCGCTTCATTCATTCTCCCGCGGACTTCCGCTATCTTCGTATTGTTCCTGACACAGTTCGGATTGGTTTCGATGAACTTCGCCTCATCGAAGGATTCTCCGAATTTCCTGCGGCCTTTCTCAACTTCCTTACGTATCTTCTCTTCAAGTTTGGCAATATAGTCCTCGATCAGGACATCCGCCCTGTACCTCTTCTTGGAATCCTTGTTGTCAATAAGCGGGTCATTGAAAGCCCCTACGTGACCCGATGCCTCCCATATCTTAGGATGCATGAATATGCAGGAATCTATACCCACGATATTCTCATGAAGCCTGGTCATTGCCTCCCACCAGTACCTCTTGATATTGTTCTTCAGTTCGACTCCCATCTGTCCGTAATCATATACGGCAGCAAGTCCGTCATAGATCTCGCTTGACGGGAAAATGAATCCGTACTCCTTGCAGTGGGCTACCAGAATCTTGAAAAGTTCATCCTGTGTCATAATATATCCTTTTATCTGATTTATTCCTGTCTGTACCAATGAAGCCGCCGATTCACGGACAGGCTGCAAAAATACAACCTGCAAAAATACAAAAATTATATGAATATCCGCTGCATGGCATTTTCCCTGACATCCTTGATAATCTGACGCAACGGGACCGTCACGAATTCCCTTTCATGCATCAGCGGATGCGGTATTTTCAGATCCTCTTCATCAATATGCAGATTCCCGAGAAGAAGGATATCTATATCTATTATCCTTGAATGATAGACCCTGCGCCCGTCTTTGTCATACTCAGGGACATCGGTCCTCCCCAACTGCCTCTCTATGGCCTTGCACTTATCCAGAATATCATGAGCGAACTGCCCTGCATCCGTTCCGTCCGGGAAATTGAGGACATACCGGACCGCAGCATTCAGAAACATGTCAGGACTGTCGAATCCCCACGGTTCGGTCTCAATAAAATCGGAAACGGCGTCATAATGTACGTCCAATGCTTTGTCCAGCAACTCCAGTGCCCTGTGCAGATTGGCTTTCCTGTCTCCGGAACTGGATCCGAGACCGAGATATAAATCGATTTGATCTGTCATTTTAGAACTGTTTTCTTTTTCAGATTCTTCACTTCGTTCAGAATGACAATGTTGCGTTCAGAATGACAAGGTTTCATTCAGATTGATAAGGTCCGTTCAGAATGACAAGGTTTCGTGCGGATTGACGGTCAGTCGGCATCCAATCCGAGTTCGACAAGAGCCTCTTCCGACATCCTGCTCTTGTCCCACACAGGCTCGAATACCAGTTCTATCATCGCGCTGACCACTCCGGGGACGTCCTCCACAGCCTCCTTGACCTGCTCCACTACATAATCCGCCATAGGACAGTTCGGAGCCGTAAGAGTCATCTGTATGCAGACATTATGCTCCTCATCCACCCTGAGGTCATATATAAGCCCGAGGTCATAAATGTTCACCGGTATCTCCGGATCATAAACCTGCTTCAACGCCAGTATTATATCTCTTTCCAGACTCATCACATCAATCCTTTTGTTAACCGTACCTTTCCTTTTCCCGAAAATACTCATATCCGACTGTTTTCAACCGCTATTTCCTTGATCCTCGCAATCATCGACACAAGACCGTTTGCCCTTGTAGGAGAAAGGTTCTCCTTCAGTCCGATCCTGTCGACTACAGAAAAATCCGAAGAAAGTATTTCCTCCGGAGTACGCCCGGAATAGATTCTTATCAATAAGGATATTATCCCTTTTGTTATGATGGCGTCACTGTCAGCATTGAACCATATCCTGCCGTCAGACACCCTATAGTCAAGCCATACTCGCGACTGACATCCCTTTATGAGCCTGTCATCCGTCTTGCTGCCTTCCGGATAAGCAGCCAGCGATTTGCCGAGTTCTATGAGATACTCATATTTGTCGAGCCATTCATCGAACATGGAAAATTCGTCCACGACTTCAGATTCAGTTTCCTGAAGAGTCTTTGCCTGTCCTTCCATAATATCAAACCAACATTTTTATTGCCTTGTCAAGAGACGATATGAAATACTCCGCCTCTTCCATCGTATTGTATGCCACAAGAGACGCCCTGAGCATTCCTGTAACGCCGAACCGGTCCATCAGCGGTTCCGCACACATCTGTCCGGAACGCATGGCTATTCCCATCTTGTCAAGAATCAGAGCGAGATCCTCGTGATGTGCCCCATCCACACTGAAAGAAAAAAGAGGAATCTTCTCTTCAGGGGAAGACGGCACTCCATACAAATGTATCCTATTATCATTCAATAACTTATCCAATAGATAACTCTTGACTGCCTCCTCATTTTCCCTCAATCTCCCCGACCTGAAAGCAAGTGCAGTCTCAATTGCAGGCTTCAGTGTGGCTGCTCCGGCAAAATTCTGCGTTCCTGCCTCGAATTTCATTGGCAGCGGAGCGAAAGAGGTCCCGCTGAACCTGACAGTCCCCACCATCTCCCCGCCGGTCATGAACGGAGGCATCCGCTCAAGCCATTCTTTCTTTCCATAAAGCACTCCTGTCCCGGTCGCTGCAAATATCTTATGCCCTGAAAATACATAGAAATCACAGTCCAGGTCCTGCACATCCACACTCTGGTGGACTATTCCCTGTGCCCCGTCTATAAGCACCGGCACTCCTTTGGAGTGGCATCTGGAGACAATCTCCCTGACCGGATTGATCAGTCCGAGCACATTTGATATATGAGCAACGGCAACAATCCTGGTCCTGGGAGTAATCAGGGAATCCAGCATATCCAGACGCAGATGTCCGGTATCATCCACCGGCAGGACCTTCAATACCGCCCCCTTCCTTTGACACATCATCTGCCACGGCACAATATCGGAATGATGTTCCGCCTCTGAAACTATCACCTCATCTCCATCCCGGACGAAAGCCTCTCCGAAAGAGAATGCCACCAGATTGATGGATGCAGTGGCTCCTGAAGTGAATATTATCTCTTCCCTCGCCGCAGCGTTTATGAAATCCCTCACTGCATCCCTGGACGATTCGTATGCATCCGTCGCTTCCCCGGCAAGAAGATGGACCGCCCTGTGTATATTCGCATTGCTTTCCCTTGTAATACGGTTCCAGCTGTCAATTACAGACTGTGGCCTCTGGACGGTCGCCGCATTGTCAAAATATACGAGACTCTTTCCGTACACCTTTCTCGAAAGCGCCGGGAAAAACGGTCTTATTTCATCTGTTGCAGACATGATACCTTATCCTCCATTTGCCGGAACAAACTGTTCAAGCCCGCAAATTTAATAAGAATCCACTTTAGATTGCCAGAATTTGTGATAATTTTGCAAAAGTGTCAGCCACAGCCAGGCTTCGAACCGACAGCGGTAAAGCCTGTCATGGAAGACCGAACATTACCCAAACAGTTACGGAAATAAAACAGGACCGATATGATAGATTACATCAAAGGAAAAATCATCGAACTCACCCCTACCTACACTGTGGTCGAAAATTCCGGTATCGGATACATGATACAGATTTCACTCCAGACTTTTTCCGCCCTTGAAAACAAGACAGATGTCACCGTATACATCCACCACTACCTGCGGGAAGATGACGAACAGTTCTATGGATTCTCTTCAAAGGACGAACGCGAATTGTTCAGGCTCCTTATCGGGGTCAGTGGAATCGGGGTATCCACCGCACAGATGATGTTGTCTTCCCTGTCTTCGGAAGAAATAAGGAATGCCATCATCTCAGAAGACATAAACAGGATTAAAAGCATCAAAGGAATAGGACTGAAGACAGCGCAACGCCTTATACTTGAACTGAAGGACAAGATTGTCAAAGGTGGAGGGGCTGACAATACGGCCCTCTTTTCCGCCAGCACCAATGCGATTGTCGAAGAAGCGACAACGGCACTTGTCCTTCTGGGATTCACAAAGGCAAACGTCAACAAGGCCGTTTCCGCCGTCCTCAAGGAAAATCCGTCAGCCGGTCTCGAATCTATAATAAAACTCGCCCTTAAAAAACTGTAAACTACGGATGTCGGAAAGCATGGATTCAGAGAACAAACTGCAATGGCTGGAATGGGCAAAAGAACTCCAGTTCATCGCCCAGGCAGGACTCACCTATTCAAAAGACCCGTTCGATCTGGAAAGATTTGCAAGGATAAGGGAAATATCTGCGGAAATGATGAGCCGGCAAAGCGGAATGCCGATAAAGGATATACACAACCTTTTCTGCAACGAAACAGGATTCCAGACTCCGAAACTTGATACCAGGGCGGCAATTTTCCAGGATGGAAAAATCCTTCTTGTCAAAGAAAAGGACGGCAGATGGTCAATGCCCGGCGGATGGGTAGACGTAATGCAGAGCATAAGATCAAATACAATTAAGGAAGTCAAGGAAGAGGCAGGACTGGATGTAGAAGCCGTAAGGCTTATTGCCCTGCACGACAGAAACAAGCGCAACCAGCCTCCCTACGCCTATAATGTCTGCAAGGTATTCGTCCTTTGCAAAGTCATAGGAGGAAGTTTCCGCCCCAATACAGAAACAACGGAAAGCAGGTATTTCGGTCCTGAAGAAATACCGCTTCTTGCCGAAGAAAAGAATAATGAAGAACAGGTCAGACTTTGTTTTTCTTCCTACAACAATCCGGATCTGGAAATAGAATTCGATTAGACAGCATTAATTTTATCACAAAAGTGTTCCACGTGGAACACTTTTATATTATACTCTTTTCATGTTTTATATAGGGAACATAAAGATAATCAATAATTAATACCATATTATCTAATCTTAAACTACAATAAAAATATCGGACTTCAATTCTTGTAGAACAGTAAGGTAAAGCCGATAGTATGCACATCAAAGACACAAACAGGTATAAGAACTTCAGAGAATCAGCAGGAAAATCAATGTATGAAAGTATTCTTATATAATATCACAGAAATGCTTATCACTGTGCCTGTATATGCATAATATACACAATAAAGGAAGTTTGCAATGTCATCATTTTCGGGGATAAACCGAACGGTCCCCCTGCCTCCCGACCGAAACCGTAGCATTGTCTTCCTAAAAGAACGAAGTTGACATTGTCATCCTGAGCGGAGCCGCAGGCGGAGTGAAGGATCTGAAGTACCGCTCCGGTTCAATATACCAGATTCTTCGCTGACGCTCAGAATGACAGAGGCGTCGGTAGATTCCAGATTCTTCACTTCGTTCAGAAGGACAATACAGCGTTTCCTTAGAATGAGAAAGCAACAAACGCACTGAAGAACAATGCAGAAGAACAGCGTGTAGTTCAGAAGGACAGTATGGCGGTGGACTCAAGATTCTTCACTTCGTTCAGAATGACAGGGGAGGCGCTCAGAAGGACAGGGGAGGCGCTCAGAAGGACAATACAGCATTCACTTAGAATGACAATGTAGCAAACGGACAGAAGGACTGTGTGGCGCAGTTTTATGGAAAGATATGCTCAGAGGAAATACAATTGGAGGTACAGAATGGAGGTACAGAATAGGGGTATCTTTATGGATAATCAAAGAGAATTTCGAAAAGAATTTGTACTATCTCTCCTATATCCAATACCCGGCCCCGAACGCTGCCGCTAAAAGTTTTCCTTATACAGTAAACAATCTCATACTACCGTCCGAAATAGACAAGCAGGACAGATATGTCAGCCGGAGAAACTCCTGAAATTCTGGAAGCCTGGGCAATGGTCCTTGGTGAATATCTCTTGAGTTTCTGCCTGCACTCTATGGAAAGACTGGTCACCTTATCAAAATCAAAATCCGAAGGAATCTCCAGTTTTTCCAACCTCATTATCTTGTCGGCAATCCTCTGTTCCCTCTCTATATATCCTTTATATTTGATGGAAATTTCAGAAGACTCAAGTATCTCATCCCTGTATCGGGACTGCACCTTATTTTTATCAACTGAAAAGACCAGACCGCCTATCGTCACGGAAGATTCATCGGAAATCCTTTGTCCGTAATCCCCATCTGTATGGCTGAAACAATCATAGGGAACAAATTCGGAATCCGGATCAATATTGTATTTCTGATATGTTCCACGTGGAACATATTTAAAAATTTCCTTAAGGGACACCTGTGGTCTTGAAATAAGGTCATCCATTCTTCTTCGCGAATCCACAATAGCGGTTCCGACAGATGAAAGGTATCCGTTGACCTGGTCAGGACGGAGGGAAACTTCCGAAAAAAAGGTATTGAACCTGGATATGGTATCATATTTTCTCATCGTATAGGCATACCTGCCTTCATCTGCAAGACCTATGGAATGAGACAGAGGAGTCAGCCTCAGATCAGCATCATCCTGCCTCAAAAGAATACGATATTCTGCCCTGGATGTAAACATTCTGTACGGTTCATCCACACCTTTTGTAATGAGATCATCTATAAGAACTCCTATATAAGCCTGATCACGCTTCAGGATAAACTCCCCTCCCCTATGAGTTTTCAGATGAGCATTGATTCCTGCCATCAAACCCTGGGCAGCCGCCTCTTCATAGCCCGTAGTCCCGTTCACCTGACCTGCAAGAAAAAGACCGTCTATCTCCTTCAATTCAAGAGTCGGTTTCAACTGCGTCGGATCAAAGAAATCATATTCCACGGCATAGGCAGGCCTGTATATCCTGACATTTTCAAGACCTTTTATCGCATGAAGGGCATCAATCTGGACCTGAAGCGGAAGCGAAGACGAGAAACCCTGGAGATAATACTCATTGGTATCCTTTCCTTCAGGTTCGAGGAAAAGCTGATGGGAATCCTTGTCTGCAAAAGTTCTCAACTTATCTTCGATACTCGGACAATATCGCGGACCTATTCCCGTAATCATACCTGAAAAAAGAGGGGAATCAGCAAAACCGCCGCGAAGAATCTCATGCACTTCAGGATTGGTATGAACTACAAAGCAAGGCATCTGTTTCCTACCATCCTGCGCAGTCGACAAATAAGGAAGATAGGAAAATCTGGCAGGGTCTGAATCTCCCTCCTGCCTAACCATCACTGATGTATCCACAGAAGATATGTCAATCCTCGGCGGAGTCCCTGTCTTCATCCTTCCTGTCCTTATTCCCATGCTGACAAGCTGCCCGGTCAGACCGTACGAAGACAACTCCCCTATCCTGCCTCCTTCAAAGGAAGTCCTGCCTATGAAAAGTTTTCCGTCCAGAAAGGTTCCGGCTGTCAGGATAACTGTCTGAGATTTGAATATAGCACCGGTTTTCGTCGCAATGCCCGAAATTTTCAAGCCATCGAAAAGAAAAGACGTTGCTATATCCTGGTAAATATCTAATTTACAATTATTTTCGAGTATTTTCCGCCAATGCAGGGAAAAAAGCATTTTATCACACTGGGCACGCGGACTCCACATGGCAGGGCCCTTGGAACGGTTAAGCATCCTGAACTGGAGAGTCGACGAATCAGTCACAATTCCAGTATAGCCGCCCAAGGCATCTATTTCCCGGACGATCTGTCCTTTGGCAATTCCTCCTATCGCGGGATTGCAGGACATCTGTGCAAACCTTGTCATATCCATCGTGACAAGAAGAACGGAAGATCCCATATTGGCAGCAGCCATCGCGGCCTCACATCCGGCATGGCCACCGCCCACCACTATCACATCATATTCTGTATGCATATTTCGGCTTCTGAACTATAGAATCAATTTAAAAAACTGTCATCAGGAAGGAATTACCCGAGATGCCTTCTCATATCGAGATAATAATTCTCCTTCTCGCGCATCGTCCGCACGTCAGATTCCGAATGGTCATCATATCCGATGAGGTGCAGAAGGCCGTGGACAATTACACGGTTAAGTTCGTCATTGAATGCCGTACCGAATTCCGTGGAATTTTCGCGGACACTGTCGATACTTATGAAAAGATCTCCGGAAAGACGGTCCCCCTGACAATAGTCGAATGTTATGATATCGGTAAAGTAATCATGTCCGAGATACCTCTGGTTTATATCGAGAATATAATTGTCGGAACAGAAAATCACGGATATGTTTCCCAGCCTTTTTATCTCACTTTCGGCAACCATCTTCAGCCACCGGCTGTTCAGACTCTTTTCCCTGAATACAAAATCTGTATCCTCAAAATAATACGAAATCATATAGCGAACTTGTTTTCTACTACCAAATTATGAAGTTTAGTGACAAAATCAGGATACAAAAGTAATCTATTAAATAAAAAGTTTGAAATAAAAATTATTATTTCTACCTTTGAGGGACAAATGTGAATATAAAACGTATCAGATATGGAAGTAAAAAAGTCAGACAAGGCAAATCTTGAGAACAAGAAACTCCTGTTTACCGAAATAGGACTTGTCATCTCTCTTGCAGCCGTGCTGGTCGCCTTTGAATGGGGTTCAAAGGAAAAGCAGGTCGCAGTCCTGGAAGAGACTACACAGGTTGTAGAAGTAGAGGAAATGGTTCCAATCACCCAGGAGACCCCTCCTCCGCCACCAGCATCCGCTCCTAAGATCCCTGTTCTTTCAGACCAGATTGAAATCGTGGAAGATGACGTGCTTGTCGATGACGACATGTTCATCAATCTCGAAGATGACGTGAATATGGGTGTTGAGATCATGGATTACGTCGAGGGTGTCAGCACCGAGGTTATCGAAGAAGAAGCGATTCCATTCCAGTTGGTGGAGGAAAAGCCATCATTCATGGGAGGAGATGCCAATGAATTCTCAAAATGGGTGAACCAGAGACTTGTATATCCTGAAATAGCAAAGGAAAACGGTGTACAGGGACGTGTTACCCTTCAGTTCACGGTCAATACCGACGGTTCGGTATCTGACGTAAAAGTCCTCCGTGGAGTGGACCCTTCTCTTGATGAGGAAGCAGTCAGGGTCGTATCAATGTCGCCTAAGTGGACTCCTGGAAAGCAGAGGGACCGCGCCGTAAAGGTAACCTACACATTCCCTGTGATTTTCCAGTTGAGATAAGACTGGCTGTCAGACGATTAGGAGAAGGGAGCAGTTCAGTGCTGTTCCCTTCTCTTGTTATGATATCAGACTGAAATAAAAAGAACGGATTTGTATGATCGACAGGACGGAAAAAAAGATAGAGAAAGCGATATTCGTAGGAGTGATAAAGCAGGGGGATGACGAGAGACAGATAATGGAATATCTGGATGAACTTGAATTTCTTGCTGAAACTGCCGGTGCACAGGGTATGAAAAAATTCATACAGAAAGTGGACAAACCCGACAGCAGAACATACATAAGGAGCGGAAAACTGCAGGAAATCAAGGATTACATTGCGGAAAACGAAACGGATGTCGTCATATTCGATGACGAACTCTCCCCTACCCAACTGAGGAACATTGAAAGGGAACTTCAGATCAGAATACTTGACAGGACAAACCTGATACTCGATATCTTCGCCCAGAGAGCAAAGACAGCATACGCGAAAATGCAGGTCGAACTCGCACAATACCAGTATCTGCTGCCACGGCTTACAAGAATGTGGACTCACCTTGAAAGGCAGAAAGGAGGTATCGGTATGAGAGGTCCTGGAGAGACCCAGATTGAAACGGACAGGCGTATCATACAGGGCAAGATAGCAAAACTCAAGGAACAGTTGCAGAAAGTCGACCGTCAGATGGCCTCACAGAGAGGCAACAGAGGCTCACTTGTGAGAATTTCCCTTGTCGGTTATACGAACGTAGGGAAAAGCACACTGATGAATCTGCTGGCCAAAAGCGACGTATTCGCTGAAAACAAACTGTTCGCGACCCTAGACACAACGGTAAGGAAAGTTGTCATAGAAAACGTGCCGTTTCTGCTCAGCGATACGGTGGGATTCATAAGGAAACTCCCTACACAACTCGTGGAAGCATTCAAGAGCACTCTTGATGAGGTGCGTGAAGCCGATATCCTTATGCATGTCGTGGATATCTCGCATCCAAATTTTGAAGAACACATCAGAGTGGTAGAAGAGACACTTAAGGATATAAACGCCATAAACAAGCCTGTTTTCGTCGTTTTCAATAAGATTGATGCCTACCGTTACGAAGAGTACGATGAGTTCTCTCTGGAGCCTAAAAAGCCCGAAAACTACACTCTGGAAGAATTCAAACGGAGTTGGATCGCGAAGGAAAACACCCCGTGCATATTCATTTCGGCAAAAAATAAGGTCGGCATAGACAAACTACGGGCCGACCTCTATAAGATGGTAGCGGAAATCCACGCAGGACGCTACCCTTTCAATAATTTCCTTTGGTAGCGGAATACTAGAAATAGAACTTGAAGGATATAGCCGCACCGGTATTGATATCCCATGAGAAATTGGTAGTGTTTCTCTTGGTGACAGTGCCGTCAGCGGCTGTTCTCTTCTGGGATGTAGTGGATACGTCAAGACTACCGGCCTCCAATGCTACACCGAAAAGCCCAGAAACCCTGTATTCAAACTTGCAAAGAGGAATACTAAAAGTAAAGGAAGTATTGTTGTACTCCTTCTGTTTTTCGGTCGCGCTCAACTGGTTTACCTGAGAGCCGAAACCGGCGGAAAGCCTCACGCCAGGAGTATAGTAGAAATTGTCTGCCAGCATCACGAAGTAGTTGGTACCTACATTGATATAGAATGTATTGGTGTTGTTGTACAGAGTCTGTTCATTGGCGGCAGCCCTGTTGTTGTTGACTTTGGAAAGGCCATAGCCCACACCGGCATTGACTTCAAGATTATCGATGACGAAAATACCGAATTTTGGAATGATACTGAAGGAAGTTGTTCCAGGAGTATTTGTAGTGGTGTTGCCTATGGAATTAACGGTTTTTCCTGCCGAAAGACGGAAAGTACCGGAAAGATACATGTCACCTTTCTCCTGGGCTGATACTGTCACTGCAGCAAAAAGGACTGCTGCAAAAAGAAATAATTTTTTCATCACTGATTTATTTTAGTCATTAATACTCATGGTCAAGATTGGACAAAGATAGGCAATTTATCGGAAAATAAAAAGAAAGGCAGCCTCACGGCCGCCTTTCCTAGTATACAAAACAGTATCAGTCCTTGAACTTTGCGCAAAGGAATTCTCGGTTAAGACGTGCTATATGTGATACCGTCACATGCTTCGGACATTCCATCTCGCACGCGCGTGTATTGGTACATGATCCGAAACCGAGTTCGTCCATCTTTGCAACCATTGCCTTTGCCCTTTTGGCCGCCTCTACCCTACCCTGAGGAAGAAGGGCAAGAGAACTTACACGGGCAGCGACGAAAAGCATTGCAGAACCGTTCTTGCAGGTAGCGACACATGCTCCGCAACCGATGCATGCAGCGCCGTCCATACTTTCTTCCGCAGTTTCATGGGAAATAAGGACAGTATTTCCGTCCGGAACTCCGCCGGTTCCGACAGAGATGAATCCTCCGGCCTGGAGAATCTTGTCGAATGCCTTCCTGTCGACAACAAGGTCCTTGATAACAGGGAAACCCTTGCTTCTCCATGGCTCTACGGTAATAGTCTCACCGTCATGGAACTTACGCATATGCAACTGGCATGTAGTCACTTCATCGTCAGGACCGTGTGCCCTTCCGTTGATGTAGAGTGAGCAGGCACCGCATATACCTTCACGGCAGTCGTGGTCGAAAGAAACAGGACCGCTGCTCTGGCAGCCCCTGTCCACAGCTACCGGATCCATTCCCTCATGTATCAGTTGCTCGTTGAGAATATCCATCATCTCAAGGAAAGAACTGTCTGGGGATATGTTCTTGACCTGATAGGTCTCAAAATGTCCTTTTGACCTGGCGTTTTTCTGACGCCATACTTTCAATGTAAAATCCATTTCAATCAGTCTTTATAGTTTCTGGTAGCTATCTTGATGTTTTCGTAAACCAAAGGCTCCTTGTGGAGTTCAGGCTCCTTGTCAGCGCCCTTGTATTCCCAGGCTGCAACGTACATGAAGTGCTCGTCGTCACGTCTGGTCTCTCCGTCCTCCGTCTGCATCTCCTCACGGAAATGTCCTCCGCAGGACTCTTTTCTGTGCAGTGCATCCCTGGCCATAAGTTCGCCTATTTCAAGGAAATCGGCAAGTCTGAAGGCTTTCTCAAGTTCCTGATTGAAATTTTCCTTGTCTCCTGCAACATATACATCGCTCCAGAATTCCTTGCGGAGTTCCTGAATCATTACGATAGCCTTCTTCAGACCTTCCTCGTTTCTTGCCATCCCGACATACTCCCACATTATGTGTCCGAGTTTCTTGTGGAGTTCATCGACGGTATGATGGCCCTTGATGGACATCAGTCTGTCTATCTTGGCCTTCACAGCCTTCTCCGCCTCCTCGAATTCAGGAGCATTGGTATCTGTCTTAGGATTCTTGAACTGGGTGGCAAGATAGTCACCGATAGTGTAAGGAAGAATGAAATAACCGTCAGCAAGACCCTGCATGAGGGCGGATGCACCGAGACGGTTACCGCCGTGGTCACTGAAGTTGGCCTCCCCTATCGCATACAGGCCAGGAATGGTGGTCTGGAGATTGTAGTCAACCCAAAGGCCTCCCATCGTATAGTGGATAGCCGGATATATCATCATCGGCTCCTTGTACGGATCAGTATCGGTTATCTTCTGGTACATCTGGAAAAGGTTGCCGTATCTCTCGCGGATCTTGTCCACTCCGAGCCTCTCGATCGCAGTCCTGAAGTCGAGGAAGACAGCAAGACCGGTCTTGTTGACTCCGAACCCGGCATCGCATCTCTCCTTTGCGGCACGTGAAGCCACATCACGCGGAACCAGGTTACCGAAAGCCGGATAACGGCGTTCGAGATAGTAGTCCTTGTCCTCTTCCTTTATATCATTAGGCCCGATCTCCCCGTTACGGAGTTTCATCACATCCTCTTTCTTCTTCGGTACCCATATCCTTCCGTCGTTACGCAACGACTCGGACATAAGCGTCAGTTTGGACTGCTGGTCCCCGTGTACCGGAATACAGGTCGGATGTATCTGGGCAAAGCAAGGATTTGCGAAATAGGCACCTTTCTTATAACACTGCCATGCAGCGGAACCGTTGCTGTTCATAGCATTGGTAGAGAGGAAATAGGTGTTTCCGTAACCGCCGGATGCCAATACCACCGCATGTGCGCCGAACCTTTCAATTTCTCCTGTTACAAGATTCCTGGCAATGATACCTTTAGCCTCGCCGTTGATCAGGACTATGTCAAGCATCTCATGCCTCGGGTAACTCTTTACCGTCCCTTCCGCTATCTGACGGTTGAGAGCCGCATAGGCTCCAAGAAGAAGTTGCTGGCCTGTCTGACCGCGGGCATAGAAGGTACGGCTCACCTGGGCACCTCCGAAAGAACGGTTAGCAAGCATTCCGCCGTATTCCCTCGCAAAAGGAACACCCTGGGCAACACACTGGTCTATAATGTTGCCGCTGACTTCAGCCAGACGATAGACATTAGCCTCGCGGCTACGGTAGTCCCCTCCTTTAATGGTCTCATAGAAAAGACGGTAAACCGAGTCATTGTCATTCTGGTAGTTCTTTGCGGAATTGATACCTCCCTGTGCCGCGATGGAGTGGGCACGGCGAGGGGAATCACTGATGCAGAACACCTTCACATTATAACCGAGTTCTCCGAGAGAAGCAGCTGCAGACGCTCCCCCCAGTCCGGTTCCTATGACGATGATCTCAAGTTTCCTCTTGTTGCCTGGATTGACAACACGAAGCTGAGATTTATGCTTTGTCCATTTCTCGGACAAAGGACCCTCAGGAATCTTAGAAATTAATTTTTCGGCCATTTTATAGTGTTTAATGAAATTTCGCCACAATTTTAGTCATTTTTAGGCAAACGACCAATTTAAAATAAAAGATTCTCACCGATATCGCCCTTTTCCAGCCCAAGGTGACGGTACGCAAGTTCGGTAGCCTCCCTTCCTCTCGGAGTCCTTATTATGAAACCTTCCTTAATGAGAAAAGGCTCATACACTTCCTCAAGGGTTCCCTGGTCCTCCCCTACTGCTGTCGCAATGGTATTGGCTCCGACGGGACCTCCCTTGAATTTCGTTATGATTGTCTTCAGTATCTTGTTGTCGATGGCATCCAGTCCGCGCTTGTCTATATTCAGAGCATCAAGGGCATACCTGGATATTCCCAGGTCAATGTGGCCGTTTCCCATCACCTGCGCGAAATCCCTTACCCTTCTGAGCAGGGAATTGGCGATTCGCGGGGTACCACGGCTCCGCAGCGCTATTTCATAGGCAGCATCGTCTTCTATGCCTATCCCGAGAATCCGGGCACTCCTTTTTACTATATATACAAGGTTGGAGGTATCATAATATTCAAGGGCGCACTTGATTCCGAACCTTGCCCGCAAAGGTGATGTGAGAAGGCCGCTTCTGGTGGTCGCCCCCACAAGAGTGAACGGATTGAGGGAAATCCTGACAGACCTGGCCCCAGGCCCCTTGTCTATCATTATATCAATGACAAAATCCTCCATGGCTGAATACAGGTACTCTTCCACCACCGGGGAAAGCCTGTGTATCTCGTCAATAAACAGCACATCGCCTTCTTCAAGGGAGGTTAGCAGCCCGGCCAGGTCGCCAGGCTTGTCCAGAATCGGTCCTGAAGTCACTTTCATATTGACTCCAAGTTCATTGGCTATGATATGGGCGAGAGTGGTCTTGCCAAGTCCGGGAGGACCGTGAAAAAGCACGTGGTCAAGGGACTCGCCGCGCAATTTCGCTGCTTTTACGAATATCTTGAGATTGGAAACTATCTTGTCCTGCCCAGTGAAATCCTCAAGGTCCTGAGGCCGGATAATTCCATCCATTTCATTATCTTTGCCCTCTATTCGGTGAGGGTCGAAACCTTCATGCATAGGCCGACATCAAAATTTATAAATACAAATATAGTTTATATTTTTAAAAGATATTGTTTTGTTATATTGCTGTTAAATTGTTGATAAGAGAATCTGTGTATTGATTGTCAATCGTTTACATGCCGTATCCATTGTTAGGAACGTTGCGGTAAATATTTTGTAAAAATTTTCATGACGACTTGTTTTTATGGTTTCCGCAAGCCTATATACAGAATAAGGATCTTTCACAATTTACTTTTTAAAATAAATAAACACTAATTCAACAGGGTTTTCAATAGGTTATTAACAGAAATTAATGGTTAAATGTTGATAAGTAGCAAATCTTCTCTTGAAGCAAAAAAAAGACTCGGTGTTTCCGATGCCGTGTTCTGTTCCGGGCTGTTTCTGTCTGCAAGATGGTTTGTCCTTTCGCAGATAGCGGAAAAAGGGTGTCATGTAGTCGTGCTTCCTGACAAGGAGTCGGCTGAATACTGTGCCGCCGACCTTTACAATATGATAGAGGGTGACAGGGTATTTTTCCTCCCTGATCTTGGCCGCAATCTTGAGAGAAGCAATTACAGGGCCACTCTCAGAGTCCAGAGAACGGCGGCGTTGAGCAGTCTGGCTGACTGTTCTCCGGAAGATCTTCTGGTCATAGTCACTTATCCTGAGGCTCTGGAAGAGGATGTCCCGGGAAAGGAAAGGATAAGGGAATCGGTATTGAAACTGACCGTAGGTGACGAGATCAGCCATGATGAGATAAGGGATATCCTGATAAGGGAAGGCTTTGAAAAGGTCGATTTCGTATCCGAACCGGGACAGTTTGCCCTCAGGGGAGGCATTGCCGATATATTTTCATATTCCTTCAACAATCCGTTCAGGATTTCGTTTTTCGGAAATGAAATAGAAAGCATCAATGTATTCGACTGCAATACGCAACTGTCGTCCGGCAGGGAACAAAGTGTCGAAATTTATCCTGACATAGTTACGGGTAGTGATACGGGAACAAGGGAGTCCATTGCCGGGCTTTTGCCTGAAGGCAGCGTGCTGTGGCTGGATTCTCCGGATATGTACACGTCAAAGGATTTCTTCAGCAATTTCCTGAAATTCAAAAAGGTATATCTGGAGTTGCCATTAGGTGCAGATGCCGGTGAGGCTGTCAGGTTCAGTATAGCCCCCCAGCCGGTATTCAACAAGAATTTCGAACTTCTGACCGAAGACATCCGCAAGAGGATGGAAGAGGGGTACAGGGTGATTATCTTCGGGGAGAAGGAGTCGCAGTTGGAAAGGCTGAAGTCGATACTGTCCCAGAACGGCGGGCTCCTGCCTGAATTCTGTCCTGACAAGAACATACACGGAGGTTTCATTGACAATGAGGACAAGGTCTGCTGCTATTCCGACCACGAGATATTCGACAGGTTCCACAGGGTGAGCATCCGCAGGACGGTGGACAAGAGCGAACAACTTACCATCAATGATCTTGCGGCATTCAATATAGGCGATTATGTGGTCCATATTAACCATGGAGTCGGCATATTCGGAGGCCTTGTGAAGATGAGGGATGACAAGGGAAGGGTAAACGAGGTAGTGAAACTCATATATAAGGACAACGATGTGGTCTTCGTTTCCGTACATGCCCTTCACAAGATATCTAGGTACCGTTCAAGGGACGGGGTACCTCCGAAGATAAACAAACTAGGGTCAAAGACCTGGCAGAACATGAAAAACACTGCCAAGTCGAAGGTAAAGGACATTGCCAAGGAACTGATACAGTTGTATGCCAAGAGGAAGGCTTCGAAAGGATTCGCCTATTCTCCGGATTCGTATCTCCAGACAGAACTCGAATCATCCTTCATGTATGAGGATACGCCGGATCAGGAAAAGGCTGTCGCTGCCGTCAAGCATGATATGGAGGATGACTGCCCGATGGACAGGCTCGTGTGCGGGGACGTAGGTTTCGGCAAGACTGAAGTTGCCATAAGGGCGGCATTCAAGGCGGTGGCTGACAGCAAGCAGGTAGCGGTGCTTGTTCCGACCACCATACTTTCCCTCCAGCATTACAATACTTTTAAAAACAGGCTGAAGGACTTCCCTTGCAACATAGACTATGTCAGCCGGCTGAGGACTGCAAAGGAAATATCGGACATACAGGAAAGGCTCCGCAGCGGCAGGCTTGACATAGTGATAGGAACACATAAACTTCTCGGTAAGGGATTCGAATTCAAGGATCTGGGTCTTCTTATCATAGACGAGGAGCAGAAGTTCGGAGTAGGCGCCAAGGAAAAGCTCCGCCAGTTGAAGCTGAGCGTCGATACCCTCACTCTCACCGCTACGCCTATACCGAGAACCCTTCAGTTTTCCCTTCTCGGGGCCAGGGACCTTTCCATAATCAACACTCCCCCGCCTAACCGTATTCCGGTACAGACAGAGATAATACTTTTCGATGACGACCTTATAAAGAAGATAGTGAATTACGAACTTAACAGGGGCGGTCAGGTCTTCTTCGTACACAACAGGGTGGAGGAACTGGAATCCATAAGGGATATCCTGCACAGGCTTGTTCCTGACATGAAGATATGCGTCGCGCACGGACAGATGCAGGCAAAGGAACTTGAGGACAAGATAATGGATTTCATGTCAGGGGATTACGATATGCTTCTCTGTACTACCATAATAGAGAACGGCCTTGATATCCCCAATGCCAATACCATCATCATCAACCAGGCCCAGAACATAGGACTGAGTGACCTTCATCAATTGAGGGGAAGGGTCGGAAGGTCCAACAGAAGGGCATTCTGCTATCTTGTGGTGCCGCCTTTGATGACGATTACCGATGATGCCAGACGCCGTCTGAAGGCGATAGAGGCGTTTTCGGATCTCGGGAGCGGATTCAACATAGCAATGCAGGATCTGGACATAAGGGGAGCGGGAAACCTTCTTGGAGCCGAGCAGAGCGGATTCATTTCAGATATGGGATTCGAGACATACCAGAAGATACTTGCGGAGGCAATGGAGGAACTTGGTGTCGAGACAGGGATAACGACCAGGACCATGGACGAGTCCTATGTCGTGGACTGTACAATAGAAACAGACCAGGTGGCTCTTATTCCGGACTCCTACATAGATGTTACCGCAGAGAAGATAAGGATATACAAGGATCTGGATTCCACCCCTGACGACAGGTCTCTCGCCCAGATGGAAACAAGGCTTGCCGACAGGTTCGGAAAATTCCCTGAAGAGGTAAGAAGACTGTTCGATATAGTAAGGATAAGGCATCTTGCCGAGAGACTCGGATTCGAGAAAGTCATTATAAAGAACGGCATAATGATAGCGTTCTTTGTGTCCAATCCGGTGTCAAAATATTACAGGTCAAGGAAATTCGCCGACATTCTTGACCGGATCAATACGAATGCGCCGCTCTTCGAACTCAAGCAGAATGATGACAAGTTGAGAATAATAGTGAGAAAGGTAGACAGCATTTCAAAGGCCTATTCCGTCCTTCAGAAACTGTCTTGACACGATTTGATAAAATTTATTACATTTGCAATCCGAATTTCTGACAAGATGGCCAATCTGGTAGTGGATATAGGTAATACGGCACTCAAGGCTGCATGGGCTGACGGTATGACTCTCGGGAAGACTTTCAGATATCAGGGAGAAAGGACATTGGATTTTATCCTGTCCCTTACTGAAAGGCAGAAACCGGAGACCATGGTCGTTTCTACGGTCAGACCTCTGTCCGAAAGGGATATACACTTTCTGGAAAGGGAATGTGACAGGTTTGTCGTGATTGATTCCGCCCATAGGGAGGCAGTCGCCGGATACGGTTTTCCTTCATATCTTTCGTCTGACAGGGTAGCCTGCCTGATGGCTGCAGGATATCTTTTCAGGGAGAAGCCGTGTACGGTATTCGATTTCGGTACGATGCTGACCGTGGATTTCATGGATGCCGGCGGACACTACTCCGGAGGCAATATTTCTCCAGGGTGCAGGACGCGCTTCAAGTCCATAAACAGGTATTCGAAGATGCTTCCTCTTATCAATACTCCGGATGTGGTGGAAGATGCAGGGACATCGGTTGCAGGGTCCATCGGAGCGGGTGTTATCAGAGGCATAATGTTTGAAATAGACGGATACATTTGCCAATATCCAGAAAATATAGTGGTTTTTACGGGAGGAGATGCAATTTATTTTGCAAAAAGAATGAAAAACTCCATCTTTGTAGTTTGTAATCTTGTGTTGATAGGATTGGCATTAATAGCTGATGAAAATGACAAAAGGATTTACTAGAATAATTCTTTTACTAGCATTCATCCTGTCCTGTGTGTCTGTTGACGCCCAGACGGGTGCTGCGTTCGGCGGCTATTCGCCATATTCGGTGTTCGGTATAGGAGACATAGCCAAGGAAGGGACGGCATACACCAGAAGCATGGGTGGTGTAGGCATAGCCAACAGAAACAGAAGATTCATAAACATAACCAATCCGGCTGCGGTAAGTTCCATAGATTCAAGTTCCTTCATGGCGGATTTCGGACTTGTGGAGAACAATGTCATATTCGACCAGAGGCTGGGTGACAGAAGATTGAGGTCAGGAAACAATACGTTCAATATCCATAATTTCGTGATGGCCTTCCCTATCTACCGGTCTTCGGCGATGATGATAGGTATAACCCCGTTCAGCGATATCGGATATGATTTTTCCAATTACGTTACGAATACCGACATAATAGGGGTCACAAACAACATAAATCACAGCCATTACGGTGAAGGAAGCGTATATCAGTTGTTTGTGGCAGGAGGTGTGACATTCTGGAAAAGATTGTCCGTAGGAGCCGAACTGCTGTATTATTTCGGTACTCTGGACAGGTCTTCAGGAACAGATTTCACTGATGCTTCCATAAGGGATATAAGTGTCGGTTCCGAAATGCTGGTAAGGGCATTGTCCGGCAAGTTCGGCCTTCAGTACGAGCAGCCTCTTGGAAACAACCTTCATGTCACATTCGGCTCTACCTACAGGCTCAGGACCAATATGAAAGGTTCCACGTCATCCTATGAGTATGCGGAACTGTCCGGAATAAGGGATACCGTTTCCTTCAATACCTTCGATAACAGGGAAGGGCTCAAGATAGGAGATGAACTCGGGGTCGGCGTATCTCTCAGAAGTGCGGAAAGATGGAGCGTGGAATTCAATTACCTGAGGTCGGACTGGAGAAACTCGGGGATGGACAATCCTTCCTTTACGGGACTTGTGTCGGAAGGGTTCACTACTTCTGTCTCCCAGTCTTTCAGGGCTGGATTCGAGATAGTGCCTAACAGGAATGACATCAGATATTATCTGAGGAGATGTTCCTACAGGGCTGGACTTTACTATGACCAGTCCTATTACAGGTTCAACGGGAACAGGGTCGATGCCGTAGGACTCACTCTGGGCATTACCCTGCCTGTGGCGGCCAGACTTTTCAACGGAATATCCCTTGGAGTCGATATCGGTCAGAGAGGAAGCATGAGGAATGCAATGGTGCGTGAAAGATATGCCACCATATCGGTAGGTTTCAATATCTACGACAGATGGTTCCACAAGATAAGATATGAATAATTAACCATATAACACAATTATGAAGAAAGTCGCTATTTTAGTTTTTTCTGCCGCCCTTATGGTCATGGGCGGTAATGTGCTTTCCGCTCAGGGCAAGTATGGTGCGGACAGTGCGGAATGCATCAAGTATCTCTCCTACTATTCAGAATATTTCAAGCAGAAGAATTATGATGAGGCTATACCGCACTGGAGAAAGGCTTTCAAACTCTGCCCTCCTACCGCCAACCAGTCAATGCTTGTCAACGGTGCGGCAATGTACAGGAACCTTATAAAGGAAAACAGCAAGAATGCAGTCTACAGGGAATCCCTGGTGGATACGCTTCTGATGATAGATGAGATCAGGGCAAAGAATTATCCTAAATATGCGGTTACCGCATACAACAATCTCGGTCTGGACATGATCAACTATGTCAAGGATGACAACAAGAGGCTTTATGAAGGACTTTCGGCCATCATTGATGTAAACAAGGAACAGACTATCCCTAATATTTTCCTTTTCCAGTTCAATACCGGTATCGCCCTCTATGGTGCCGGCCAGTTGGGAACCGAAGAGATACTCAATATCTATGACCAGTCCATCGGATATCTTGAAGGGCTTATAGAAAAGAATCCGACAAACGCCACTTACGAAAAGATAAGAAGCGCGATCGAAGACCTGTTCATTACCAGCAACGTGGCAACCTGCGAGTCTCTTGTAGAACTCTTTACCCCGAGACTTGCCGCCGCTCCGGATGACCTTACCCTTGCTTCCAACATAGTAAGGATGCTGAGCACTACCGAGGACTGTACCGACAACGATCTGTTTGTCAATGCGGCCGCTACAATGCACAGGCTTGACCCTTCACACAATTCGGCTTATTTCCTTTACAAGGTATATTCTATCAGAGGTGACGTGGAGAATGCCGAGAAAATGATGCTTGAGGCAATCAATGCGGAAGATTCGGATACGGAGCAGGATGCGGAATATTATTTCGAACTTGCAACTTTCTGCTACAAGAATTCACGCAATGCCGATTCATACAACTACGTGCTCAAATGTCTGGCTGCCGATACTGACAAAAGCCTCAATGCAAAGGCATATCTGCTTGCAGGTACGATATGGGGTTCAACTGTCTGCAAGGGTAATGAAATTGAAGTAAGGGCACCTTACTGGGTTGCGATAGACTACATGAACAAGGCAAAGGCTGCCGATCCGTCTCTTGCAGAAGAGTGCAACAACTATATTTCACAGTACAGGACCTATTATCCTACTACTGGTGATGCCTTCATGTACGACATTACCGACGGACAGTCATACACTGTATCATGCAACGGTATGACCGCTACCACAACAGTGAGAACACAGCAGTAATCCGGTGGATATAAAATACATAGGAAAACTGAAGATGATTGCAACCGCTGCGGCGGTTGCTTTCGTCGTTTATTCTTGCAAGGGAAAACTGGATATTACCGGGACAGTCGATCTTGAAGAGACGCCTGTACAGGTAGTGGACAATATGTTTGTGGTCCAGACTGAAAACGGTCTTCTTCAGGTCAGGCTCGAATCCCCTCTCATGGAAAGATACGAAAACGACAGCCTTTCATACGAGATATTTCCGAAAGGAATAGAGGTGTACGGATATAATGAGGAAGGGTTGCTGGAGACCGAACTTGTTTCGGACAATGCCAGGCATTTGAGTTACAAGGACGGACGTGAGAGTTGGGAGGCCTTCGGCAACGTGGTGGTGAAGAACATCATCAACGAGGAAAGGATGGAGACTGACACTCTTTACTGGGACAGGAAGAATGAAAAACTTTATACCCACTGCTATGTGAAACTGTTTTCTCCGGACGGCTTCATGCAGGGATACGGTATGGAATCCGACCAGAGGGCAAGAAGGTCAATCATCAAGAAACCGTTCAACAGTTTCGGGTATTTGAATCAGGATACGACGGCTGTAAGGATAGACTCAGTCAATTTTATAGGCCCACTTTTAAAAAAATAGTGGTGTTTTGGATGAAAATTGCTATCTTCGCAGCCCATATGTATTTAGGAAATAATTAAAAAGTAAAAATATGGCGCTTCTTGAAAAGATCCGGGTAAAACTCGGTGTATTCATTTCGGTTGTCATTGCTCTGGCCCTGTTGTCGTTTATTATCGACCCGGGTACCCTGCAGTCAGTGTCAGCCTCCATGTCATCAAAATACGATGTAGGTGAAATTGATGGCAAATCTGTATCTTACAATGAATTCCAGAAAGAGGTAGAGGATTTTACCACTATCAATGAAATGCTGACTGGCAGTGCGGTACACAGCGAGCAGCAGCAGGAAATGATAAGAAATGCCGTATGGCAGTCCATGCTGGACAGATACATGTTCTACCGTAACGCGAAGGCTGCAGGGATCAATGTAGGCAATGCGGAACTTCTCAACCTGACTACAGGTGACATGGTCTCCCCTATCATTGCCCAGGTGTTCCGTGACGAGAGCGGCAATTTCTCCCTTGACGCCTTGAAACAGTTCACGCAGAGCGTTGAGAGTGACCCTAGCGGAAACATGCTCAATCTGTGGAACTATCTCCAGACTTCCGTATATACCCAGCAGTTGTATGCAAAGTACGGTGCGCTTTTTACCCAGAGCAACTATACGAACCCTCTGATGCTCTCAAGGAAGATAGACGAGAACAACAATACTACCGACGTTGAGTTTGTCATGGTTCCTTTCGGCTATGCCCAGGATTCGACCATCACTGTAAGCGACAGCGAGATCAGGGCATATTACAAGTCTCACAGGCATCTGTACAAGCAGCCGGCCAGCAGGGACATAGAGTATGTGGTGTTTGAAGTGGAGCCTTCCGAGGAGGATATAAAGGAAACCACTTCACAGACCGATATCCTGCACAACGAATTCATCAATACCGACAATGTGAAGAATTTCCTTCTCAGGAATTCCGACAGGCAGTATTCAGAGTACTGGTACCGTACCGGCGAACTCAATACCGTATCATCGGACATCAATGACTTCGTATTCGGGGATGAAGGCAAGGAGGGAAGCGTCTCCCCTCTTTACAGGAACGGAAATACCTTCTATGCTGCAAAGGTTATGGATATAAGGAATGTTCCTGATTCCGTCTATGTAAGGCATATTCTTCTACAGGGAGAGGATGAGGCCCTTGCCGACAGTCTTGTAACAGTACTCAGGAAGGGGTCCGACAGTTTCTCCAACGTAGCGGCAATGTATTCTGCAGACCAGAACACCAATGTCCCTGAAAGGGGTGACATAGGCTGGATGACCCAGACCTATATGATTCCGGGCATGGAGTCAGTCATGACTGCAAGGACAGGCGAGATCTTCACTCTCGATACCGATTACGGAAAGCATATTGTGGAAGTGACTGAGACTACAGATCCTGTAGAGAAGAAGCAGGTGGCTATCTTCGAAAAGGAGATACTTCCTTCAAAGGCTACATACAACGATTTCTATTCCAAGGCCAACGTCCTTGCTACCAAGGCGGGCGGCAAATACGAGGATTTCAAGGCTGCGGTTGAAGAGGAAGGCCTCTATGCACATCCTGTCAACAGGATGCTTGAGAGCGCTTCAAGACTCGGGTCGATAGATGACACGAAGGAAGTGACCAGATGGGTTTTCGAAGCGAAGAAGGGCAAGGCATCCAATGTGATAACCGTCAACAACGACTATTTCTTCGTGGTTGCAGTCAAGGATATCCACAAGGAAGGCTATGCGACTGTACAGGAAATGGCTTCTTCCATCAGGAATATCATCTATAACGAGAAGGTAGGGGAGAAGAAGACCGCTGAAGTTGCTGAAAAGATCAAGGGGCTCGGAAGCATGCAGGCGATTGCCGAGGCTCTCGGAACTACTGTAAGCACATCTGACAACGTTACATTCGCTTCCCTCACCAGCCAGGGACTTGATCCTAAGTTCATCGGTGCTGTATCTGTAACCGAGCCTGGCACTATCTGCGGACCTCTGACAGGCAATATCGGAGTGTATGTCTATAAGGTTACCGCTCATGATACCGGCTCCTTCTTCACGGAAGATGATGCAAAGACACGTGATGCACAGATGTCGCAGTACAGTTCACAGATGCTTATGCCTGTGATGATGCAGGATGCGGACGTTAAGGACAACCGCGCAAGATTCTATTAGGATTGTCATCCTGAACGCTTCTTGTTCTCCTGACTCTCATGTCATCCTGAGCGCAGCGAAGGATCTGATACACGATAAAAATAAAGGTGACCCGAAAGTGAAATACTTGAGGGTCACTTTTTTATGCATAATCCTACATATAATGGATTTCCGGACATCAGGACTGCCTCAGGACTGACCGTTCCTGTTTTGGGAGTTTCTGAAAAATAGTGATTATATTTGTAT
>CALVAE010000026.1 GCA_944325465.1 uncultured Bacteroidales bacterium | reverse complement strand
AGACTCGGATATGGCACAGAAACCATCCATACCTAAGGGGACACGGGATTTCGGCCCGGCCGAAATGGCAGGACGCAACTATATCTTCGATACGATAAGGAGCGTCTTCAAGTGCTACGGATATGCGCCGATAGAGACTCCGGCAATGGAGAATCTCGCCACCCTTCTCGGCAAATACGGAGACGAGGGAGACAAGCTCCTGTTCAGGATACTCAATTCCGGAGATGCATTCTCCGGAATTGATTTCGGACAGTTCAGTATCGAAGGGGATGGACCGGACCGGTACAACAGCAAGGCTCTGTCGTTGAAAGTATGCGAGAAGGGTCTCCGCTATGACCTTACCGTTCCATTCGCCAGGTACGTCGTACAGCATCAGGGAGATATAACATTCCCGTTCAAACGTTACCAGATCCAGCCGGTATGGAGGGCGGACCGTCCGCAGAAAGGACGTTACAGGGAATTCTACCAGTGCGATGCGGACGTAATCGGGTCCGGCTCCCTCCTGAACGAACTGGAACTTGTCCAGATAGTGGACAGGGTGTTTTCTCTGTTCGGCATCAGGGTGTGCATCAAGATCAACAACCGCAAGGTGCTGACCGGACTGTCAGAGATCTGCGGGTTTCCTGACAAGGTCGTGGCCATCACGGTAGCCATCGACAAGATAGACAAGATAGGGCTGGAGGCCGTCGAAGCGGAGATGAAGGAAGCGGGACTGACCGGGGAGGCTGTCGAAGTCATCAGGCCTGTCCTTACCCTTCAGGGGACTTTCTCCGAAAAGTTCGCGTCAATGCGGGATCTTATGTCCGGCGGGTCATCTTCCGGAGCCGTATCGCAGACGGGATTGAAAGGGCTTGACGAACTCGAAGAACTGCACGGCCTCATAGAGGCTGCCGCCATCAGCCAGGAAGTGGAACTGGACCTCTCCCTTGCAAGGGGGCTCAACTACTACACCGGAGCCATATTCGAAGTCAAGGCCAAGGACTTCCCTATCGGAAGCATCTGCGGCGGCGGACGTTACGACAACCTTACCGGCATTTTCGGACTTCCGGGAATGTCCGGTGTCGGGATATCCTTCGGTGCCGACCGTATCTATGATGTTCTGACCGGACTGGACAAGTTCCCTGCAGGAATGGCCTCCTCGGCAAAAATCCTTTTTGCCAATATGGGTACGGAAGAGGTGAAATACCTTGTTCCTGTTGTACGTCACCTCAGAGAGAACGGTGTAGCCTGCGAAATCTATCCTGACACAGCCAAACTCAGGAAACAGTTCGACTATGCCGACCGCAAGGCCATTCCGTTCATCTCAATCGTCGGAGGCGATGAGATGGCACGGTCCGAGGTGAACATCAAGAACCTGGCATCCGGAGAGCAGAGAAGCTTCGCGAAAGATGCCATCGGAGAGATAATGGATTTTGTAAAGTAAGATCTGATCTATGAGGGTGACTCAAAAGGGTACTTTCTGCGTTACGCTTGATTCGGAAATCCTCATGTACACCAGTACACTGTGGTTTCCTCATCTTCGCAAGCCTTGAAATTCCTCCTTTTGGGTCACCCTCGATTTACAGGACAGACAACACCACATAGTGGACAGGCCTTTTTGCCAGGGCCCGTCCACAAATTTTATAAGCAGATGAAAAACAGCCAGATTGCCGGATATGCAGCCGGCATCATTACCGGAGTCACATACGGACTTAACCCGCTGTTCGCCGTGCCGCTGATGAAAAACGGGGTGAACGTTGAAAGCATTCTCTTTTTCAGATACTTCATTGCAGTGATACTGCTTGGAATATGGCTTGCCATACGCCGGCAGAACTTCCGTGTATCCGGGAAACAGGTCATAAGGCTGGTCATCCTGGGACTGCTCTT
This sequence comes from uncultured Bacteroidales bacterium, assembly GCA_944325465.1. GTDB lineage: Bacteria > Bacteroidota > Bacteroidia > Bacteroidales > UBA932 > Cryptobacteroides. Next base: position 867 of record CALVAE010000026.1, on the reverse strand, counting down.
TACGGCAAGCAGCCTGTGCCTGTTCGAGGCCTACAACTACATCCCGTCAGGGCTGGCCACAACGATCGTGTTCCTGTACCCCGTCCTGGTAGCGCTGATAATGGTATTCCTGAAAGTCTACCCGACATGGCAGGTATGGCTGTCCATAATAGTGACATTCATCGGCGTCATCATACTCTGCAAGGGAGACAGTTCTGCCGAACTGCAATGGACCGGTCTCCTGCTTTCTGGGGCATCGGCCCTCGCCTACGCAATGTTCATTGTGGTGGTCAACCGCAGTACCAGAATCAGGACAATACCGAGCACCATGCTTACCTTCTATGCCCTGCTGGTCGGTTCGGCGGTCTTTTTCGTCATGGCTGCGGCCAACGGGCATTCCCTCCTTGCCGGACTTGACAATGTTTCCGCATGGGCCAGCCTCACCGGTCTGGCAGTCCTGCCGACAATAGTATCCACCGCCACCCTCGCCGTAGCAACCCGCCTCATCGGGGCCACAAAGGCTTCCGTACTCGGAGTATTCGAACCGGTCACTGCCATTCTTGTCGGTGCCATCGCATTCGGGGAACCTGTCACGACAAATGTCATTACAGGCATTATCCTGACTATGGCGGCCATAACATTTATGGTCATCTCTTCTTCCCGGAAGGCGGAAAAACAGCAACAGTAAGACTCGTCCGCAAAGAAAATACAGAAAAACCCAAGAATATTTTGGTATTTTCAAAAATGTTCTTACCTTTGCAGTCCAATACCGCGGGGTAGAGCAGTTGGTAGCTCGTCGGGCTCATAACCCGGAGGTCGGAGGTTCGAGTCCTTCCCCCGCTACTACGCAGGACAACTCATTCGGGTTGTCCTTTTTTCTTGTCCCCA
>CALVAE010000025.1 GCA_944325465.1 uncultured Bacteroidales bacterium | reverse complement strand
TTCGATCTTGCCGAGGCTCCCCATCTGCTTGTGGCGGGAGCGACCAAGCAGGGAAAGTCGGTAGGATTGAATGTGATTATAACCTCCCTGTTGTATGCAAAGCATCCTTCAGAACTGAAATTCGTCTTCGTTGATCCGAAAATGGTGGAGTTCAATGCGTACTCCAAACTGCTGAAACATTATCTCGCTGTCTTGCCTACGGCTGCAAACGAGCAGGAAGAGATGTCCGGTGCGATCGTGAAGAATCCGAAACAGGCAGAGACGATATTGCAGTCCCTGTGTACTGAAATGGATGAGAGGTACAAACTGATGAGTGTTACGTCAGCAAACAATGTCAAGCTTTACAATGAAAAATTCAGGGACAGGCATCTGAATCCTAACGAGGGACACCGTTTTCTTCCGTATATAGTCGTTGTGATAGACGAGTATGCAGACCTTATAATGTCGGTGTCATCCGGTTCCGAGGCCAAGTCGCAGGCAAGAAATATAACTACATCGATTATCCGTCTTGCGCAGAAAGGCAGGGCTGCCGGAATCCATGTTATCATAGCGACCCAGCGTCCGTCCGTGGACGTGGTGACCGGTATCATCAAGACCAATTTCCCTATGAGGATAGCATTCCGGACTTCTACCAGAGTGGATTCGAATACGATTCTGGATACTCCGGGTGCTGAAAAACTCATAGGAAAAGGAGACATGCTTTATTATGCCGGAGTAGAGATTGAGCGTGTGCAGTGTGCCATGATAAGCATGGATGAGATATACAGGGTGACTGATTTCATAGGAGGACAGACCGGGTACAAGCAATGCTACAACACCCCGTATTATCTTCCGGAACCTGAATCGTCCAATCAGGAAGGCGGTTCAGGTGAAATTGACATGCAGCATCTAGATGAGAATTTCAAGGATGCGGCGGAGTATGTCGTAAGGCGTCAGAAAGGTTCCACGTCGGATCTGCAGCGTAGCCTCGGAATGGGGTATGCCAGGGCGGGAAGGGTGATGGACCAGTTGGAGGCTGCCGGAATCGTGGGACCTCAGGAGGGGTCCAAGCCAAGGCAGGTACTTGTTTCCGACCTGGATGAACTTCAGGGAATTCTGGATACGTATATGAATAGTTGATCGGGTATGAAACCAGCAGGATCCGTTTTTCCAGTCATATTCAGAGCGTTCGCTCTGATGTTGCCGCTTGTGCTGTCCTTTACGGTTCAGGGGAGGGCTTCCTCCCGGAATGATGCGGTTCAAGCTTTTGCCGACAGGGTGGCTGCATCAAGAGTACGGTTTTCATATTCTTATGAGATGACGGATACAGATGTCGCTCTTACAGGAAAAGGTAATGTCACCGTTCAAGGGGATGCCTACCGAATATCCGGGGACGGTCTGGAGATATGGTGTGACGGAAAGTCCGTGTGTACGGCGGATGAGTCAGCGAAGGAAGTCGTCATTGAACCTGTATGGGCCGGATCAGGGGCGTTTGTGAATCCGGCAGCCCTTGTGCGGAACATCGGAGGTGAGTTCTCTTGGGATACGCAGGGGTTGCAGTCCGTTTTCAACGGACGTCAGGCTGTCAGATATGACCTGTCTCCGAAGACTGCAGGTGCTGACATATCGGAAATGTCTCTCTATTTCAGTCCGGATGGGATCACTCTTGTCGGGGCCGAACTCCAGACAGTAAAAGCCAGGATAGTGTTTTATTTGTCGGAAATGGAATTCAGCACTCCGGGGGATGGGACGGAATTCGCTATCCCGTCTTTCGGGCCGGAATATTTTGTCACCGATCTCAGGTGACCTGCAAGTGATTCCGTGCCTCTGTCTACCAGCGGCCGGACGCTCCGCCGCCACCGAAGTCTCCTCCTCCGAAGCCGCCAAAGTCTCCGCCGGAGAATCCGCCTCCTCCAAAACCTCCGGAATTTCCTCCGAATCCGCCTCTGTGCCTTCCCCCTCCGAACATGTTGCCTATGATGATTCCCCGCATTATGTCATCGGCATCGATGCCGCCGGTGCCTCCGTTGTTGCCTCCTCTGCCACCTCTGTCTCCGCGTCCGAGAGTGGAGAAGAATATGATACTGAATATAATGAAGAAGACGAGCAGGCCGAAAAGGCTGAATTCCGACTTGTCTCCGCGCGGTTCGGATATCTCTCCTGATGCAAGTTGCATAAGTACCTTGCATCCTGCAACGGTTCCGGAATAGTAGTCCCCGGCTGCGAAATACGGAATCATCTCGTTGTCTATGATGCGTTTGCAGTAGACATCAGGGATTGCGCCTTCAAGGCCGTATCCGATGCTGATTGCCACATCTCCATAGGAATCTTCCGTCTTCGGCTTTATCAGGACCACGATGCCATTGTCATTGGCAGCAGTCCCTATATCCCAGGCCAGACCTATCTGGGTGGCATATCCGGATGCCGTGTATCCTTCAAGGTCGGTAACGGTCACTACGGCTATCTGGTTGGATGTACTGTCATCGAAAGCGACCAGGGCCCTCTCAAGACGCATTGTCTGTCCGGGAGAGAATATCCCGGCGAAATCGTTGACAAGTCTTGCCGGTTCAGGCCTTGAAGGTATAGCGACAGCAACGGCACATGCCGCGGTACACAATGTCGCAGCGAGGATCAGTTTGCTTAGACACCTCTTTATCATATCGGTAATCCGGAAAACAGGGTATGTCCCGAACATCCGGGTTCCTAAAATTCCACTACAGGTGCTGTCCCGGCTCCGTCAGCAGCCTTGAAATAGCCTTTTGTCTCGAAATTGAAGATAGAGGCAATGATGTTCGAAGGGAAACTGCGGACACTGACATTGTATGCCCTGGCCGTATCATTGTATTTCTGTCTTTCGACCGTAATGCGGTTTTCCGTCCCTTCGAGTTGGGCCTGAAGATCCGAGAAGTTCCTGTTGGCCTTCAGGTCAGGATAGTTTTCCGTAATCATCATCAGCCTGCCGAGAGCGGAACCGAGTTCTCCCTGGGCTTCCTGAAACCTTGCTATCTCCTCTTCCGTAAGTTTGTCAGGGTCAACTGTCACCTGTGTGGCCTTTGCCCTTGCAGAGACGACGGCTTCGAGGGTCTCGGATTCGTGTTCAGCATAGCCTTTGACAGTGGCGACGAGATTCGGTATCAGGTCTGCACGTCGCTGGTAGACGTTTTCGACCTGAGCCCAGGCTGCGCTTACCTGTTCGTCTCCGGCAACGAGCCTGTTGTATGAGTTCTTGACCCAGAAGAAAAGGCCCAGTACGACAACGGCGAGTATAATGATGATTGTCAGTCCCTTTTTCATTTTCTATAGCAGTTTGAATGTGTTGTAATTTGTCAAATGGTATCCTGATGATCCCTTACGCATCTGACAGATGCTCCGAATGATGCCTTGTCGGCCATGAAGGTTTGAATTTCCGGATTGTCTTCTCTGATGTACTTGACCGGAGCCATGTCTTCTGAAGAAGCGTCACCGTCTGACGCAACCCAGAAGGCCGCCCATCCGTACAGTCCGGAAAAACTTCTGCTTTCAATGTTGGCATATCCGGCGGGAATCGCACAGAATCCTGTACTGTTTGTAATCTTCACTTCAGGCCAGAATTCCCACATCTCGGTTCCGTTGAATTGGGATTTTACCATAAGGTCTCCGCTTCCTGATTCACCGAAACATGATTCCCATTCTTCTTCCGAAGGCAGTCTCCAGCCTTCAGGACAGGCATTCAGAGCGTCCTCATAACTGTAATATCTGCCGAAGATGTCGGACATGATATCCGCATTGTCATACGGGATACCGTATTCCTTCCCATCCTGTCCGGATTCCTTTGACGCAAGGTTCTGGATGAACCAGTCGAGAGAACCTATTGCAGTATAATGGTATTCGTTCCCCTCCGTATCCGTAACCGTGCCTGCCGCTCCGGAAATGTCGATGCCGGTAATCGAACCGGTTCCGTCAAGTCCGCCTTTTACTATGGTCGTAGTCCTTGTTGTCGAAATGCCGTTATATCCGCTCGCCGACGCCGAGCAGGTTACGGAATATGTCCTGAATTCGGTCCCGAAATTCTGCGTGAAGACGGGACCTTCGTCCTTGTCGGAGTCTTCGTCTTCATCAGCATCTATTTCCGGACTGATGCTCCATGAATAGGTTATCTCTCCTCCTTCGGGATGTTCCGCGCCTTCCGCTGTCATTGTAACCGTTTCGTTCTGTCCGAGATACGGTTCAAGGTCGAATGAAACCCGGCCTTCAAGCGATGGATATGTCGTTGATTCCTCTTCTTTCTTGCATGCGACAACCGCGATAAAAGCCAATGCAACCGGCAGTATTGTCCTGATCTTTCTGAATGACATCTTTCTTGCGTAAACGTTGGTTAAAAATAACAATCCCACAAATATCCGCATTTTTTTGCGAAAATCCGCTACCTTTGTACAAATAGTTTGCCTTATATGCAGAAAAATGTAAGAAAATCCGGCATGTTGTCAGGTGCCGTAAATCCCGTTGCAGTGTATCCGCTTGTCCTGTCGTTACTTATCCTGTCCGTCTCATGCGTACCTGAACAGGAATATGTCTCTGTATCCGGGTATGCCCAGGGCGGGACCTATACTGTGAAACTCAATCTGAAGAACAGCAGAGGAGAAGTCAGGGAAAGTCCCGGGAATATCAAGGAAGGAATAGATTCCATCATCCTTGCGATTGACAATTCCCTTTCGGGTTACAACGGCAAATCCCTGCTTACCCGTTTCAACAATGGGGAAAGGATTGTCCCGGACAGCATTTTCATGGACATATACGGGATGTCCTACCGTTTTTTTGAAGAGACCGGAGGGGCATTCGATACGGCATCCGGACCTCTTTTCGATATCTGGGGATTCGGATTCAAGGAGGGCAGCCTGCCTTCTGACGCGAAGGTGACTGAAGTCATGTCCAGGTGCGGGATGGACAGGCTGGATCCGGATATGGCGGACGCTGTGGCGGAGGACGGGACTCTGGCCCTGTCCGATCTTGTCAGGGATGGGCTTCCTGCTCTTCCAAGTCTGAATTACAATGCGATAGCCCAGGGGTATACCTGCGATCTCATCGCCCGTTACCTGTATTCGATAGGTGTCGAGGACATGCTGGTGGATATAGGAGGTGAAATTTACTGTGACGGACTGAATCCGTCAGGCAAGCCGTGGATTGTCGGTGTTGACAGGCCTGTTGACGGGAATAATGTACCGGGAGCCATGCTTGAAGGAACGCTGACAACGGATGGCGGGCCTTGCGGCATAGTGACTTCCGGCAATTATCGCAAATATTATATAAAGGACGGCAGGAAATACGCCCATACGATAGATCCCCGTACCGGATATCCGGCTGCGGACTCACTGCTGAGCGCGACCGTGATTGCCAGGGATGCGGCTACGGCAGATGCCCTGGCCACATACTGTATGGTCATCGGCTACGAAAAGGCAAAGGAATTCATCCAGGGCCGTCCTGATCTCAAGGGCTATCTTATCTATGCCCGTTCCCTTCCGCAGGACTCCGGCACTTCCGATGCCGCAGCATCCGGCCAGTTCGGCACCTGGCTTTCCGATTGAACCGTTACATTGCCTGTATTATGCCGAGAATGTCGGTGAGGGCCGTGAGGAGAAGGTTGTCGGCGTCTGTCAGGAACTCCGGGCATATCCCTGCTGCGTGGAGGGGTAGGATCACTATTGACAGAACCATGATCAGGTTGCTCAGGGGAATGCAGAGCAGATTCGTGATGAGGAAGTATTGTGGAAAGGTACCGAAATAGAGCAGTACGACCGGGGCAGTGAATGTCTGGCAGGCTATCGACAGTGCGCACATTGACCAGATGTATCTCATCGTTTTCGTGATGATGCGGAGGATGCCGCTCCCGCCATGTCCGTCCTCCGGCATTGTATCGGATACCTGATTGTCGGGATACATGGTCAGGATATCGTCCCTGCCCATGCTGCCGGAATGCCCGTCATGGTGTCCCTGCCCGTCTGTCTGATCCCCCTCGGTACCGTATCGGTCCCATAGCCTGTCTATAGGTCTGTATAGCAGGAATATGCCGAGCATGGCCAGATAGGATAACTGGAAACCGGCCGAAGTCACTACTGACGGCGTAATTGCCAATTGTAGGATAAGGGCGGTGCAGAAAATATTTATGCTGTCCCTGCTCCGTCCTGTCAGCAGGGCGCATTCCCGCAGCAGGATGAAGAAGAAGGCCCTGACAAGAGACGGTACGGCGCCTGTCATTACGGTAAAGAAAGCCGAGCCGGTTATGATTGCTGCGGATCTGCCGAAACGTACGGCAGGTGTATTTCCAAGTACGGAAAGGATTTTCGATACCACGAGATATATGATGCTCAGATGCATTCCTGACAGAGCGAGCAGATGTGAGGCGCCGCTTTCCCTGAAGGCATCCTTTACGGTCCGGTCAAGATCGTTTTGGTCTCCGGTAAGGAAGGCCGTCATAAGGGCATTGTTCCCGGTATCGGACAACGGGACGGAGCGTATGAGGGACTTGAGATGCTCCGAGCAGATTTCGGCCGGACCGGGATCTTCGGGCCCGGAAACATGCGGAATGGCGTTGATGAGTGCGACTGCCGCTCCGGTAACGAGGAACAGTATCCACAGCCCCATTCTTCCTCCGACAGCCCGGGAAATTCCGTTTTCCGGACTGTGCCCGTGATGTCCCTTGAGCATTGTCCAGAGTATTCCGGCAAGGACCAGAGTCATTGCAAGTGCGGCTGATGCCGCTGTATCAAGACTTTTCCCGCTGATGTAGAATGCTTGTAATGAGTAATTTACGGCGGCGATGCCTGCCGTGAAAGGAATGGCCAGCCCCACAGATTCTCTCCCTTCATCCATTTCGTTCCGATTTTTTGCGAAAATAGTTATAAATTTTTTAACTTTGCGCCAATGTGTCACAAAAAATTATAAGATTTAAAAATTTAAGACAGAATTATGATAATCCTTGTTTTGAACTGCGGAAGTTCTTCCCTCAAGTATCAGCTTCTGGATATGAAGGGAGATGATGTCTACGACCTTCTTGCAAAGGGCCTCGTCGAGAGGATAGGAATGGATATGGGCTGTCTGAAGCATCAGGCTGCCGGCAAAGACAAACTTGTCAGGGAGATGCCTATCAGCGACCACACAGTCGGGATCAAGGCTGTGCTTGAGGCTCTTCTGGACAAGGAATACGGAGTGCTTTCCTCTCTTGAGGATATTGAGGCCGTGGGACACAGGGTTGTCCATGGCGGCGAGGAGTTCTTCTGCAGCAAACTGATTGATGACAAGGTGATAGCACAGATAGAGAAGTGCTGCGATATCGCACCTCTTCATAATCCTGCAAATCTGCTCGGAATCAGGGCAGTGCAGAAGGCCTTGCCTACGGTTCCGCAGGTGGCTGTCTTCGATACCGCCTTCCATCAGACGATGCCTTCCTATGCATACATGTACGCCCTTCCTTATGAATATTATGAGAAATACCGCATCCGCAGATACGGTTTCCACGGCACAAGCCATAAATACGTATCGGCAAAGGGTGCGAAATTCACAGGACAGGAACTGACCAATTCCAAGATCATAACCTGCCATCTCGGCAACGGAAGTTCCATAACGGCGGTTGTCAACGGCAAGTCAATAGATACTTCGATGGGTTTCACACCGCTTGAAGGCGTGATCATGGGGACAAGGTGCGGCAGTATCGATCCTGATGTAGTGACATACCTTGAGGAGAAGGAGGGCCTTTCTCCGGAGGAAATGAGCAAGGTACTCAACAAGAAGAGCGGTTTTCTCGGCCTTTCCTGCGTATCTTCCGATGCGCGTGACCTGAACGATGCCGCCAATTCAGGCGATCCGAAAGCGAAACTGACCCTCAAGAAACTCGTGTACGATGTGACAAAATACATCGGAGCATACGCAGCCGTGATGAACGGTGTGGACCTGATAGTCTTCACCGGTGGAATAGGGGAGAACAACAGCCGCATGCGTCGCAGGGTATGCGAGAATCTTTCCTATCTCGGGGTGAAGTTCGACTATGAGGCGAACGTCGCGACAGGCAGGGACACCCTGATCTCACTTCCGGACTCGAAAGTGAAGGTCGCTGTCATAACGACGAACGAGGAACTTGTGATAGCACAGGATACTATGCATATAGTCGTAAATGAGGAAGAGAATAACTAAAAACCAATATTATGTTCACGAAATTTGAAGATATTTTTGCCGAACTCGCCGGGAGAGGGGCAAAAAAGAGAATGATAGCAGCGTGGGCTGTCGACGGCCACACGATTGCAGCGGCTAGCAAGGCCGTAGACCTTGGTATCGTGGAGGCTACCCTTGTCGGGGATGAGGCTCTGATAAAGGCGGAATGCGAAAGCCAGGGTATCGATATGGGCAAGTTCGGCATTGTACACAATCCGTCCGAACTTCCTGCGGTAGCGGAGGCGGTGACCATGGTCAACCAGGGCGAAGGGGATATACTTATGAAAGGTCTCTGCAGTACGGACAAGTTCATGAGGGCTATCCTGAACAAGGAGACAGGTCTTCTTCCTCCCAAGGCCGTGTTGAGCCACTGTGCTGTAATCGAGAATCCCAATTACCATAAACTCCTTTTCATAGGGGATATGGCTGTAATTCCTGCACCGGATCTTACCCAGAAGGTCGCCATTCTGAACTACCTTGTCAATACGGCCCGCGCTATGGGAATTGACAAGCCGAAGGTGGCTCTCATTGCAGCGACCGAGCAGATGCTCTACAAGATGCCTGCTTGTGTAGAGGCTGCGATCATAGCCAAGATGGTGGACAGGGGACAGATCCGCAACTGCATAGCGGACGGCCCTCTTGCCCTTGATGTGGCGATAGATCAGGAAGCCGTCGAGATCAAGCATGTCGCCAGCCCTGTAGCGGGTGATGCGGACTGTCTGGTCTTCCCTAACATAGAGTCAGCCAACGTATTCTACAAATGCAACTCCAAACTGGCTGCCAATGTCAAGCAGGCGGGCATGGTCGTAGGTGCAAAAGTGCCTTGCGTCCTTTCCAGCCGCGCCGACAGCATTGATACCAAACTCAATTCCATAGCTATTGCTGCTATGTCTGCAAAATAGCCGGTATGGAAGGAAGGATACTGGTTATAAATACAGGGTCTACATCCACTAAAATAGGTTTTTTCGAGTCAGGCAATCCGGTATTTGAGGAAAATATAGCCTTCAGTGCGGAAACCCTGTCGAAATACAGGTCTGTGATGGATCTCGAGGAGGTTTCCCGGGATGCCATCACAGACTTTCTTGCTTCCAGAGGCATTGCGCTTGATACCATTGATATTGTGATGGCGAGAGGCGGTCTCATTACGCCTATAAGGACAGGGGTGTACAGAGTCACGCAATCCATGCGGGATGCCCTTTATGAAGCGAAGGAAGGCAGGCACGCCTGCAATCTCAGCGCCATAATCGCGGATGACATAGCGGATATGGTGAATGAGGCGAGAAGGTCAAAGGGACTGGATGCATCATGCGGAGCCTATATAGCGGACCCTCCGATGGCTGACGAGATGCTTCCTGAACTGAAAATCGGTGGGCGTCCTGAATTCCGGAGAAGGACCCTGTTCCATGCCCTGAATTCAAGGGCGATGGTAAGGCGGTACGCGAGAAGTACGGGCAGGACAGCAAAGGATGTCACTGCCATAGTCGCCCACATGGGGGGCGGAGTGTCCGTTTCCCTGCACCGGGGCGGTCTGGTCATCGATACCAATGATGCGCTTGGCGGCGACGGCCCTGTGTCGACGGAAAGGGCAGGGACTGTGCCTGCATTCCCTCTTGTGGAGATGTGCTTCAGCGGCAGATATACCAAGGATGAAGTCAAGAAACTCCTGGTAGGCAATGGCGGGGCCATGGCCTATTTCGGAACAAACGATTTCCGGGAGATAGTCCGTATGTCCCGGGAAGGCAATGAGGAGGCTGATCTCTTTATCAGGGGATACTGCGCATCGGTAGCAAAGTATATAGGCTATATGGCTCCTGTGGTCTGCGGGAAGGTAGATGTCATTATCCTTACCGGAGGAATAGCCCACAACAATATGATAACCGATGCAATAACCGACAGAGTCAGGTTTATCGCACCGGTTGTCGTATATCCCGGGGAAAACGAACTGTCCTCCCTGGCGGAGAACGGCTACGGCATCCTGTCCGGAGAGTTCGAGGTCAGGACCTATGATCCGAACAGGTTGTAGTCCGGCAGATATTTGCTGTATGCTTCCCTGCAGTTTCTGAACAGGGTGGAGACATATTTCGAGAAATGCGGGCCCCGGTAGGTGCCCGTATTCGTTATCATGATCCAGCATTCTCCGTCAGGGTAGCATTTCACCAGGGCGGATGTCCCGGACAGGGTTCCTGTCCGGGTCCATTCACCGTCAGGCTTGGTGTCGTTCCATCCGAGTGAGAATGTCTCCGGATCGAAATATTCCGTCATTTCCGCCACGCTGGCAGTGTCGATTACGTCCCTGACTTCAGGTTTCCCGTCTATGGCGGCTACGAAACGGCACAGTTCGGCTGGAGATCCCACCCATGCTCCGGCTCCGGAAAGACCTGTTATATTGCTGCCTCCGTAACATCTTTCCACCATCCTTCCGCTAAGGTTGTATTCCTCGCAAGGTTCCGAACCTGCCTGCATGTAGTATTTCACTTCGTTCGGATACCGTTCTTCATAATAGTTCTTCGCAATGTGCATGTCAAGACAGCCTGCAGGACGCAGGATGTTCTCCTGGATGTAGTCTTCGTAGGTCTGGCATGACAGTTTCTCTATCACGAGTGACAGAAGCAGGAACCCGAAATTGGAATATTGCTGTGAGGTCCCGGGGGCGAAGCCGAGCCATCTGGTCAGTTCGCACCTTACGAGAGTCCTGCTGTCAGGCGCACCGTCCAGATGGAACTGTCTTATCATATCCTGTGATGAGAACATTGGGTCTCCGTGTCCGGTCGAGAATCCTCCTTGGTGTCTGAGGAGGTGTTCAATGGTGATCCGGAAGATTCTCTTGTCCCGGACGGCCTTCGTGAAAGTGGAATCATTCAATATCCCGCGAGGACCGAATACGGTATCCTGCAGGGACAGCAGTCCGTCTTCCTTCATCTTCATGATACCTGCGGCGGTTATCAGTTTGGATACTGATGCCATCCGGAGGATGTTGCCCGGTTTCATCCTGATGCTGTCTTCAGCATCGGCCCATCCGTAACCCTTGGCATATACAAGGGAGTCGTTGCGCATGATTGCAAGGGATGCACCGCGGATTTCCCATCTTTTCAGGAATTCTTCTATGTTGATATCCATGTCATGAAGTTCCGGGATCTCCGACATCTGGTTGGTGAGAGTGTCGTTGAGCCTTACCTGGATATCCTCCTTTTCATTCGTTGCGGCTGTCTGTTCCCTGCCATGCCTGAATGAAGATGCAGAGGCAATGATTACCGCTACTGCACAGGACAGTACTGATGCTGCAAGCAACCACTTCTTCATTGCCTACTTCAACTTGCCTGCCCTGCGGGCGAAATCAATTATGTATCCGGCGGTCTTCTCTATTCCAAGAATCGATGAATCGATGCATAGGTCATAATTTGAAGCCACGCCCCAGTTGCCGAAAGTGAAGTAATTGTAATATGTCTCCCTCTTGCGGTCATTGCTGTGGATGATATCCTCGGCCTTGTCCTCGGCAAGGCCCATCCTTTCCGATACTCTCCGTATCCTGTCTTCAAGAGGAGCGGATACGAAGACATCCAGAGTCATGCCTCTGTCCCTGAGGATGTAGTCTGCACATCTTCCTACAATCACTGCTGATTCATGTTCGGCTATGTCCCTGATGACGTTGCTCTGTATCTTGAAGAGGGCGCTCTCGTCTATGCAGTTGCCCATCTGTCCGAATCCCTGGGGGGAGAAGAAGGAAGAGAACGAGAAGATGCTTCTTTTTTCGTCGTTCTTTATGAAAAGGTCACGGCTGAAGCCGCTGGCCTCTGCTGCCTTGGATATCAGTTCGTTGTCATATACATTGATTCCGAGTTGTCTGCCGATTTCGAGGGCTACGAGTTTCCCGCCGCTCCCGAACTGTCTTCCGACATTGATTATCAGTCCTTTCATAATTTGCAGTCCGTTTATGTGATATGTTTTAAATATGGTCTTCTGTCCGGGTCAGATCTTGCTGCCGAGAATGGCAGGGTCATCTCCGTCCTTCAGTTTTCCGAGTTTCTTGAAAAGTTGTATTATCAGGATGATTGTCATTATGCTTGCAAATGCATCGCTGATAGGGAAACTCCACCAGATACCGTCGGCATCAAGGGCCAGCGGCAGGAGGTACAGGACAGGAAGCAGGCAGAGTATCTGCCTTGACAGAGACAGGAAAATGGATTTCTGGACCATTCCCAGGCACTGGAACAGGTTGGTGGACACAATCTGGAATCCTACGAGAGGGAAGACCAGGTTCATTATCCTGAGTCCGTGGTTGGCAGTCTCTATCAGGTCCCTGTCGGTAGTGAATATTCTGGTTACTGCATTCGGGAAGAACACCGAGACAATGAAGCACAGGGTAGTGACGACAGTGGCGTAGAGGACGGCCTTTTTGTAGACTTCCTTCACCCTGCTGTATTTCCTTGCCCCGTAGTTGTATCCGGCGATGGGCTGCATTCCCTGGTTAAGCCCCGAGCAGATCATTACGAATATGAATGTGAGCCGGTTGTCTATACCGTAGGCTCCGATTCCGATGTCGCCGCTGTATTTACGGAACTGCTGGTTGATGAAAAGGGTCACCAGGCAGGCTGCCGAATTCATCAGGAAAGGGCCGAATCCTATGGCAAAGGAATCCTTGGCGATTCTCCAGTCTAGTCTTATTATGCCTTTCTCGAAATGTACTGTCCTGCGGCTGTCACTGAAATGGCTCATGGAGAATGTAAGGGAGATTGCCTGGGCGATTACGGTAGCCAGTGCAGCACCCCGGATTTCCATGTCCATCCAGAAGATCATTACCGGAGCAAGGATTATGTTCAGCGCGACCGAAAGCAGGGTCAGGTTCATCGCTTTCCTGGGACTGCCGGATGCGCGGAGGGCTCCGTTCAGACCGAAGTAGACGTGGGATATGATGTTCCCGTACAGGATGATCTGCATATACTCCCTGGCATAGACTATCGTATTTTCACTGGCTCCGAAGAAGAAGAGTATCGGGTCCAGGAACGCGAGGGCCACAACGGTGAATGCCAGTCCGATGATTATGTTCAGAGTGACAATGTTGCTGAGGACCTTGTTGGCTGCTGCATAGTTCTTCTGGCCAAGCAGTATGGACAGGATTGTGGTGCCTCCGATGCCGACAAGGGTTCCGAAGGCAGTGGACAGGTTCATCAGAGGGAAGGTGACGGCAAGTCCCGATATGGCGAGAGCACCGACACCCTGCCCGATGAATATGCTGTCGATCATATTGTACAGCGAAGATGCCGTCATTGCGATTATGGCGGGCAGGGCGTATTCCTTGAGAAGCCTGCCTATAGGTTCCGTCCCCAATTCAACCGGAACCGCGCTTTTGTCCGCCGCCATTATTCTTCCTCCTGTTTTACGACTGTTACGTCAAATCTGAGCGGAGAGAAACCGGGGATAACCGAACCGCTTCCGGAATAGCCGTATCCGAGGCTGGAGTAGAAGATGGCTACCGCCCTTTCTCCGTCCGTGAAACTTTCCTCCTTCCCGGGCTCCTCGTTGCAGAGGTGTTTCAGCATCGATTTGAATCCGTTGATGATCTCATCTGACCCGCCGAAAGTGATTGCCGTCGAATCGGAAGACCATTTGATTTCCACCGGTTCGTAGGATTTTGTAGGGCTGTAGATATTGTGGACTTTTGCGGTATCGGCAATGGTCGTGTCGAACACCTGTCCGTTCAGGAGCCGTCCGGTATAGTTTATATAAAGTGTGGAGTCTTTCTTGAATCTCATGGAAGGACTGCCGTTCTCGTCTGTTTCAAGATTGTTGAAATACTGCCGGAACAGGAATCCCGTATATGCGGTATCCCATTTTTCCTTGAAGAGGATGCCGTCCGGGCCAGGGTACGGTGACTGCTCTGACCCTTCCGGGCTGTCCGGGTCGGTGTGCATGACATTCCTTTTCCAGTATCTATCCATCGAATCCGTCTGGTACTTGAAAATGTCCGTTGTGGCATCCGCTATGTTGATTTCATAGATGTAATTGGAGCCGTCGTTCACATTCGCCAGATATTCTTCTTCGGACCCGTATCTTGTCGTTGAACTGAGCCAGGACGGTATCACGGCCTTTCGTGTACCGCCTTTCTTCATTCCGATTATGATATCCCTAACGCCCACGGTCAGTGAAACGTCGCTGTTGATCCATGTGGCAGGACCATAATAGTACGATTCGTCATAATTAAGGTCTGCCTTGTGGGAGAGTTCTTCCGAATTGGTCTCGATGATGTTTCCTTCAAGATCGGTGCATGTATAGTTGACAAGAACGTAAGATGAATCGGTTATCACATCCCCGTCACCTTCAGCGTCTTCAAGGATATATATGCCGTCTCCGACCTTTTCCCACATATATTCCGGGTGAGCCTTTTTCTGGACGTCTATCCAGGCATCGAAATATCTTTTTGTCGCCTCGTTTGAGGAAACGGTGCGTTCCTTTGCGCATCCGGCGGCTATCATAACCGCGGCGGAGATGGCTGTTGCTGTAATAAATCTTCTCATTCCTGTCTGTCTGTTGAACCTGCAAATATACGAATAAGCCGAAAGCGGAACAAATTTATTTGCTCTGCCCTGACGCGGGCAGTTTATATGTTTTCATCCGGACGTACGGAGTCCCGAATGTCATTCGGATATGCTGACGACCCATATTCTGTAGAGCAGGGCGGAATTTGCAGGAACCGTGCCGAGAGGCTTCTTCCCGAGTCCGTACCGCCCGGAAAAAAGTATGTCGCAGACTTCTCCTGCCCTGACTCCCGGCAGACCTGCCTGCAGACCTTCTATCAGGTCACCGCTTGACAGGTCTACGGTTATCGGTTCATAGTCTCCGTCGGAAAGCGTCCATCCGGACAGTCCGGCCGTCGCATAATGGTTTGTAGCGAACAGGGACAGTCCGTTTGCGGAACCGGTCCCGCCTATCGTCACCCCTTCGGCCGAAGAACTTACCGTAAATGTAGTATAAGGTGTTGACAGGAGCCAGGTCGTTCCGGTCCCGTCAATATCTGCGGAAACGTAATCCGTCCATTCCGGGCCTGAAGTGAAGACATATCCTGCAAAATATATCGTGGCTGATCCGGATTCGGAAAGAGGAGCGCCGCTGCCGTCTATTATGGTGAGCCTTGTGGCCCCTCCGTTATGGGTTACGGCAGGAATTATGGTATCGGTCGCCTCCCGAACCAGGACTTCCGACCCGTCATCATTAAACTGGGGGTTCCCGTCCGCATCGGTCTGCCGGATGAATTCGCAAGCCACGAACTTCGCGGTTTCCGCATAGTCGGCAATGTCCGTCTCTTGTTCGTTGAATGTCGTTTCCAGGCTCTGGCTGGTGCATGCCGGAATTGTCAGGGCAAGGCCCGTAATGAATATCAGGTGTTGTCTTGTCATCTGTTGAAGAAAATGTGAGTTGACTTTTCAATGTATATTGCCGCTTCTTCCAGGTTCCTTACATCATCGGGGATCATCAGTTTTCCGCCCGATGCCTGCTCGTGCCCGCCCCCGTTGAAGAATTCACTGGCACAGGAATTCGCGGATATCCCTTTTTTTGACCTTACTGATACCCTGAACCTGTCCTTGTCCTGTTTGAGGAATATGCTCATTTTCACATTCCTGATGGCCAGCGGGATGTTGACGAACCCTTCAGTATCCCCGTCGCTGATTCCGAATTTCCTGATGGTTTCACTGTCAAGTATCATGTATGCCACTCCGTCTTCCGTGATTTCCAGCCTTTTGTCGAGAAGGTATCCCATCAGTCTGATCCGTGACTCCTTGTAACTGTTCAGAATATTGTCCAGGATAAGGTCCCTGTCCACTCCTGTCGCAAGCAGGGAGGATGCCATGTCAAGGGTGGTAGGGAATACCGAATTGGCGAAATTGTTGGTGTCGGTGGTCATGCCGGTCATCAGTGCTGTCGCCGTTATCGCCGGCAGCCGGCAGGCTTCGTGGGAGATGTCCGGCATTTCAAGCAGGATGTAGTACAGCAGTTCTGCAGTTGAGGATACTTCCGTCTCGGAAAAGCACAGGTCGAAATCTCCTGATTCGGGATTGAGATGGTGGTCGATCAGTACCTTCCCTCCAGTGCAGGCATACATGGTTTCCTCAAGATCTCCGGTCCTGGAAAATGCATTGAAATCCAGACAGATGACCAGATCGCTTGACAGGAGTCTCTCTTCTGCCTTTTTTGCGGATTCCGAGTGGATGATTATCCTTTCCGCCGGATTGCCGGCCAGGAATCCCAGAGAAGACGGATAAGGGTCCGGCAGGACAAGCATGGCGTCTTTTCCACGACCTGCAAGGTATCCGAGCATGGCGGTCCCGCTGCCGACGGCGTCACCGTCCGGATGCATGTGTCCCGTAACCGTGATTTTCCCTGAAGTGCGTATGAGCCTGTCGAATGACTCTATGTCGTTTTTATCCAATGCTTTCATGCAAAGAGTTTTAAATTCGCTCGCAAAATTACAAATTATATTGCATTTGATAAATCAAATTTTTAACTTTGTCCGGAATTTGGAATAAATAAAATACATAATATAAATGGTCAAGAAACTTTTTTCCTATCTGATCCTCCCTATCGTTATCATAGGGTTGGTCTACCTTATTGTGGAGAGCGTACAGCAGCCAGTAAGGTTCAATGAGCAGAAGAACTACCGTGAAAGTGTCGGTATCCAGCGTCTGAAAGATCTCCGTACTCTCCAGGAGGCATACAAGACAGAGACCGGCCATTTTACGTCTTCATTCGATTCTCTGAAGGCATTCTACAACACCGGTGACATCAAGGTCGTGATGCAGATCGGGTCAAACGATGACTCCCTTGCAGTAGTCAATACCGAGAGACTCAAAAAACGTAACCCGAGGATAACCCCTGAACAGATGTACGAACTATATCTTAAAGGGGAGCATCTCGTCTTTGCGGTTGAGAATGACATTCCTGTAAGGGATACGCTTTTCAACAACCGTCCTGATTTCCATATCGATTCAATCGCGTTCATTCCGTTCTGCGGCGATTCCATCATCATGGAGTCTACTGTCAAGAAGGTATCCGGAGTCGATGTGCCGCTCTTTGAAGCAAGCATGCCTTACAAGGCTCTTCTCAAGGGACTTGACAACCAGTTGAGAATCAATCTTGACGCAGAAAGAAAGGATACCGGGCGTTATCCGGGTCTGAAAGTGGGAAGTATTACCGCTCCAAACAACAATGCCGGAAACTGGGAGTAGCAGTATATTATTTACAAGCAGGTGTGCCCTCGTCCCGGAGAGGTTCTATGAACAGTCTTCGGCGAGGGCAATGCTTGTAGAAACGGCCGATGTGGACGAGACGGAGGAGGTTGCTGCGGTGGAAGTCCCGCAGTTCGGAGCTGTTCTGATATATGCCAGACCTTACGGATCTTCCGCATTGCCGGAACTGTATCATCTGCTTGCCGCTGCAGGCAGACTGAAGGAGCATAACAGGATAGTTGCGGCTTACCACGAGGGGATACTCTATCTTGTAGTGGCTGAAAATACCGCTCTGAAGTTATGCAATTCCTTCCAGGCCGTCGATTTTACCACTGCGGAATACTATCTGTTCATGGTTCTCAAGAAATTCCAGATGAATCCGGAAGTCTCCACCGTGTATTTCGATACGCCATTGTCCAGGGAACAGGAAATGTCCCTTTACAGGTACTTTAAAGCGGTGGAATGTCTATGAGGATTATCGGTGGCAGGCTCA
>CALVAE010000024.1 GCA_944325465.1 uncultured Bacteroidales bacterium | reverse complement strand
AGGAAGCGCTCTACCCCTGAGCTACACTGGCGTAGTTTGAGCGGAAGACGAGGTTCGAACCCGCGACCCTTAGCTTGGAAGGCTAATGCTCTACCAACTGAGCTACTTCCGCTTTTTTCGTTTCTTTCCGGCGCTTTCTTCATTGGCTTCGCTCTTCTGTCAGTCATTACCGTGAGGTAACTCCTTCCTTCATCGCTTGCCTGCTTCGAAATCATCCGGAAACAAACTTCAAAAATCTTTTCCGGCCTTTCTTCATTGGCTTCACTCTTCAGATTCCGCCTGAAATTGTGGGAGAAGATGGATTCGAACCACCGAAGGTATAAACCAGCAGATTTACAGTCTGCCCCATTTGGCCACTCTGGTATTCTCCCTTTTTTCGTTTCTTTCGGTCGATTCCTTAATTGGACTCATTCCGAAATAAACTTCAAAATCCTTGTTCTTTCGGGCAATTCCTTCGTTGGACTCACCGCGAAATAAACTTCAAAGAACTTTTGAGCCGATGGAGGGAGTCGAACCCACGACCCCGAGATTACAAATCACGTGCTCTAGCCAACTGAGCTACATCGGCGTTTCCTCTTGTCTGTCGCCAGTGCCTTTACAAAAGGGATTGCAAAGATAGGTATTTATTTTAAATCTCCAAAATTTTTTCGGATTTTTCTCATTTCTTCGCAAATCACCCTGTATATATTCTCTTTGTCCAGTCCGCATTGTGCCCGCAATTCGGACTGTGTACCCTGACCAATGAATCTGTCCGGTATGCCTATGGCGCGTACCGGTATCTGTCTTGTTCCTGCTGTTACATATTCTGCAACCGCTCCGTGCAGTCCGCCTGCCACGCTCCCGTCCTCGACAGTGATTATTGATTCATGACTGCCGATTATTTCATCGAGCATTTCCGTGTCAAGGGGCTTTATGTATCTTATATTGTATAAAGACGGGTTTTCACCGTGTTCCTCCCTGTATTCATGAACGGCATCACAAACCCTGTTGGCTACAGGTCCGGCCGCTATTATGGCCACGCCTTTCCCTTCGGCCATTTTTTCGGCCTTCCCGATCGGAAGTTCTTCGAATTCCTCCTGTCTCCATTCCATGCCTTCTCCGTATCCGCGGGGATATCTGATGATAAAAGGTCCGTACGGGGTTCTGGATGCCGTGTACATCAGATTTTTCAGTTCCGTTTCGTTCCGGGGAGCCGCTATTATGCAATTGGGAATGCTCCTGTAGGCCGCCATGTCGAAATTGCCGTGATGCGTGGCTCCGTCTTCCCCGACAAGACCGCTTCTGTCCAGACAGATGACGACTCCGAGATTCTGCAGGGCCACGTCGTGGATGATCTGGTCGTATGCTCTCTGTGAGAATGAGGAGTAGATGTTGCAGAAAGGTTTCATCCCTCCCGCTGCGAGTCCGGCGGCAAAGGTGACGGCATGTTCTTCCGCTATGCCCACATCGAAAAAGCGTTCCGGCATTTCCGAAGCCAGCAGGTTCATTCCGCATCCGCTTGCCATTGCCGGGGTAATCCCTACGATTCTGTCGTCTTTCCTGGCAAGTTCCAGCAGGACTTCACCGAATACGTCCTGATAGCGGCTCTCTCTGCGGTTATCCGACCCGAGACGTTTTCCCGTTACCGGGTCGAACATCCCTGGCGCATGCCAGGTGGTCTGGTCTTCTTCCGCCGGGGCGTAGCCCTTGCCTTTTGTAGTGATGGTGTGGAGTATCCTGGGGCCTGACATGTTCCTGAGCCGCTCCAGAGCATCGGTGACCTGGCAGATGTCATTTCCGTCAATCGGTCCGAAGTACCTGAATCCCAAGGCTTCGAAGAGGTCTCCTCCGGAATCCTGTACCAGATGTGACTTCGTGGTCACGACGATATTCTGTACAAGGTCTCTCAGACGTCCTGCACCCATCCGGTCCCAGATGTCCTTTTTCAGTCTGTTGTATGCAGGATGGGTCGTGAGCCGGAGAAGGTGTTCATGCATGGCACCTATATTCTTGTCGATGGAAATATTGTTGTCGTTTATTATGACCAGCAGATCGCTTTTGCTGATGCCTGCATTGTTCAGACCTTCGAATGCAAGACCTCCAGACAGGGCCCCGTCTCCTATCAGTGCGACTGTCCGTTCCCCGGTACCCTTGAACTGGGCAGCCTGGGCCAGACCGAGGGCCGCGGAAATGGAAGTGGATGAATGTCCGGTCCCGAATACGTCGTATATGCTTTCCTCTCTTCGGGGGAAGCCGCTTATGCCGTCGCTTCGGCGGTTCCTTCGGAAGAGGTCCTTCCTTCCGGTAAGTATCTTGTGGGCGTATGCCTGGTGGCCGACATCGAATACTATATTGTCTTTCGGAGTATCATATACATAATGTATCCCGACAATCAGTTCCACCGCTCCGAGACTTGAACCGAGATGCCCCGGATTCCTGGAACAGCATCCTATCATGTAGTCCCTTATTTCAGCGCAGAGAGTCTTGAGTTCCTCCATGCTGAACCCCCTGATGTCTGCAGGGTCATTTACCTTGTCAAGCAGACTATACATCCTTTCTCCTGTTTGGAAGGTCAATACCGAGTTCCGGATGCCGTCCGGAAGAGAATATGAGCAGGCATGCGGTCGCTATGGCCGCAATCCC
>CALVAE010000023.1 GCA_944325465.1 uncultured Bacteroidales bacterium | reverse complement strand
CTTGGTGAAATATTTTGCGAACAGTTCCCATGCAGTATCCAGCATCTCGTTGATCGAGATGTTTACATCGATGGCGAGAAGCCTGGTCGCATATTCCTTGGCGAAATCAAGGCATCTGAGGTCATAGTCGCTGAGGTCGAATCCGTTCTCCAGTTTGGTCTTGGCGTTCTGCGCATCGGAGTACAGACGCACGGCGGTGTTCATCACCTGGTTGTGGTCTTCGCGTGTCTGCTTGCCGATGACAAGTTGTTTCAGTCGGGACAGGGACCTGAACGGGTCGATTATGACCTTGCCGGAATCCGGATCCGCCCTGAGGTACAACTGTCCTTCAGTGATATATCCGGTGTTGTCCGGGATGGCATGGGTAATGTCCCCGTCATTGAGCGTGGTGACGGCAATGATGGTAATGGAACCTCCGTCCGGAAGTTGTACGGCCTTTTCGTAGATTTTCGCAAGGTCGGAATAGAGGGAGCCCGGCATCGAGTCCTTGGACGGGATCTGGTCCATACGGTTGCTGACAATGCTGAGGGCATCGGCATACAGGGTCATGTCCGTCAGAAGGACGAGCACTTTCTCGTTCTTGTCCACTGCAAAATATTCGGCCGCGGTAAGGGCCATATCAGGAATCAGAAGCCTTTCGACAGGAGGCTGTTCCGTAGTATTGACAAAACTGATGATCTTGTCCAGTACTCCGGCTGATTCGAATTCGTGACGTAAGTAGAGGTAATCGTCATTGGAAAGCCCCATTCCACCGAGGATGATCTTGTCCACGTCGGCACGGAGGGCAACCTGGGCCATGACATTGTTGTACGGCTGGTCAGGGTCGGCGAAGAACGGGATCTTCTGTCCGGAGACTATGGTATTGTTCAGGTCGATACCTGCGATTCCGGTCGGAATGAGTTGGGATGGCTGCTTTCTCTTGTACGGGTTCACTGAAGGGCCTCCGATCTGCCTTTCCTCTCCCTCGATTTCCGGACCTCCGTCGATCGGTTCCCCGTATGCGTTGAAGAATCTTCCGGACAGATCATCGCTGACCTTTAGCACCGGGGGATGTCCGAGGAAGGTCACTTCAGCATCGGTAGGAATCCCCTCAGTACCTGAAAATACCTGCAAGGTCACCAGATCCCCTTTTGTCTTTACGACCTGGGCAAGCCTGCCGTCCACTACGGCAAGTTCGTCATTGGCTACACCGGTGGCTTTAAGTGCCACAGTCGCTTTCGTTATGCTTTCCAGTTGGGTGTATATTCTTTGGTATGCCTTATTTGCCATTGCTGATCAGATTATTGAGTTGTTCCTGATATTTGTTGAAATTTTCGCTTCCGAACTCTGAATAGTTCATCTGCTTGAGCAGGTTGATCGCTTCGTTGAAGAACTTGCGGCACTGTTCGAAGTCATCGAACCCGAATTCCTTGTCGCAGATTCCCAGCACCAGTTCCAGCATGTACTTCTGCCTGTCCATCGGAGTGACGCTGTCTACAGGGTCGAATGCATCCTGCTGGAGGATGATGAAGTCGACAAGTTCCGATTTCCAGAACTGCTCGTGATATGTCATAGGGACACCGTCATCACCGAGAATGTTTATCTGCTCCTGCGCATCGCGGCCCTTGCGGATGATGTTCTTGGTCTTTTCCACCATTTCCACCCAGCCGGGAGCGACCTTTTCAGACAGGTAGGCGCGGATTTCCGGATATTCAAGATACTTGGAATAGGAATCGATAGGATTTACCGCAGGGTAACGTTTCTTGTCCGCACGGTTCTGTTCCAGGGCATAGAAACATCTTGCCGCCTTCTTCGTCGATTCTGTCACCGGTTCCTTGAGGTTACCTCCGGCAGGGGAGACCGTTCCGATAAAGGTTACCGAACCTGTCTTCCCGTTGTTCAGCACTACCATGCCGGCGCGGGCATAGAAAGCGGATATGATCGCCGAAAGGTCTACAGGGAAGGCATCCGCTCCCGGGAGTTCCTCCATTCGGTTACTCATTTCCCTGAGGGCCTGAGCCCAGCGGGAAGTCGAGTCCGCAAGCAGCAGGACCTTGAGTCCCATGGCCCTGTAATATTCGCAGATGGTCATGGCGGTATAGACGGAAGCCTCACGTGCGGCGACAGGCATGTTCGAGGTATTGCAGATGATGGTAGTCCTTTCCATCAGATGCCTGCCGGTGTGCGGGTCGATAAGTTCCGGAAATTCGGTGAAGATCTCGACGACCTCGTTCGCACGCTCACCACAGGCTGCCATCACAATCACCTCGGCATCTCCCTGCTTCGCGATGGCATGCTGGAGTACCGTCTTGCCGCAGCCGAAAGGTCCCGGAATGAATCCTGTACCTCCTTCGGCGATAGGATTGAGGGTGTCAATGACCCTGACTCCGGTTTCCATGATCCTTGAAGGTCTCGGCTTTTCCCTATACCCTTTTATGGCGACCTTGACAGGCCATTTCTGGGTCATGGTGACATTGACCTCATCCCCGGATTCATCGGTGAGGACAGCAATTACCTTGTCAATGTTGTACTGCCCGGCGGGTACTATCGACTTGACAGTATATTCTCCCTCGAATGCAAAAGGAACCATTATCTTGTGAGGCAGCCAGCCTTCCCTGACCTCTCCCAGCCAGTCCGCTGCAACCACCTTGTCTCCAGGAGACGCTATCGGGGTAAAATCCCAGAGTTTGCCGTGATCCAGGGGATCAGTGTATTCGCCTCTTTTGAGAAACACTCCGGTCATGGATGTCAGGTCGTTCTGAAGACCGTCATAACTGCTGGACAGAAGTCCCGGACCGAGAGTCGCTTCGAGCATCCTGTCCTCGAATTCGACGCGATCCCCGTTTTTCAGTCCTCTGGTGCTTTCAAAGACCTGGACTGCGGCATTCTTTCCGTTAACCTTGATGACTTCGGCCATGAGCCGTGTGCCTCCGCAGTCGATATAGCATATCTCGTTCTGCGAGACAGGCCCGTCGGTAAGCACCGTAACAAGGTTTGATACTATGCCTGTGACCTTTCCTGTACTTTTCATATTTATCGCTTTTTATGTGTCTGTCAAATGTCCTGTCGTTCTACTCCGGATTGTATCCGACGCCCTTGAATGTCCCTTTTACCTCATCCACCAGTTTCCTGAACATCTCCCGGCCCGTCTGTTCGTCAAGACGGTGCCACCTGTCAATGATATGCAGTTTGAGGATGAATGCCAGAATGACGTCAAGGTCGAAATAATGCATGACTGTCAGTTCATCCAACTTGTTCCAGTACATGGTGTCGATGGCCCGTTCCCTTGCAAGGATATCCCTGCCCTGGAGAATGCTTTCCAGTTGTGCAGCTTCCGGGAAAGTCCCTTGTGTATCCTCTCCGTCTTCCTGAAGTATAATGACATCCCTGTCATTATACCTTCCAAGGGCCTTGTTCAGGAATCTTACCTTCGAATTGCGGACATTCAGATCGAAAGTATAGTATTTTCTGATGAAACCGACCTTATGGGACAGGGCTTCCCTGTAAAAACCGGTATTCAGGGAGTCGTCATTGAACCCTCTTTCGACAAAACCGATAATTCCGAGGTCACGTGACGTGGAGAGCCCCTTGATCTCGCTGATCAGGCCTTCTGCCGTCCTGTCACCGAACTTCCAGTCCTGTGATATGGCTGGCAGGCTTGCTATTATGTAGTGGTAATTGGTCATAGATGACTGAACTCTATCCGAAAAGGATTTTCCTGGTTGCCGGTCTCAAATATTCAGAGATCAGTTCCGTAAAGGTCTCGTCGGTAAAACTGATGAAATAGCCTCCGTCCTTGGGACCGATAGTGAAGCCACCGTTGATTTTCCTGGAAAACCTGGCCTCTATCCCGGATTTGAGAATACCGGCAAGTTCCTTTTTGACAAAAGGCTCCATTTCCTTTTTCAGGGATTCAGGGAGCACCACTTCAAGGTCCGCCGGTGAGTCCGGGCTGAAATTCTTCGCTACGCAGGAGATGATTTCCTTGAGGAAGGCGGGAGCGGTCAGGGCGGACCGGATCTCCTTTTCGTCAATCCTGGCGATGATCATCTTCTCGATATCCTGTTTTGTCGCGGCAAGACTTTCACGCGCCGCCATTTTAAGGTCTCCGGTTACCTTGGACT
>CALVAE010000022.1 GCA_944325465.1 uncultured Bacteroidales bacterium | reverse complement strand
TAGATGGCCAACAAAGCTTTGACTCTCTTCTGGTCAACTGAATCAATCAGTCCGAAATGAGTCAAATTTCTCTTCTGCTTTTTGGTCTTTTTGGTGAGAATGTGGCTCTTGTAAGCGTGTTTTCTCTTGATTTTTCCCGTTCCGGTAAGCGTGAAACGCTTTTTCGAACCGGAGTTGGTTTTCATCTTTGGCATAGTTAAATTTTTTAACTGTTAATAAATATTATGTACCCGTAATCACGACGGGTCATTTTTTCTTGGATACCGGAGCGATCATCATTATCATCCTCTTGCCCTCAAGTTTAGGCATCTGCTCCGCCCTGCCGTATTCTTCAAGTTCCAGGGCAAAGCGGAGAAGCAGTTTCTCCCCCTGCTCGGAATAGAGGATCGAACGGCCCTTGAAAAACACCGAAGCCTTCACCTTCGAGCCTTCCTGCAGGAACTCCATGGCATGCTTGAGTTTGAACTGGAAATCATGCTCATCTGTATTCGGTCCGAAACGTATTTCCTTGATAACGATCTTGGCCGAATTGGATTTCATCTCCTTTGCCTTCTTCTTCTGCTGGTACAGATACTTCTGGTAGTCGATGATCCTGCAAACCGGAGGGTCAGCCTTGGCAGTTATCTCCACAAGATCAAGGCCGAGTTCATCAGCCATCCTCATGGCCTGTGAAACAGGATAGATTCCCTGCTCCGCTATGTTGTCTCCGACAAGACGTACCTGGGATGCGGTAATCTCCCCGTTTATTCTCAATCCGCCCTCATCTTTCCTTACGTGATTCGGACGACCGCCCTGCTGATTCGGTCTCGGACCATTGAAGCGCGGGCCGGAAGGTTTGAATGGTGCTGCGATAGCGCTGTCCTCCTAAGTTTTAGTTTATTGTTCCGTATAATATAAGGTTACGAAAGCTGGTCCGCAACCTCTCTGTTTATCCTTTCAATGAAATTCTCCACAGACATCGACCCTTCGTCCTGTCCGCCCTGCTTCCTGACGGAAACCGTCCCCTCGGTCATTTCCTTCTCCCCGACAATCACGATATAAGGCACCCTCTTCATCTCGCTCTCCCGTATCCTCTTGCCTATAGTCTCGTTACGGTCATCTATGGAGGCGCGAATATCGGAATTATTCATCAAATCGCAAACTTTTTTTGCATAATCCGCAAATTTTTCACTGACAGGCAATACCGTCACCTGGTCCGGAGTCAGCCACAAAGGCAGTTTGCCTCCGGTATGCTCCAGAAGAACCGCAACGAACCTTTCGAGCGATCCGAACGGAGCCCTGTGTATCATGACAGGACGATGTTTCTGACCGTCGCTTCCCGTATATTCAAGTTCGAATCTTTCAGGAAGGTTGTAGTCCACCTGTATCGTTCCCAACTGCCATTTCCTTCCGATGGCATCCTTAACCATAAAGTCAAGTTTCGGTCCGTAGAAGGCGGCTTCCCCATATTCGACTACCGTCTTGAGCCCTTTCTCCGCAGCGGCATCGATGATGGCCTGCTCCGCCTTGGCCCAGTTCTCGTCAGAACCTATATATTTCTCCCTGTGTACCGGGTCACGGAGTGATACCTGCGCTATATACTCGCTGAAATTCAATGTCTTGAACACATACAGAATGATATCGATGACCTTGCAGAACTCCTCCTTGAGCTGGTCGGGACGGCAAAAGAGATGAGCGTCGTCCTGAGTGAAGCAGCGCACCCTTGTGAGGCCGTGCAGTTCACCGCTCTGTTCATAACGGTACACTGTACCGAACTCGGCGAAGCGGAGAGGAAGGTCCTTGTACGAACGAGGTTTCGAACGGTAGATCTCGCAATGGTGAGGGCAGTTCATCGGCTTGAGCAGATATTCTTCGCCCTCCTGGGGAGTATGTATCGGCTGGAACGAATCCTTGCCGTATTTTGCATAGTGGCCGGATGTCACATAAAGGTCCTTGTTGCCGATGTGAGGGGTAATCACCGGAAGGTATCCGTATGATTTCTGCACCTTCTTCAGGAAATTCTCCAGTCTCTCCCTGAGCGCGGCACCTTTCGGCAGCCACAGCGGAAGGCCCTGTCCGACCCTCTGCGAGAAAGTGAAGAGTTCCATCTCCTTGCCGAGTTTGCGGTGGTCACGCTTCTTCGCCTCCTCCATCAGTTTCAGATACTCGTCCAGCATGGATTTCTTGGGGAAGGTGATACCGTATATACGGGTAAGCATCTGCCTCTTCTCGTCACCGCGCCAGTATGCCCCGGCAATCGATGTCAGTTTGACCGCCTTTATGACCGACGTATCCCGGAGATGAGGCCCGCGGCAGAGGTCGGTAAAGTGTCCGTTGGTATAGAAAGTGATGGTACCGTCCTGAAGTTCGCCTATCAGTTCGCACTTGTACTCGTCTCCCTTCTCCTTGAAAGTCTTCATCGCCTCTTCCTTCGAAACCTCCCTGCGGACGAAATGCTCGTCCTGACGGGCAAGTTCGATCATCTTGTCCTCGACGGCCTTGAGGTCCGATTCGGCAATCTGCCTTCCGCCGAAATCGACGTCATAGTAGAATCCGTTCTCTATCGCCGGACCGATACCGAATTTCACACCCGGATAAATGGCCTCGAGAGCCTCGGCCATAAGATGGGAGGAAGAATGCCAGAACACCTTCCTTGCCTCCTCGTCCTCCCATTTGTGGAGACGGATGGAAGCATCTTCGTCAATCGGGCGGTCAAGGTCATATATCGTTCCTTTTCCTGTCGGATCGTCCTTTGTAACAACTGTCGCTGCAAGCACTTCGGATGCAAGTCTCGGACTGATGCCCTTGGCAATCTCGTACGCAGTGACGCCTTTTTCGTAAGGCTTTACACTGCCGTCAGGAAATGTAATGTTTATCATAACTCTATAACATTTAGTAAACCAGCCTGCAAAGGTAGGAATTTTTTTCTATCTTTGCCCCGGAAAAACCTATAAATATGGATGAAAAATTGACAAAGGGGGAATTGTGGAACAAAGCGGCCGTTGCCGGACTGGTACTTGGAGCCGTCTCTTCAGCATATATGTTCATTACACAATACCTTTCCGGTCTGGGCCCGTCCGTCTGGATTGCCGGGGCAGACCTCATCCTTTGGGGAATCAAACTCCTGCTATGCGTATGGCTGATGATGCGTTTCATGAAGAATTTCGCCGCGGCCTACGAAGGAGTCGACAACAGTACCACATTCAGGTTCGGGATGCTGACAGCCCTCTGTTCCGCGTTCATCTTCGCGGCAGCCACCCTGGCCAATGTCCTTCTGATAAATCCTGACCTTGTTTCGGAACAGATGGAAGCCGCAATGAAAATCTACGGATCCTCCCTTGACAGCAATACGCTCGATGCCCTCGACAAGGCGGAAGGGATCATCCCCCAGGTCATGTTCTTTTCCAACCTGATATACTGTTTCCTCTATGGTACCGTCCTTTCGGCCATCCTGTCCAGGAACATACCTCCGCGCGACCCTTTCGCCGGAATGCGGGAAAGTGAGAACCACGAATAAAATCCGTTGCCTATGGAAACGTACAGCAAGGATCTTTCGATAATAGTCTCGATATACAACGAAGAAGAGTCCCTCCGGGAACTGACCGCCTGGATCAGCAGGGTGATGGCGGAAAACGGATTCGTCTACGAACTCATTATGGTGGATGACGGCAGCAGGGACAGTTCCTGGAAAATAATCAAAGACCTGGCCGCTTCGGACAGCCACATCAGAGGCATATCCTTCCGTCGCAACTACGGCAAGTCCGCCGCCCTCTACTGCGGTTTCAAGGCAGCCGCCGGACGGGTGGTCGTCACCATGGACGCCGACCTTCAGGATTCTCCTGAGGAAATCCCGGAGATGTACAGGATGATAACCGACGGAGGATACGACATAGTGTCCGGATGGAAACGGCACAGGAAGGACAACGCCATCACAAAGAACCTCCCGTCCAAGTTGTACAATGCGACGGCAAGGAAAATTACCGGAATAAGGCTCCACGACATGAACTGCGGGCTCAAGGCATACCGCAACGAGGTCGTCAAGAACATAGAGGTGTATGGAGAAATGCACCGGTACATACCGTATCTGGCAAAGAATGCCGGATTCGACAGGATCACGGAAAAGCCGGTCCACCACCAGAAGCGCAAATACGGGAAAAGCAAGTTCGGGATGGAAAGGTTCGTCAACGGATTCCTCGACCTGCTTTCCCTCTGGTTCCTGGGTACCTTCGGGAAAAAGCCCATGCATTTCTTCGGATTCACCGGTCTGCTGACCTTCTTCATAGGAGGCGTCCTGGCCGTATGGATAATCATCGAAAAACTTGTCCAGCAGACACATGGCCTGCCGTACAGGGCAGTGACGGACCAGCCGCTTTTCTATCTTGCGCTTGCGGCCCTTGTCATCGGAGTGCTGCTGTTCCTCGCCGGTTTCCTCGGTGAACTGATTTCCCGCAACAGCCCGGAAAGAAACCATTACAATATAAAGGAAGAACTGTAACAAAAATTTAACAATAATGTAATAGGCTGCAAACATACGGTTGATATTTTTGCAGCCTGATCACAGAAGATGTTTCAAATCTTTCGGGGCTTCAGGCATCTTCCTGAAAAAATCTAACTTATGGATTACGTATATCTAGGTTTTGTAATCTTCCTGTTCATTCTGGCAATTTCTGACCTGTGGGTGGGAGTCAGCAACGATGCGGTGAACTTTCTCAATTCCGCAATCGGGTCCAAGGCGGCAAGGTTCCGCACAATCATCATTGTAGCCGCAATCGGTGTCTTCTGCGGAGCGGTAATGAGCAACGGTATGATGGATATAGCCCGCCACGGCATATTCCGGCCGGAGCAGTTCTGTTTCCAGGAACTTATGTATATCTTCCTTGCGGTGATGGTCACTGACATTATTCTGCTTGACGTATTCAACTCCCTCGGGCTGCCGACATCGACGACAG
>CALVAE010000021.1 GCA_944325465.1 uncultured Bacteroidales bacterium | reverse complement strand
GTATTCTCACAGAATTGTCCGCATGACATTTTACCACGACAAACTTTTATGGCATCAGGAATGGTTTGTGCGGCAAGCATAACACCTCCGGTAACCATATTGGTACGTAGGCCTTTTGTCAAAACGTTTTTGGCTGTTTGTCCTGCGATCTGTTTACCAACGAGGGCGGATGCTGTTTTTTCCACGGCTCGTTTGCCAAGTTGAGTCTTGCAGGCAATATCCATTACTGTGCGTGATGCATGTGCCGTAGATGCTGCTATGCTGCGGCCGACAGCAGTGCGTAACAATTGTTGTGTGCCTACACCTACAATCATGGCTGCGGCTCCACTTTTGGCTGCCTGTGAAGATGCTTCTTTTAGGGCCTCTGTGTGCGTTTTCCCATTTCGTACACTATTGATGTAGGTTATCAAGAATGACATGCCACATGTAAGTCCGCATGTGACAGCCTGTGTCTTTACATCGAATTTGATAGAGTCGATGTTGCCTGCCTTGGCGATATTTTTGGCTTCGTTGTAAGTGCAATTGCCTTTAACTACTATGTCGCGTGCAACGGATGGATCAGTTACACCTGGTATTTGTCCATCACGAATCTTGTTCGCCATCAGTCTGACTGCCTCTTCGTATTGGTCTTTGGGCACTTCGAGTTTCATGCCATTATAACGGTAGCGACAGTCTTGAAAAGCGGCATTGACAGAATCCTTGGCAGTAGCACAATATTTTGTCTGGATTTGTACCCCATCTACAATTCGATCTGCACCGTTGCAGCAATTGTCTCTTCCAACTTGATTTACATTCTTCCCAGCAAGGCGGTCTGCCATAGCGTTGGCATCTTCCGCAGCCCATCCGTGAGCCTGACGGTTATGGTACTGTGAATACTGCATGTACGAGTTGGTGGACTGGGCGCTGCTTGCAGCTGATGCGCCATTAACTGTGTTGTTCACGTTCTTTTTCATGTTTTTTATTTTTTTGATTTTGTTTGAACTTCGAATCCGGACACTTCCTTATGGACTCGAACTTCCCGATGCAAATGTGCACATTTGCATTAAATCCAAAAAGATTTTTGAAACAGTGAATGATTCCTTGGCTATAGAATCAATAGATTTTCTCCAGAGGATACACAGGCATTTGTATGCAGAGAAACATGAGAAACAATATTAGATAATCATAATTTCTTATTGGATCACTCCATATATCTCGTATGCATTTTGCTGATACGCAATGCAATATTATTCCGTACTTCTTTCGGACTTACTATTTCCAAATTATGACCTAATTGCAGAATTCGTCCGTAAAATTCATTATTTGTTCTGAGAGCCATTGTCACTTCACCATAACCTAGACCCTCATCAAAATCCTTCAATGTCTTTTGTGTATGATGGATAGGTTTGCTTTCTACTAATCCAAACATATATTTGTCGTGTATCCGGATTGTTATGTCGTATAGTTCCTTGTTCTCTAGATGGGTCACGCCTACAATGTCGTTGAAATATTCCGGGTATTTGACTTTATCAGGAAAGATGTATTCAATACCATTGACTATTGTCGGCTTCTCATCAATTCTGTCTAATGGAATATTCTGTCCTTCGCATATTATTGTTTGGCTTGACAATGAGACCTTGCGCTCAATACTTCCAAATATATGCCAACGCCCATTGAACTCTTTCAGATAGTGTGGATGAAAAATGACGGTTGTCGCATTTTGATATTTTTCGTGATATGCAACCTTCAGTACTCTGTGATCACGTATACATTCATAAATGAATGGTAGCAAATCAATATTCCTGTGTAGGCGAGTCATTTCAGATCCTATAAGTTCATG
Organism: uncultured Bacteroidales bacterium; assembly: GCA_944325465.1. Lineage (GTDB taxonomy): Bacteria > Bacteroidota > Bacteroidia > Bacteroidales > UBA932 > Cryptobacteroides. The sequence goes on along the minus strand of CALVAE010000021.1, from coordinate 5,738 downwards.
CCCTTGTTCCTTTCTCTCTTTGATTTCAAAGAGGTCGAGTGTTCTGTCAAAGAAATGTTCTATCCACGAATTAGGAAAGAATCCAGCCGAATCTTGACAGAATCTATAATATTCATCAAGATCTTTGCGCAATACTGCTTTTATCATTCCGGCAAGTGGGTCATCATTTTTTCCTACATAGCAAAAGCGTTTGTTCCGTTTATTGCCTTCGTCCATAATACAACCTTTTCCCTCTTTTTCTTCCAAAACTCGACATATTTCCGGAAATGCCTTGCGAAGTTCTCCGATATGCTCACACTTCGAGATACTATATGGCAATTTTTCTACAGAATCAAGCCCCATATACTCTGCCATGACATCTGCATAAGTAACCCATTGGCGACTCATCAGTCTCCGATATGTTATTCTAGCAAAGATGGCTTGGTGGCTATCTCCATCAAAAGGATTTAGCTGCATGGTCAAATAATCTTTTATTTTTCAGGCAATATGTTTCCCACTTTCCGAAATGGTTTCTCGGTGTATTAATATGGCTCTGAATACACAGTAAAAAAATTTATTGCTTACATTGTAAACAGATTTATTGGTATTTGACAATTTTTAACTTGTGTTAAATGTATTGATTGTCAAATATAGATATTTTATTCTCAATTCCATACTACAAAGTACGTCCTGCTGCATATCAGACAGCATACACCGTCATGCGCCACGTGTACATATAAATCAGCAAACAGCCCGCACCTGGCAGGTATGCGGACCGTGCTGCTTATTCATCCCGTATGCATCCGGCCAAAGCCGGAACAAAATCGGCGGTTTTGCTGTCTGGGAATCCTAAGATTCATGTCCGGTATGTCATTTCACATCCATGGGTTACAGTATCCCGGCCCATTCCCGGCAAATTTAATGAAATAACATGAATCTGCAATGTGGCGGACTGTATTTTGCCGGCATTTTTGTATGCCATCAGATATTACCGGTTTTATTTAAACAACGATATGATTAGCAGGATACATATGGTGGCAAACAACAGGATTAAAATTATACCGACTGTGAATAATCCATTGAAAAAGCCAAGCACAGAACTGCTCTTCCGGTCTGTCCTGTCCATTATTTTGAATATAGTCCATAAGATAACGAGCAGGTCATCAAGCCAGCCGGCTACAGGAACGAAATCCGGAATGATATCCACCGGGCTGGCAATATATAAGGCGATTAGCAGTAAAATCAGAAGATTACCGATATGGCGTCCTGATATTGGAAGTGTTTTCATGTGCTTGTCTTTTATTTCGTCCTGGTTTAAGTGAATACATGACTTGGCAGACTATTCCGGTGTTTCTCCGGAATTTCCGTTTTCTATAAGTTTGGGCGGGGTGTTGGCCTTGACCCTCATGTATGCTATCTGGATTACGGATGGAATTGTAACCCTGTAGGCAGGTCCGGCAATATCAAGAGCAGTCCATGCTATGGTAATTGCCCAGCCTATAGGACCGGCGAATACACCTATCCATCTGGTTAGGGCTGCATTTGCCGCAAAACTCAACCCTCTGCCGAGAAGAGCGCGAGCAACGGCATTGGCTACTATTACGGCAATTTTGTAGGATGCGAATCCTCCTAATCTGATAGCGCTCTGTACTGCTGCCATCATAGCCTGTTTGCCGAATCCCGTGGTCTTTATTTTCAGTTCTGCCATAAGATTCCGCATATCGTCATCCGACATTTCCTCCAGGGTTGACAGAAGAATATGCTGCAGCATACAGTTTTCAATGACTTCGACAGATGAATTCTTGTTGAAACTTACTTTCATTTTTTTGCATGCATCGACCAGTATGGTCTTGTATGCTACACCATGGCCTCGGATTATGTTCGCAAAAGTGTTGCCCCCGAATTCCTGCAGCTCATTTATGATACTGCCTGTCATTCTGTTGAGATGGTAAGGGTAATTCCTCTTGTACTCATCAGTCCCAGTCAGTGATTCTGTGAGTCGAGGGGAGCCAGATTTGTCGAGGGTGATATAATCCACCAGAACTTTTAGGTCGTCATTGCTGGCTGAAGAAAGAAAAGATAAATCCGGATCGTACATAAGCGTTTGATTAAATGGGTTAAACTTTACTCCTGTTCAATTTTTATCTTGAACGGGAGCAAAGGTATATTGACCGTTTTTCAAAAGGAAATGGGAGATTCGGATATTTTCCAATATGCTGATAATCAGCATAAATAAATGAAAAGTGTGAATAAAACGTTACCGTTGAGTAGTCCTGCGTTTCGTTCTGGACTTGTTCAAATCACTGATTCTCTTTCTGATATTGCTGATGTCCGTGTTCAACATTCCCTGAATGTCCTCGTATGTCATGCAGTTACTGTACTTGGCATATTTTTTTACCGTTTCACGGATCCTTGCTATAAGTTCTACGGTCTTGTCGGAATTATTGTCTTCACATCTGATGCAGAGGGAATCATTGACATTCTGGACGAATATTGTTCCTGCATTCTGTGCATCATATAGAATCTTGTCAAGTATGTTCAGGAGTTTTTCATCCGTCAGTTTCATCTGTATATTCAGAAATTTCCGGAATCGGGTTCTGGAAACCTTGTTTTTCAGATATTTTGATGGAGTGAGCATTGTGAACCTGCTGTACGGAATGCAGGTGTTATCCGGATACATTGTGACATTGCCTTGCAAACCAGGAGAAAATTCTATGATAAGGCTGTCCCCGGCTTCATATATTGCACTGACGTTTCCGCTTTCCTTGAAGGTCTTGAAATATTGGCTGTTCATATCCGATTGCATCAGAACGAGCATTTTCCACAGTCCTTTCCGTAATATGCCGAAAACCTTTTCACATTGGATGAGAGACCATGGCGTATCATTGCTTATCCAAATGAGCAGTATGTCGTCTGTGTTCATGGTTCTGTCAAGTCTGGTGATATCGGCGCTTTGCGGTGATTTCCATAGTGTCAACCATTGAGGATCAAGGCCGGTTACAGGTATGGCTTCTTTGTAGAGAAAATTACTGTATATATGTCCTGCCTTTTTCGTCAGCATGTCTATATTCTTTTCCTGCTGGCTGATAAGACTGTTTAATCCGGATGCCTGCTGATAGAGGTCAGTCAAGGCAGTGATCGCTTTGTCATCATAAATGACAGGTTGCAGTCTGTCTTGTATATCCGACTGGATTTTGTCAGGGAGATTCCTGACAGTATCAGGGCGATATTCATGTTTTCTGTATGACAGTATAGTCTGGAGGATATTGCATGCGATATCTTTTTTATCTGCGTTGCAGAACCATAATAATGAGGCTTCTGCCAGCAGGGCATTGATATCTGTGTCAAGATTTTCATCCTGATAGTTTGCAATGATTGTCCACACTGTTGTTGAACCGACAATTTCTCTGGAATAGAATTTCAGTTCCACGTCATGCAATTGGTTGCAGTTTGCATGGACGGCATTTTTGATGGTATCGTTCCAAATATAGATGACGGATGGCTTCAGTTCCCGGATTATCTGGATGAATGCCGGAAAATCCGCATTAAGTTCTTCTTTACGGTCTTCATATGAGAATTCCTGTGCCTCCGGGAGAAAATGCTGGATATAATTGTAAAAGGCGACACTTTCCCAGAATGCTTCGCGTTCTTTCTCTGACAGAATATGCCCGCCCTTCCCGGTCATGTAGTATGTAAACGCTTGATATATTGGATAATGCTCTCCTTCTATGTATGAATCTATTTCAATGATATTGCTGTTTGAGATCCTGTAGTATCCGTCAAACGCATCCCGCCTGTCTCTGTATACCGGGCAGATTCCATCCAGCCCCTTTGTCTGTTTCCCGTTGATACAGGAATCACGGTATGTGCAGCCGTACCTTGCCGCATAGGATTCCCAACAATAATGGTAGGCTCCGACAACAAGGGTTTTCTTCCCTCTGAACCCTTCTTCATAATGTTTTCCGATACGGGGGCGGAAAAAATATGGCTTTTCTGTGGTATTCATGCTGTTTCAGAGCACCCTGATGTCTGGAATTCTGTTGAATCTTATTTCTACTTTATTTTCCACTCTTCGATGCGGCGGTTTTGGGAGGAGAAACAGACTCCGATTCTGAACAGTCTGCGAGGATCATCGGCGAACGGCCTGTCATATCCCTTCTCCTTTATCTGTTTCAGGGCCTCGTCGACACTGCCGTCGACCTTGAGTTCCATGATGTAGACGAAGTCCTTTGTCTGAAGGAGGATGTCGATGCGTCCGTTGCTGGTCTGCTTTTCTGTCTGGACATATTCCCCGAGGAGTTCGAATATGATGTACATGGCATACTGGAAGTCCTTCTCCGCGTTTCCCTGTATCTGGTAGTTCGCCTTGGCGAACAGGCCCTCCAGAATGCGCATCATGTCTTCCGGCTTTCCGGCGACGAGCGCCCTGTAGAGTTTTGAAATGAGGACATTTCCCTCCTTTTCAGGCACAGGGGCGAAGCATGAGAGAAGCATCTTCATGAATGCCTTCTTTACTTCCATATTCGGGAACCCGAGGCTGTATATTCCGAACATCCGGTCGAATCCCTTGATAGTGAGGTACCCGCTCTGGTATAGAACAGGGATCGGGTCGTTGATGTAGTCATTGACCCCGGCAATCATGTCTGAATCGATTTCGACTTCATTTTCGGCCAGTCGTGTTATGTCGTATTCTGTCTGTTTCAGGAGGTTTACGAGGAAAGTGGGGGTTCCGGTCTCGAACCAGTATTCGCGGAACACCTTTCCTGCGAAAGTGTTGAGGAGGCTGAACGGATTGTACATACCATCGCTGTTCTCGCAGAAATGGTAACCGTCATACATTTCGGCGAGCCTTGCATAGCACTGTTCCACGGTCATGCTGTTGGCTTCGGCGAGTTCCCTGACGCTTTCGCTGAAACAGGAATGGAGGTCGGCCTCTGATATTCCGCAGATGTCGGCATACTGAGGCAGCATTGAGATGTCGCGGAGGTTGTTGAGCCCGCTGAAAACGCTGAGTTTTCCTATTTTGGTCACCCCGGTAAGGAATCCGAACCTGATGCAACGGTCCATGGCCTTCATGACTCCGTAGAAACCCTGGAGTGTCTTCCTGTAGTAGTCCTGGAGTTCCGGATTGTCGAGATTGTCGATGACGGGCTTGTCGTATTCGTCGATCAGGATTGCAACCTTCTGTCCTGTCTTTTTGTACACGGTGTTGATGATATCTTCAAACCGCACGCTTGCCACACTGTATCTTTTCTGTATATCAAATTGCTGCTCCCATGTATCCAGGGCATTGTCAAGTTTTGTATCAAGCACATTCCCGGAAGTGTAGGACGCCCCGCTCAGGTCCAGATGCAGGACCGGGTATTCGGTCCAGTCCTTTTCCAGGTTCTCGATAGCCAGTCCCTTGAACAGTTCGCGTTTACCCTGGAAATAGGCCTCCATGGTCGACACCAGCAGGCTTTTCCCGAACCGTCTCGGACGGCTCAGGAAATAGTATTTCCCCGTTGAGACAAGTTCATGTATTCTGTCAGTCTTGTCCACATATACATAACCTCCGTTGCGGAGGTCCTCGAAATTCTGGATACCTATCGGGTAAAGCATGGCGTATAGTTTATATCACAAGTGTCCGGCAATCCGTTGCCGACATTGCAGGATACAAACTTAATGATTTTTCCCGATATCTGAAACATGGAGAGAATGGCAACAGGCATCGTGGCATCTATCCATGGACCGGCGGATTCAGAATCTGACTCCTGCAG
>CALVAE010000020.1 GCA_944325465.1 uncultured Bacteroidales bacterium | reverse complement strand
TCAGCAGAGGCAGGAAAGCCCCGATGACTGCGCCCAGATTTATAAGGAAAGTCTGTACTACATAACCTTTTGTCTTCTGGCTGTCATCCAGCATGTCCGCTACAAGTGCGCGGAACGGCTGCATGGTGACGTTGAAGGACAAATCCATGAAGAGCAGGATTAATGCTCCCATGGCCAGAGGCGCGAACGCCAGCAAAGTCGGACAGTTCGGCATCAGGAGCAGGGCTATTGCAGATATCATTGCCCCCCTAAAATATAAGGTATGCGCCGGCCGAACCTTGTCCAGGTCCCGTCAGAGAACATTCCGATTACAGGCTGTATTACCATGCCGGCCAAAGGTGCGGCCAGCCAGAAATAGCTCAGATGGCTTACATCGGCCCCAAGTGACTCGAAAATACTCGATGAGTTGGAATTCTGGAGAGAATATCCTATCTGTACACCGAGAAATCCGAAACTCAGATTCCATATCTGCCAAAACGACAGTTCAGGCTTTCTTTTCATATCATTCCAGTGTTATCGGTCCATTATGCGGTATAAGACTGTGCAAATATAAAAACCATTGTATCCTATACAAGGGGCAGGCAGATGAACGGTAAAACTATATGGATGGAATGCACGTAAAACAGGATGGACTTCCATTTGATACATCTGAAAAAATAACTAACTTCGCATCCGGCACAGGCTGCAGAAGCGGTATTTCCGGATGAAGACACTGAAGACAAGCACAAGCATAATAATACATCTTTTTGCAATCACTCATGTGATAGCCACTCTCTCATGCCGGGCATCCGGGATAGACGACTCCCTGCTTCTGACCCTGCTCACCATGCTGATGATTCTGCTCATCTGCTTCAGAAAAAAGACAAGCGTGGAGTTCACGGCGGCATACATAGTCCTGGCAAATGTCGCCGGATACCTGACCGGCATAGGCGTGGCCACCCTCCTCAAGCACCTTTCCCAGTCCCCTCTTCTGGTCCATGCCCTTTCCACATTTGTCACTACCGAACTGCTGGGATGGACAATCGTACTGCTGACCAGGATTTTCCGTACGGAGGACAGGACAAGCGGCTGGACACCACGCATCAGATGGCTGCTTCTGGCAACAGCCGTAATTTTCCTGATCAGGCTTGCATATACGGAAATATTCAATTCAAGGTATTTCACGGCGGAAAGTTCATACCGCATAATCAGAATGCTGGCCGGCAACTCTTTCGCCATTCTGCTTGCAATCTTCCTGAATATCCTCTACATAAGATCCATGAGAAGGCGTGGTCATACGAAAAACGTCTGTTACCAGGCTTTCCTGTTCTGCTTGTTCGTACTGGGCGTCTCCGCAGTGACGGCACTTCTGGCTGGATACGGACTTCCGTTCGGATTCAACGATACATTGACCTGGAACGAATATATCCTGCTTCTGACAATCAGCATTCTGGCGGAACTTTGCATCTACTGTATCATTTATATAATTGACCTTGCCATAGTGACAAGAAAATCGATGTTTGAGGAAAGGGAGAAAGCCCATCAGGCGCAGTACCGGTATCTCAAACTCAAGCAGCAGGTCAACCCTCATTTCCTTTTCAATTCGCTTAACATACTCGACTGTCTGGTTTGTGACCACCGGGACGAGCAGGCAAGCATATACATCCACAAACTTGCAGGCATGTACAGGTACATGCTCCAGAACGAATCCGATGTCCTGGTTCCCCTGAAAGAAGAACTTACATTCATACAAATGTATTCGGACCTGCTTAAGGTGAGGTTCGGGGACGGCTTCAGGCTCGAGACCGACATCCCCGAGGAATATAGCGGATACCGCGTAATACCCTGCTCCATACAGATGCTTGTGGAAAACGCGATAAAGCACAACACGGTAAGCGAGGTGAACGTCCTTGTGATAAGAATCACTTCCGACGGGAAAACGGTCACCGTCACAAACAACATCATACCCAAGTTATCCGGCAGCGTCTCCACCGGAATCGGTCTGGCCAATATCCGGCAGCAGTACATGGACCTCAACGGAAGCCGGATCGAGATTTCTGACACCGGCGGGTTCTACAGGGTTTCGATACCGCTGATCGGGAAATATGCCGCATTACATTGAAACTACCCATAACCACATGACTTCGATATGACACTGAACGTACTGATTGTAGAAGATGAAAAGATAGCGATGGAGAATCTCTCCAGAATTCTCCGCACCCACTTTCCGGAAATAAGGATAATCGGGAACACAGCTTCGATAAAAGAGACGGTGTGCTGGCTGAACGGGCATCCCGGTTCGGCAGACGTGATATTCATGGATGTCGAACTGTCGGACGGGAACTGTTTCGAGATATTCCGACAGACGAAGGTGGATGCAAAAGTGATAATGACCACGGCATACGACAGTTACGCCATCAAGGCCTTTGAAGCCGGCAGCATCGACTATCTTCTGAAACCTGTCGACCAGGATGCCCTGAAGAGGGCCATAGACAGGTGCAGGAAATCAGCATCAGGTATCGACCTGGAAAGGCTTTCCAGGATTTTCGGTCCGGCTGCAGAATACAGGCAGCGTTTCATCGTCCGGATAAACGACAAGATACTTCCCGTAAGGACAGATGACATCGCATATTTCTACTCCGAAGAAAAGAATACAGTCATGGAAACTTTCGACGGCAGAAAATATATCATCGACTCCACCCTGGATGTTCTGACCGACGAACTGGAACCGATGAAGTTCTTCCGCATCTCCAGAGGCTGCATCCTGAACATGCAGGCCATCGAGAGCCTGGTAAAGCATCTCGGAAACAGGCTCAGGGTCATCGCCAATCCCCGACCGGATTTCGACATGACAGTCAGCCGGGGCCGCGCCGATGAATTCATGAAGTGGATTGAAAACGGCAAATGACAATTTCCAGGCAGGGAAGTCAGTCTGTAAATTTGGTAGGAATATCCGTCATTTGTATATATCATGACACGATGATCATACCTACCTTTGTAGCATGTAACATCAGAATCAGTCAGACATAAAACACAAACTGTCATGAAACGTTTTGTTCTTTTATTCACTATTGTATCTATACTATCTAGTTTTCAATCCATTATGGCACAAGAAAAAATTACGCAGACAGCAGGACGCACCCAACTCGGCGAGTTCGCCCCCGAATTCGCACGGCTCAACGATGATGTCCTGTTCGGTGAAGTATGGAACAGTCCGGGACTCTGCCCACACGACCGCAGCATGGTGACAATCGCAACCCTTGTCGGCAAAGGCATCATAGACTCATCACTCACCCATCACCTCCAGTTCGCCAAAAGCAATGGCGTGACACGTACCGAAATCGCCGCCATGCTGACACACATAGCCTTCTATGCAGGCTGGCCGAATGCATGGGGAGCCTTCCGGCTTGCAAAGGATGTCTGGGCCGAAGAAGCGGCTGATGACAACGGCAAGGCGGCCTTCCAGAACGAAATGATATTTCCGATCGGAGAACCGAACACGGCCTACGCCAAATATTTCATCGGCAACAGTTACCTTGCCCCTGTTTCAAAAGAACAGATTCCGTTCAACAACGTTACATTCGAACCGCGCTGCCGCAACAACTGGCATATACACCATGCGACAAAAGGCGGCGGGCAGATGCTCGTTTGCGTGGCAGGCAAGGGATGGTATCAGGAAGAAGGCAAGCCGGCCGTACAGATGCTTCCGGGTGATGTCATCCACATTCCGGCCAATGTGAAACACTGGCATGGAGCGGCTGCCGACAGTTGGTTCGCACACCTTGCATTTGAAATTCCGGGAGAAAACACGTCAAACGAATGGCTCGAACCTGTGACCGACGAAGAATACGACAGGCTTGGGACATCAGGTCAGGAACAGTAACATACAGACGGGACCGCCGCAGAGTCGGTTGACAAAAGGTTGACATTTTTGTCAACGAGGCCCATGTTTTCATAAGACGTAAAGCCACTATGCCGATTCCGGTAATCCGGAAAATGAACTAACTCAAACAAAAACAATGACATATATCAATCTCGCACAGCAGATAGATATATGTCATTGCGTTTCTTGTACTCCCGTGCGGAATCGAACCGCAACCGTCGGAACCGGAATCCGAAATTCTATCCATTAAACTACGGGAGCGTTTTCTCCTGACATGCCGGGATTCTTTTCGTCCGGCAACCGGAGTGCGGATCCGGAACCACACGCCTGTCGGGATGGCCGTTTCCGAAAACCGGACTGCAAAAATAATCATTTTTCAGGAAAAACACTCATGTCCGGCACATTTCTGCTGCATAGTTGAGAAAATTTTGTACTTTTGCCACATGTCACGCCGATCGGTTTCCGGCTCAGATACCGGACCGGAGCCGACAGCGGACTGACACGAACAAACCGTAACTGATTAAACACTTAAATCTTATGAAGAGAGCATACGTTTTCCCTGGCCAGGGGTCACAGTTCCCGGGCATGGCAAAAGTTCTGTATGACACCAACGCGACAGCGAAGGAAATGCTTGAAAAAGCGAACGAAATTCTCGGTTTCAGAATCACAGATATCATGTTTGACGGTACCCCGGAGGACCTGAAAGCGACAAAGGTAACGCAACCAGCCGTTTTCCTTCACTCCGTCGTGCTTGCCAAATGCTATGACGGGTTCAGACCCGACATGGTAGCTGGACATTCTCTCGGAGAATTCTCCGCCCTGGCTGCAGCAGGGGCAATGGAATTTGAGGATGCCCTCAGACTGGTCAGCATCCGCGCAAAGGCAATGCAGAAGGCCTGCGAGATCAAACCGTCCACAATGGCCGCCATCATCGCCCTTCCGGACGAGAAAGTCGAAGAAATCTGCGCCGGATGCAACGGGGTGGTGGTCCCGGCAAACTACAACTGCAACGGACAGATAGTCATTTCAGGAGAGGTGGATGCAGTGAACGAGGCCTGTGAAAAATGCAAGGCGGCAGGCGCGAAAAGGGCACTTGTCCTTCAGGTCGGCGGAGCTTTCCACTCCCCTCTTATGGAGCCTGCGAGACTGGAACTTGCAGAAGGCATCGAGGCTACCTCTTTCAAGACTCCGGTATGTCCCGTATATCAGAATGTCACGGCAATGCCGTCGACAGACCCGGACACCATCAGGAAAAATCTCCTTGCCCAACTGACCTCTCCGGTAAAATGGACCCAGAGCGTAAGGAACATGATCGCAGACGGAGCAGGATATTTCATGGAAATAGGACCTGGTTCTGTCCTTCAGGGACTCATCAGGAAAATCGCCGGAGACACCGTTACAATCGAAGGAATCACTACCATTGAATAAAGGCCATGACAGGAGGGCGCGTCAACTGATGCACCCTCCTGAAGTTTTATCTGAATTTCTTCGGATTATACGGAAAAATGTCTAAATTCGCGATAATTTCGTGACCGGACACGGCACAGAGACAGAAAACGTTTTAACAAGATATAAGTCTCATAAACTTTAACGATTATGGCAAACGAGAAAAAATTTATCACTTGTGACGGTAACTACGCGGCTGCCCACATCGCTTATCTTTTCAGCGAGCACGCTGCGATCTACCCTATCACACCGTCATCGACTATGGCTGAATATGTCGATGAGTGGGCAGCACAGGGAAAGAAGAATCTCTTCGGAGAAACTGTAAAGGTTACCGAGATGCAAAGTGAAGGAGGAGCAGCCGGTGCTGTACACGGTTCCCTCCAGGCAGGAGCCCTTACAACCACATTCACAGCATCACAGGGTCTGCTTCTGATGATCCCTAATATGTACAAGATTGCAGGAGAAATGCTTCCTACAGTATTCCATGTATCGGCACGCGCTCTCGCATCCCACGCCCTCTCCATCTTCGGAGACCATCAGGATGTGATGGCATGCCGCCAGACCGGATTCGCGATGCTGGCATCCGCATCCGTTCAGGAAGCACTCGACATGGCAGCGGTGGCACATCTTTCCACAATCAAGTCAAGCATTCCTTTCATCCATTTCTTTGACGGTTTCCGTACTTCTCACGAAATCCAGAAGATAGAACTTATCGATGAGGATACGCTCAGGGACATGATAAGCACCAAGTCGCTTGCGAGGTTCAGGGCAAAGGCCCTCAATCCGGATGCTCCGGTAACGAGAGGAACGGCACAGAACGGTGATGTCTATTTTCAGGCACGTGAAGCCTGCAACGAATACTATGAGGCTGTTCCTGATATCGTTGCAAGGTATATGGGTGAAATCAGCGAGGCTACCGGAAGGGACTACCGTCCGTTCGACTACTACGGGGCACCTGATGCAGAGAATATCATCATCGCAATGGGCTCCGTCACCGAGACCATCAAGGAGACAATCGATTACCTTGCCACCCAGGGAAAGAAGACGGGTCTTGTCATTGTCCGTCTTTACAGGCCTTTCTCTGCCAAATATTTCATGAAAGTCCTTCCTAAGAGCGTCAGGAGAATTGCCGTGCTCGACAGGACCAAGGAGCCGGGCGCCCTCGGAGAGCCGCTCTACCTTGATGTAAAGGCCCTCTTCCAGGGTGTAGAGAACGCTCCTATGGTAATCGGCGGACGTTACGGACTTTCTTCAAAGGACACTTCTCCTGCACAGATCGTTGCAGTTTATGAGAATCTTGAACTTGCCGAGCCGAAAAACGGATTCACTATCGGCATCGTGGATGACGTGACATTCAAGTCTCTCCCTGTCAAGGAAGAAATCTCCATCGTAAAGCCAGGCACGACAGAATGCAAGTTCTACGGACTCGGTTCTGACGGTACTGTCGGCGCCAACAAGAATACCATCAAGATCATCGGAGACCACACGAGCAAATACTGTCAGGGATACTTCGACTACGACTCGAAGAAATCAGGCGGATACACCTGCTCCCACCTCCGTTTCGGAGACCAGCCTATCAAGGCTCCTTACCTTGTCTCCACCCCGGATTTCGTGGCATGCCACGTACCTTCATATCTTCACAAATATGACGTGCTCAAAGGCATCAAGCAGAACGGAACCCTCCTGCTCAACAGCATCTGGGATGAGGAAGAGACCCTCAAGAGGATTCCTGACTACGTGAAGTCCGTCATCGGAAAGAAAAACATTTCCCTCTATATCATCAACGCCACCAAGATCGCCGCTGAAATAGGTCTCGGCGGAAGGACCAACACCATCCTCCAGTCAGCATTCTTCAAGATCACAGGCATCATCCCTTACGAGGATGCGGTCACCTATATGAAGAAGGCCATCGACAAGAGTTACGGCAAGAAGGGTGAAAATGTGGTGAAGATGAACTACGCCGCAGTCGACAGAGGCGGAGAGTACATCAAGGTGAATGTTCCTGCAGAGTGGAAAGAAATCACAGGCAAGTTCGAGAATCCTAACAAGGACAGGCTCGCCCCAGAATTCGTCAAGCAGATAGCGGACGTAGTGAACGCCCAGTGCGGTGACCAGTTGCCTGTAAGCGCATTCAAGGATGCTGCCGACGGTACGATTCCTGACGGGACCGCCGCATACGAAAAACGTGGAGTCGCTGTCTACGTTCCTGAATGGAAGGCAGAGAACTGTATCCAGTGCAACACCTGTGCATTTGTCTGCCCTCACGCTGCGATCCGTCCGTTCCTCATGACGGCAGAAGAAGCGGCCGCTGCACCGGCAGGCATCAAGAAAGCCCAGGGCAAGGCGGTATTCAAGGACTACACCTTCACAATGCAGGTATCTCCTGCCGACTGTACAGGATGCGGCAACTGCGCTGATGTATGTCCGGCCAAGGAGAAGGCTCTCGTCATGGTACTTGCAGACACCCAGGAGGCAGAGCAGGCAAACTTCAACTACCTGCATTCCAACATAGGATACAAGGATACCGTACAGAACAAGTTCCAGAATGTGAAGAACGCCCAGTTCTCACAGCCTCTGTTCGAGTTCTCCGGCGCTTGCGCTGGTTGCGGCGAGACTCCTTATATCAAGACCATCACCCAACTCTTCGGAGACCACATGATGATCGCCAACGCGACTGGATGTTCTTCCATCTACGGAGCATCGTTCCCTGCTTCACCTTACTGCACCAATGTAAACGGACACGGTCCGGCATGGGCGAACTCTCTCTTCGAGGACAACGCGGAATACGGACTCGGAATGAAACTCGGTTCCGACAGGGCGCGTGCTACCGTTGCCAGACTTATGGAAAAGGGACTTGCATGCAGTTGCTGCACCGACCAGATGAAGGCTCTCTTCACGAAATGGCTTGAGAACCGTAACGATGCAAAGGTAACAAGGGAAGTGGCAGACGAACTCGTTCCTCTTCTGGAAGAGTGCAACTGCGAGACCGCCAAGGCTCTGTTCGAATACAGACACTTCATTCCGTCCCGCAGCCAGTGGATATTCGGAGGTGACGGATGGGCATACGATATCGGATACGGCGGACTCGACCACGTGCTTGCATCCGGAGAAAACGTGAATGTGCTCGTTCTCGACACCGAAGTATATTCCAATACGGGCGGACAGTCCTCCAAGTCAACTCCGGCAGGAGCAATCGCGAAGTTCGCCGCTTCAGGAAAGAAGATCCGCAAGAAGGACCTTGGAATGATGGCAATGAGTTACGGCTACGTATATGTTGCCCAGGTTGCGATGGGAGCAAGCCCTGCACAGTTCTTCAACGCCATCAAGGAAGCGGAAGCATACGACGGACCGTCACTCATCATCGCCTACGCTCCTTGTATCAACCATGGTCTGAAGGCCGGCATGGGGCTGAGCCAGAAAGAGGAAAAACTTGCAGTGGAATGCGGTTACTGGCATCTTTACAGGTACAATCCTGCACTTGAGGAAGAAGGCAAGAATCCGTTCTCTCTCGACAGCAAGGAGCCTGACTGGACCAAGTTCCAGGACTTCCTGAAGGGTGAAGTAAGGTTCGCATCCCTCTACAAGATGTTCCCTGAGACAGCAGGAGAACTTCTCCAGAAGACTGAGGAGTTCGCCAAGATCCGTCTCAGCACCTACAAGAGACTTGCAGGCAAGGAGGAATAATCCTTGACCCTGAATAACTTCTAACATACTTAAGGGGCTGGGCCAAAATTCATTATTTTGACACAGCCCCTTATTTGATAAACCAAGACAACAGATATGAAACTGAAATTACTCGCCGCTACAATATTTTGCGGAGCCATTGCCGCTGCAGCGACTGATATCACTGCCCAGCCGAAAACCGATTTCCGTCCTGACGAAACGGTATTGCTCTACGGAGAGAAACTGATAGACAATACCGATCCTGTAACAGCAAGGAAGGTTTCCTCCGCGGGTTTCCGCATGGAAACGGAAAACGGTCTGACCGGTCCTGAAGAGATAAAGGCAAACGGCAACATAGGAAACATAAACGTAAATGCCAGATTCGACCTGTACTTTCCAAAGAAACCGAACGGACAGATGGTGATTGTCTGCCCAGGAGGAGGATACAGCATCGTGTCATCCTACAATGAAGGCGTATATGTAGCCGAATGGCTGGCTGAGAGGGGAATCGCGGCCGCCATCGTCAAATACAGGCTTCCTAACGGACACTGGGAAGTTCCGCTCTCTGACGTGCAGAACACTTTCCGCTACTGCAGGGAACATGCTGCGGAATGGGGCATCAGCCAGATAGGAGTCATGGGCTTCTCCGCCGGCGGTCACCTTGCCGTCACGACCTCTGTCATGTATTCGGATGCAGCCACAAGACCGGACTTTTCCATATTCATCTATCCGGTAGTCACATTCGACATGGCAGTCACCCACGCCGGTACCCATAACCAACTCATCGGATACGAATCGGCGTTTACATCCCGGGAAGGGAAAGACTGGAAAGAGTGGGACAAGGCCAAAAGACAATATGCCGCACTTGAGAGAAAGTATTCTCTGGAGAAGCAGGTATCTTCCGACAATGCCCCTGTCTTCATCGCCCTGTGCAGCGATGATACGGCAGTCCCTGCGGAAAACAGCATAAGGCTTTACCGGTCATTGATTGCCTGCAAGGTTCCCGTAGAAATGCACATCTTCCCGTACGGAGGACACGGTTGGGGTTTCTCGTCTGAAAGATACGTAGGGAAGGGCAAGGACGGATTCGGTTACGCCCG
>CALVAE010000019.1 GCA_944325465.1 uncultured Bacteroidales bacterium | reverse complement strand
CCCAATACCTGTCCTGCACCTCAAGAGGTGAGACCACTTTTATGTCTACACTCTTCTCCCTGACCCGGAAACAGATGTTCGAGGTCTCTGGGGAGCACTTTTTCAGATAGACGGAAACTTTCATCTGCATCGCTTTTTCGGTTATGCGGCAAAGGTATAATAAATTCCCGTAAATGTTCCCATATATCCCGAAGAAACTTGCAACGGATTAAGACAAATTAAAAAGTCGTTCCCGAATCTGATACCACATAAAATGCAGTATATCAATGGTCATATTTGCAGATGTTTAGTTCTTTTTTTCATTTCGAGCTGTATCCGACTCCCCGAATATCATATATTGCAGTTCCACACTTTCTTTGTTTTATGCCGCCAGGAGCCCAAGGCATTACCTATTTTTCTTATGAAAAAAGATTTATTTGCGTCTAAAGCGACAAATGATGCATTTAACGCATGGGCAAACCCTGCTATGCCTCCAACAACCTATCATCCTTGTGATGACGAACGTTTTTACAATTTCGTACATCAGTTTTACAAAAATGAAGAAAGCGAGAAATTGAATGAAGAAGATTTTGTGGCTACGACCTCGGCCATTTGCCCTGTTCCTAATGCAGAAGACATCTTCACAGACTATTGCAGAAGAGCCAATGCGATTCTTGGATATTTACATTATCTCAATGTAAAAGATTAGCATTAACATCAAATAAAATTAGGGATTATGAAAAGAGTTGTTTATTTTGTAGTATTGGTTTTAGGACTCTCTGTCCTTGGATTATCCGCCAACTCATGTTCATGTAAGAAACAGGTAGCATGTGCTGGCTGTGGCCGTTCTATCAATCCTGATGACCCTGGAGTTGGCGGGATATATCCCGATAGTGACGATTTATACTGTCCTGAATGCATAAATAAATGGGAAAAAGAACAAGATGAAAAAAGGAATCGAGAACTGAGAGAGAAAATGTTCAAGGGTAGTAGATTTGAGTAAAATGAATCGTGCCTTATTTCCTTTTATCAATTATATAGACCCATTCACCTATCTATTTTTATTGGTTTATGTTATCATGAAAAAATTAGTTTCCATTATTGCAGGTATTGTTCTGCCAATAATCATGAGCCAATCTTGTGCTTGTTCTCCTGAATCATACGCTCGACAGGATGTAAAAGCCTTAGACAAGGCATACCAGAAGAATAATGAAAATGCAATAGAGAGGGCTTTAGAAAAATCCGAAAAACACCGTGCCAGATATTATAACGATGACATGGATAAATATTTCAGATATGATTCGGCGTTTAAAGATGAACTCAAGTCATTATAAATTATAGCATTATGGGATTAATTAAATGCAAGGACTGCGGAGCAGAAATTTCAGAAGATTGCACGACATGCCCGAATTGTGGCGCGAATATTCTTAAACAGACAAATCCTAATTTGCAAAATAATTTGCAAAAACAATCCGGCTGTATGCTTGTTTTATGTGGAATTATGGGGGTCGTTGGCTCCATTTGGATAATAATAGCATTCAAGGGCAACGGATTTATTTTGTTCACGAATATTATGTTGTTCATAATAGGGGCTTACTGCTTACTAAATGGCATAGGCAGAATGCTCAACAATAAAAAGGATGAGTAAAAATTTCCTTCGAGAACATTGAATATTTGAAACATGTCTCCTTTGAAATTCACGAGGCAAAGGAATGCGTCCAATGGACTCATTCCTTTTGCTTTCAAAGCAAATCCTCAACAGTTGTATTGTCACCTGACACCTTCGGAATGTGACTCCAATATCCGCCTGTATCCGTCCGTAGTCCCTTTGAAATGTTGGCGCAGTGCTCCGGAGTTTTCTTCCGTCCTGCCAATGATGCGGAAATCTTATCTCTGACCTGTTGAGGGACTTCTCGTGATTTTCGTTTATACTCCTTTGTCGTGTTCATCTTCAATCCGTTTCTACATAAATAGACAAGTAGGCTCAAAAAGTCAAGTAAACGAAACGGAATACCCACACAAAAAATTGTCACACTAAACTGTATGACCTAATACGCCTATCTCATATGCATAATAGATATAAGGGGGATAACAGTTATGTCTTCAATCAAGTGATAGATGATGCCGAAATCAATGTCCCCAACAATTCGAAGCCTACAAAACTTATAGTTCGCAAACGACATAATTAGCATAAGATTCATCAATCATAGTCTTCAGAACGCATTGATTCATATTGAATTAAACACAGAGTTCAGTCTAAAGTCGCTAGAGAAACCATAAGCATCATTATGGCAAGCACAGCATAGATTGACATGGCAATTATGCTTTGCCAACTCTTCCTCGCAGGAAAGCCATCTTGGCAGCAGTATCATCTCCGAACTTTTCCGATAATTCTCTTTCTAAATCAGCCGTCAACCGCTCAATCATTTCTCTATATGCCTCCTCTCCTCCATATTTCTGCAATCGTTCCGCTTCCTCTGCTTGTTTCTTTTCAAGGAATGTGCGCAATTTGGTATTAACAGGTCTGTGCTTTGCTGCTTCCTTGTATTCAGGCTGTCCCGTCAGATAAGTCAGTTCATTAGCCTTAATGATATTCTCATCCTCGAATTCTTTCAGATATGTCTCTATCTCTGCCGCATTTCGTCCCATATTCTGCGCGATAAGACCAATCGGGACATTATTATGGTACAGATTGGAAGCGTATGAATGCCGCGCAGAATAGAATGTAATACCGCTGATACCAAGTTTTTCTCCGACTCGCTTGATGTTGTTGTTTATCAGATAGGTCGCATAAGTCATTCTGCCGAACTTCTTTCCTGGTGTATCATCACTTGCTGCATATATCGGGAAAATATAAGTTTCACTTTGCTCCTCAACAGACAATCCTTCCAAATCATTCATAAAAGGCTGCAAGTAAGGTAAAAGTATACATGCTTCAACGATAATCCTCACCGGATGATTTGTTTTGGTTCGTGCCACTTCTATCTTATAGTAATCCGTCACATGCTTATGGTTCTGCGCATATTCCAACCCATGCAGAGCGGTATCTGACAAGAATTTCTGCTTATCGACCAATTCAAACTCCTGCAGGTCTTTCCATTTCAGTTTTGCCATATCGACCAATGCCAATCCCTGCATATAGTAAGAGCAAAGAAAAAGGGCAAGGGATAATTGTTCCGCATCAATAGGAGTGAGCTTTGTTGTACCCCTTCTTTTGAATTTCTTGTTCCAATAGCGTTTCTTCGTAATTTCCAAGTCTGGTTTCCCATTCCCCAAGAAACCATAGGTATCAAGATAATACTTTTGAAGGCTCGTAATTTCCGGAAGGTATAATGCACGTTTTTTTGTCCGTGTGTCCAATTTGCTTATATGGACATAACCTTCAAGTGGGGATTGGCGTATATACCCCTTACTGACAGCATAATTAAAGATAGCCTTCAGACAGTCGAAGAACTTCTTGATGCTTGTATCCTTGTATTTTGTCCGAAGGTATGTCTCAAAATCTCGGACCCAATTACCGTCAATGGCAATCAAATCCACATCCTCATAATCCGTGTACCGCTTGATTACATTCCGCAATGTAGTATATCCAGTTGCCGTATTATACTGCCCTGCCTTTTCTTTGAAAAACAGAATTCGCTCATCGAATAAAGTGTAAAGGGTTTTATAGTCAAGCGGTGTCTTCTCGATGAGATTGACAATAGACTGCGGAGTATAATCGGCCCCTGCTTTTTCAAGCGTCAGGACAGCATCATCGGCACGCTGCTTGGCATTGCGGATGATAGTGTTTATTTCAAGTGCATTCGGATGGCTTGCCCGGACTTCCCCTTTGTTTTCATTCCAATCACGCTTCTGACATGAACAGCCCAAACTCTTATGTTTTCTCTGCTTATTATAGGTAATGCGGAGCACAATGGGATGCTCTCCATTTGCCAATTTCTTGGCAGCATAGAGGACAACTGACACGGAAGGCAATATCTTCTTCATCTTTGCGCATTATTTGGTTTGCACTACGGTTTGCATATATAGGGTATATTTCCCTATTTTGGTTTGCATTCCAAAGATAAAGAAATTTTTTAATATATTGAATTAAAATAAGATAAAGACACCACAACAAAATACTATTAGTTCCCCAGGCACACGAAAAGCACTTTGTATTTCTCCATATAATATTACCGGATTACGATACGGTCGATACGGCGCGGTATCGAAGTGAATATCTCGTAAGGGATAGTACCCAAGATCCCTGCAAGTTCCGACGCAGTCGGATCCTCCCCGAAGATTGTCACCGTATCCCCTACTTTGGCCGGGACACCGGTAATGTCAAGCATACACATATCCATGCAGATATTGCCTATGGTAGGGACCCTGTAACCGTTCAGGGAAAACGAACAGTGCCCGTTGCCGAGGTGCCGGTCAATCCCGTCAGCATAACCTACTGGGATGGTCGCCGTCACAGTCCCTTCAGAAGAAATCTGTCCGGCCCTGCCATATCCTATGGTCCCGTCCTCCGGTTTCAGATGCTTGATTTGCAGTATGTTGCATTTGAACGATGCCACCGGGGCCAGCCTGACTCCAGGCAGGGCGCTGATTCCGTAGATACCGATACCCAGACGCACCATATCAAACTGATACTGAGGGAAACGCTCTATCCCTGCGGAATTCAGGATATGATACATGGGCCTGTAACCTATGCCTGACGAGATGAAATCCGCATTCCTCCGGAACATTGCGACCTGACCTTCCGTAAAGGCATCGCAGGCAGGATCCTCGGAAGCGGCAAGATGGGAGAAAACAGACTTCACTCGCACAAGACGGCTGGAGCGGAGAAACGACAGCAATGCCGGAAGTTCTTCGGTCATGAAGCCAAGCCTGTGCATCCCCGTATCGAGTTTCAAATGGATAGGATAGTTATCAATTCCCCTTTCCTCCAGCACCTTGCAGAATGCCTCCAGAGTGTACAGATTCGGGATGCTCGGTTCCAGGGACCAGTCTATCATCTCATTGAAATAGTCCGTCCCCGTAGTCAGTACCATTATCGGAATCCTGATACCGGCCTCCCTGAGTTCGATTCCCTCCACCGGATATGCCACCGCAAAATAATCCGCTCCCGCTTCTTCCATCATTCCGGCAAACTCCACCGCACCGTGCCCGTATGCATTTGCCTTGACAAGCACCAGCAATTTCGTGTCAGTCTTGAGCCGGTTTCTGAAATATCCGTAATTTTCAAGACAATTTGGCAGTTTTATCTCCAGCCTTGAAAAATCATTCTCCTTTAGCATCTTTATTGTATATTTGCGAAAACGGCTGCAAATTTACAATATTTAACATTAAGGTAAAATAAAATGAATTGGATTCTATTTATCGGAATTATGGTCCTCGGACTCATCGTCCAGGGTGTTCTCCAGAGCAAGTTCAGCAAATATTCCAAAGTCCCCCTCAGAAGCGGGATGACCGGCGCTGACATAGCAAGGAAAATGTTGAATGACAACGGTATATATGACGTTCAGGTAATTCCCGCACAAGGAATGCTGACAGACCACTACAACCCTGCCACGAAAACCGTTGCACTGAGTGAAGGGGTATATTCTTCCAACTCCGTCGCCGCTGCGGCAGTGGCCGCACATGAATGCGGTCATGCAGTACAGCACGCAATGGGATACGCCCCTCTCAAAATGAGATCCGCCCTTGTCCCGGTCGTGAGTTTCGCTTCAAACATCGTACAGTGGGTCCTTCTTATAGGAATAATCGTATTCAGTTCATTCCCCCAGTTGCTGTGGATAGGCATAGGCCTGTTTGCCCTTACCACCCTGTTCAGTTTCATTACCCTGCCTGTAGAAATCAATGCCAGTCAGAGGGCCGTGGCATGGCTGGACGGCACGGGAATCACTGACTACGAGACCAGACCGATGGCGGTGGATGCGCTGAAATGGGCCGCATATACCTACGTAGTGGCAGCCATAGGCTCGCTCGCCACACTCCTGTATTATATAGGTATAGCACGCAGGGACTGATTCAGAAAAGTGTCGGATGGTTCTCATCCAGTTCCTGAAGAAGCCTTGATATGATTGCAGCCCTGTAAAGGGATGCCTTGGTACGGACATTGAAACGGCGGCAATATTCTTCAATCACTGCCATTTCATTATCATTCAGATAGATAACCTGACGATGCCTCCTCAAAAGGGAGGCTTTCTGCTTTTTCAGATACTCAGGATCGACCGTGATATTTTTCTTTTTCCTGCCCAAGACACCAAATTTTCCGTAAAGTTAGAAATTTTACGTCAGTTTCCTTGCTATTTATTAAGATTTATAGTTACTTTGCAGTGTTTTGGCATTCTTATGCCTGATACATCATTTATTCATGATCAGAAAAAGTGACATACCGGCACCTGTTTTCATGACGGAGCGCGTCCGACGCTGCGCCGGAGTCGCTTGCTACCTAGTCCGACTTTAGGAGGGTAACATCAGGATCCCCTCCATACCCCTCCACAGACATTGCGAGGATTTTTCCGATTGCAATTGACAATCCAGGTTTGTCTTGCCGTTAGGGACTTTATGTATTCCATTGAAAAACAATAAACAAGCATAAAATGAAAATTGACGTAATGGTGGCTGACGAAAGCCACTACCGTTTTGCCCGGGAAATCTGTGACGAAGTTTACGTATCGGCACAGGAAAGAGGTACGGGCATCGCCAAAAGGACTCCCGAATACATAATCGGGAAGATGCAGGCCGGAAGAGCCGTAATCGCCGTCTCCGAAGACGGCAGGTTCGCAGGATTCTCCTACATAGAGTCCTGGGGAGGGAAAAGATACGTGGCCAATTCAGGACTTATCGTCGCCCACGCATTCAGAGGGCTCGGTCTTGCCAAACGTATAAAGGAAAGGATCTTCCAACTCTCCAGGGAACTGTTCCCTGAAGCCAAGATATTCAGTATCACCACCGGAGCGGCAGTCATGAAGATGAACTACGAACTCGGTTTCCGGCCTGTCCCCTTTTCCGAACTCACCAACGACCCGGAATTCTGGAAAGGTTGCCAGGGATGCAGGAACTTCACGATACTCGAAAAGAACAACTACAGGATGTGCCTGTGTACGGGCCTGCTGTATGACCCGCACGAGCACATACAGATCCAGACAGTAAATATGAAAAACGCCCAATAACACTTTGATAACATGAACAATAAGGTTGTACTCGCATTCAGCGGCGGACTCGATACATCGTTCTGTGTCCCGTACCTGAAGAATGAAAAGGGACTTGAGGTCCATACCATAATGGTGAATACGGGAGGTTTCACCGAAGAAGAAGCCAAGGCCATCGAAGAAAGGGCGCTCACTCTCGGAGCGGCCTCGCATACGACCGTGGATGCGTCCGGCACCTACTACAGAAAAGGGCTGAAATACCTCATCTACGGGAACGTGCTCAAAAACGCGACCTATCCGCTCTCTGTAAGTTCAGAGCGCGTATTCCAGGCTCTGGAAGTCTACAGGCACGTCAGGAAACTCGGCGCCTCATACGTCGCGCATGGAAGTACCGGAGCCGGAAACGATCAGGTAAGATTCGATATCGTATTCGAAATCCTCGCTCCTGAAGTGAAGATCCTCGCCCCCATCAGGGAACTGTCCATCGCCCGCCAGGACGAAATAAAATACCTCAACGACCACGGGTTCGGATTCTCGTGGGAGAAGGCGAAATATTCCATCAACCAGGGACTCTGGGGGACAAGCGTAGGTGGAGTCGAGACCCTCTCCTCCGACGGTTACCTCCCGGAAGAGGCCTATCCGGTACAGGTGACAAAGCACGGGCACGAACATGTCAGGATAGGATTCCGGTCCGGAGAACCGGTCTCCCTCAACGGGACAGAAATGGACCCTGTAGAACTTATAAAGGAACTCCACTCTATCGCGGCTCCTTACGGAATCGGACGCGACACCCATGTAGGTGACACCATTATCGGAATCAAGGGAAGGGTCGCATTCGAGGCGGCAGCGCCACTTATCCTCATCAAGGCACATCATCTCCTTGAAAAGCATGTCCTTACCAAAGGTCAACTATATTGGAAGGACCAGATTTCATACTGGTACGGACAACAGATGCACGAGGCAATGTATCTCGACCCTGTAATGAGGGATATGGAAGCGATGATGGACAATATGGAAAAGACGGTCACCGGAGAGGTGGAAGTCGAACTCATGCCATACCATTTCTCAGTGCTCGGCTGCACCAGTTCCCATGACCTCATGAACTCCCGGTTCGGTTCATACGGGGAAATCAACCGGTCCTATACGGGCCAGGACGTGGTCGGATTCACCAAGGTCCTCGCCAATCCTCTCAAGATATACTACAGCGTCAACGGGGAAGATGCCGCTGAAATAATCGGATAATCATGATAAGGGCGGCAATAGCAGGAGGTACCGGATATACGGGAGGGGAACTGTTCAGAATCCTTCTCGGACATCCGGAAGTGAAGATAGTGGCAGCGACTACCACATCCTCCGAGGGTGTGGCGGTCACATCCGTCCACAGGGACCTTATCGGGGAGACGGACCTGCATTTCGGGACAGAATTGAATGATCCGGACGTGCTCTTCCTCTGCCTCGGGCACGGTATTTCAAGGCAGTTCATTGACACTCATGACATCAGCCCGGACTGCAGGATAATAGACCTTGGAAACGACTTCCGTCTGGACGGGGACCATGCCGGCAGGCATTTCGTCTACGGACTGTGCGAGAGCGCCCGCGATGAAATCGCCGGAGCACATGACATCGCCAATCCGGGATGTTTCGCGACAGCCATCCAGCTTGCACTGCTTCCGCTTGCAGGCAAGGGACTTATCAATGATGAAGTACACGTCAGTGCGATTACCGGTTCGACAGGGGCAGGGAAGAAGCCGGGAGAGACAACGCATTTCAGTTACAGGGACAACAACATCTCCATCTACAAACTGTTCACCCACCAGCATCTCGGAGAGATACGCAGAAACATTGGAATGATAGCGGGAAAGGAACCTGTAGTGAATTTCGTACCTTTCAGAGGGGATTTCACCAGAGGGATTTTCGCCAGTGTCTACACAAGGGCGGCCGAAGGCATCGGAGAAGAGGGCTATCGGAAAATGTTCAGGGAATATTACGCGGCATCCCCGTTCGTATTCCATTCAGAGGAAGGTATATCCCTCAAGGAGGTAGTCAACACGAACAAATGCCTGCTCCATCTTGAACTGCATGAGGGCTATGTCCATATAAGTTCGGTCATAGACAATCTTGTCAAAGGAGCGGCGGGACAGGCGGTACAGAACATGAATCTGATGTTCGGACTTCCGGAAACCACCGGACTGCGGCTGAAGCCTTCTGCCTTCTGATCCTCCCCGGCGTTCCTTGACAACAGTCACCCCTGTCACTCGGACACGCCCCCGACAGCCAGCGTTCCCCTGTCAGCCGACGCCTCCCTGTCATCCGGAGTGCCCCCTGTCATCCAGAGCGTCCCTGCCAGCCGACACCCTTGTCATCCTGAACGCCCCTGTCATCCTGAGCGCCCCTGTCATCCTGAGCGCAGCGAAGGATCTGTAATATTACAACAAAACCGATTGAAAATGGATTTATTCAAAGTATACAAATTGTGGGACATCGAGCCGGTCAGAGGACTCGGCACCACCTTATGGGACAAGGACGGGAATGAATACACCGACCTTTACGGAGGACATGCCGTAATTTCGGTCGGGCACTCGCACCCGCATTACGTCAAAATGGTTTCAGAGCAGTTGGCAAGGCTGGGTTTCTATTCCAACGCCGTACAGAATTCTCTCCAGAAAGACCTTGCCGCACGGCTCGGAAAGATAAGCGGATACGATGACTATTCGCTTTTCCTGTGCAATTCCGGAGCCGAGGCCAACGAGAACGCCATGAAGGCCGCCTCTTTCCATACGGGAAGGGCGCGGATGCTGGCTTTCGACAAGGCTTTCCACGGAAGGACATCAGGTGCCGTAGCCGTGACGGACAACCCTAAAATCAGGTCTCCCTTCAATTCCTGCGAGAACGTCACCTACGTGCCGCTCAATGACATTGAGGCCGTTGAGAAGGAACTTTCTTCAGGACTTTATGCAGGAGTCATCATAGAAGGCATACAGGGAATAGCCGGAATATACGTACCGGACGACGGTTTCATGCGTGAACTCCGGAGGCTGTGTACAAAATACGGGACCTTGCTGATCCTGGATGAAATCCAGTCCGGATACGGAAGGATAGGGAAGTTCTTCGCCCACCAGTTCTCCGGTATCAGGGCGGACATCGTCACCACAGCCAAGGGGATGGCCAACGGATTCCCGATAGGAGGAGTCATCATTTCTCCGGACATCCGGCCGGAATACGGGATGCTCGGCACGACATTCGGAGGCAATCATCTTGCCTGTACGGCCGCCCTTGCCGTTCTTGACATCATGGAAAACGAACATCTGATTGAAAATGCGGAGAAAACCGGAGAGTTTTTCAGGTCAGCGTTCCATCCGGACGGGAAACCGGATCCGGCCCTGTCGGAATACAGGGGCAAGGGTCTCATGATCGGACTTCAGATCCGCCCCGAATTTTCAGGACTGCGAGACAGGCTGCTTTTCGAGGAGCATTTCTTCACCGGAGCCGCCGGACCTTCAGTCATCAGGCTGCTCCCGTCCCTGACCATATCCATTGACACCGCATCGGCATTCATGGACAGTTGGCACCGGCTGACAAAACAGTAACTTACGTTGCCACACTGGCTCTCATAGTCATCACGGCTCACCACATTGTCATCCTGACTTATACGTTGTCATCCTGAGCGCAGCGAAGGATCTTAAAACCGACAAAACACCAATACAATGAAAACATTCACTTCAGTAAAACAGTTAGGCAACCTCGATGAAGCCTTCGCCAAGGCAAGATACGTAAAGGAAAATCCTTTTGCCGACCAGGAACTCGGCCGCAACAGAACCCTGCTGATGATCTTCTTCAATTCCAGCCTCCGGACAAGGCTGAGCACCCAGAAAGCGGGACTCAACCTCGGAATGAACGTGATTGTCCTGGATGTGAATCAGGGAGCATGGAAACTGGAAACGGAAAAGGGTGTGATAATGGATGGGGACAAGCCGGAACACCTTCTTGAGGCAATACCTGTAATGGGATGCTACTGTGACATAATAGGAGTCCGTTCGTTTGCCAGGTTCGAGAGCAAGGAAGACGACTACAACGAAGTGATACTCAACCAGTTCATCAAGCATTCCGGCAAACCGGTATTCAGCATGGAGGCAGCCACGCGGCACCCGCTGCAGACTTTCGCCGACATGATCACTATCGAGGAATACAGGAAGACAGCCAGGCCGAAAATCGTAATGACCTGGGCTCCGCATCCTAAAGCCCTGCCGCAGGCCGTACCGAACTCCTTTGCGGAAGGCATCAATCTCACCGGATATGAATTCGTCATCACCCATCCGGAAGGATACGAACTCGACCCCCGGTTCACAGGCAATGCAAGGATAGAATACGACCAGAAAAAGGCATTCGAAGGCGCGGACTTCATCTATGCCAAGAACTGGGCAGCATACAGCGGGGACAATTACGGAAAAGTCCTCAGCATGGACAGGAACTGGACCGTGGACAGCGAAAAGATGGCTCTGACAAACAATGCGTATTTCATGCACTGCCTGCCCGTGAGACGGAACATGATCGTCACCGACGATGTCATCGAGAGTCCGCAGTCGATAGTTATTCCGGAAGCCGCCAACCGTGTGGTCTCGGCCCAGACCGTACTTAAGGAAATGCTGCTTTCGCTGTAACGGAGGATTACAATGGACGGGATACGGATAATAAAGATCGGAGGCAACGTGGTGGAGAATCCACCTCTACTCGAACAGTTCATCAGGGATTTCTCCGGCCTTGAGGGAAAGAAGGTGCTGGTACACGGAGGAGGAGTGATGGCAAGCCGGATACAGAAACTGCTCGGGCAGCAGCCTGTAATGATAGACGGACGCAGGGTGACGGACTCCGACACTCTCAAAACGGTCACCATGGTCTATGCCGGCTGGTGCAGCAAAAGCATTGTCGCCCTGCTGCAGAAGTCGGGATGCAATGCGATAGGACTTTCCGGAGCGGACGCGGACCTGATACGTGCAGTCCGGAGAGCCCCTGTCACGAAAACGGACCGTCCAGGCGGAGAGCCTGTGACCATCGACTACGGCTACGTCGGGGATGTTGACCCGCACAGGATAAATGCAGGTTTTCTGCACGGCCTGCTTGATGCAGGAATAACACCGGTCATCTGTGCAATCACCCATGACGGGAACGGCAGCCTGCTGAACACCAATGCAGATACCATAGCCTCATCCGTAGCCGTATCACTGGCATCTTACAGGACAGACAGGGCCGGCGACGGACAGTCCATGCAGGCCGGGCACGCTCCGGAAGTGTCGTTGATATACTGTTTTGAAAAGGACGGGGTACTGTATGACAAGGATGACGACAGCAGCGTAATACCGGAAATCAATCCGGAATACTACTGCCGGCTGAAAAAGGAAGGACGGGTGGCGGCAGGAATGATCCCGAAACTGGACAACGCCTTCAAGGCCCTGGAGAACGGGGTAAAGCAGGTAGTCATCAGGAATGCAAGCAATATCGGAGACAACACCGGGACAATCCTGTCCCTCTGACCGGCCGGACAATATGGAAACAACCGTCAACAGACTCACGGAAGAATCAGTCTCCCTGCTGAAGGAAATGATTGCCATACCTTCCCCGTCTTTCGGAGAAGACGCCGTCAGCGGTCATGTCTCCCGCTTCCTGACAGGGGCAGGCATTCCTCATTCCAGATTGAAGAACAACATAGTCGCGATACATCCGGATTACTCCCGGGACAGGAAAACCCTGATGCTATGCGCACACCTGGATACAGTAAATCCGTCTGACGATTATTCATTCGACCCTTACACCCCTGACTATGACGAACTGGACGGCAGGCACGGATGGCTTGGTTCCATCGGGGTGGCATCAGCCTCGGACATAGTCGCAGGACTGGGTGCAAACGATGACGGAGCCTCCGTGGCCGCAATGCTTGCGGCATTCAGATATTTTTATGACAAAAAACTGTCCGTCAATCTGATACTGGTCTTCAGCGCAGAAGAGGAACGTTCCGGACATGAAGGGATGGAAACTGTCTGGAAATCATTTTGCAACGGATCATTGTCAGTATGCGGCGGGACAGTTTCCCTTTCCGGACAGCAGAATCAGGAATCCGATGCAAGCACAGCCGCCGGGACGCACGGAAATACCGGCATCCCTTCAGGAAAACCTGAAGTCAGGATCGCCCCTCCGGACTGGGCGGTCATAGGAGAGCCTACCGGGATGAAGGCTGCCATAGCCGAACGGGGTCTTCTGGTAATCGATGCCCTGGCAGAGGGAGTGAGCGGCCACGCGGCAAGGGAAGGAGGGGTCAACGCCATCTATATCGCGATGGATGATATCCGGAAACTCCGGGACTACCGTTTCCCCAAGGAATCGCCCCTAATGGGCAGGGTCAAACTTACGGTAACCCAGATCAGTGCCGGGACAGCACACAATGTCATTCCGGACAGATGCAGTTTTGTCGTCGATATCAGACCGACTGAACAATACACCAACAGGGAAATCATGGAACTTCTGCAATCGGAATGCAGGAGTACGCTCAAGGCCCGCAATCTGACAAACCGGTCGTCCGCAACCGCCCGCGGGTCCCTGCTGACAGAATGCGCCAGACTGCTTGGTTTGGAAACATTTGTCTCCCCGACCACCTCGGACTGGATGAGGACAGGATGCGACGCCATAAAGATGGGCCCCGGAGATTCCGCACGTTCACACCGCAAGGACGAATACGTGACAATCGCCGAAATCAGGGACGGAATCGGAAAATATATTAACTTTATAGATTGTCTTTCTGAAAGACACGCACGATTTACGCAAACCGATAAACGATAAAGGAATGACAACACTTTGGAGCAAAGGCGCAGACGCGACAAGGACAGTAGAGGACTTCACGGTAGGGAACGACAGGATTCTCGACCTGCGTCTTGCAAAATACGATGTGCAGGGGTCCAAGGCCCACATAAGAATGCTGGAGAGCATCGGACTGCTCACCCAGGAAGAACTTGAGGCTCTCACGGCAGGACTGGATGAAATCGGGGCAGAAATCGAATCCGGAAATTTCGTACTTGAAGAAGACATCGAGGACATCCACTCCCAGGTGGAGATGAACCTGACACGCAGGCTCGGTGACATTGGGAAGAAAATCCATTCAGGCCGTTCCAGAAACGACCAGGTCCTTGTCGACATAAAACTGTTCCTCAAGGATGAGGTTCTGGAATTCCGCCAGGAAATCCTCGGGCTCTTCTCCAGACTCCTGAATCTCAGTGAAAGATACAAGGAAATCCTTCTTCCGGGCTACACTCACGGACAGATAGCGATGCCGTCATCTTTCGGACTCTGGTTCGGTGCCTACGCGGAGGCCCTGTCCGAAGACATGTACATGCTCCGGGGAGCATACAAGGTCGTGGACCAGAACCCTCTCGGTTCCGCTGCAGGATACGGCAGTTCTTTCCCCCTCGACAGGAAGATGACCACGGAACTGCTCGGTTTCGGAAGCATGGACTATAATTCGGTGGCAGCCCAGTTGAGCCGTGGCCGTTCCGAAAGGGCCGTCGCCTCCGCGATGGGAAGCATAGCCTTGACCCTCAACAAATTCGCATCTGACTGCTGTATGTATATGTGCCCCAACTACGGATTCATCTCCTTCCCGGCAGAACTGACCACCGGTTCCAGCATAATGCCGCACAAGAAGAATCCTGATGTCTGGGAGATAATCAGAGGCAACTGCAACAGAATCCTGTCCACGGAAAACGAAATCTCCATGCTCTGCAGCAATATGCCGCACGGATACCACCGTGATTTCCAACTGCTCAAGGACATTCTGTTCCCGGCACTGGAACTGCTGCACAAGTGTCTGTACATGACCGGATACATGCTTGACAACATCAGGGTGAACGAGCATATCCTCGA
Source organism: uncultured Bacteroidales bacterium (assembly GCA_944325465.1). GTDB lineage: Bacteria > Bacteroidota > Bacteroidia > Bacteroidales > UBA932 > Cryptobacteroides. The sequence continues at coordinate 41,777 of CALVAE010000019.1, read as the reverse complement.
CTCCCCTCTCTACGACCATCTGTTCACGGTCGAGGAAGTCAACCGGAGGGTACTGGAAGGGACTCCGTTCCGGGATGCCTACAGGACAGTCGGGCAGGAAGTCAATGCCGGGACCTTCAAGGCAGACAGGACAGTCCGCCACACACACATCGGCAGCATAGGCAACCTGTGCAACGACATGATTGGAGCCAAGATGGCAGACGCCGCCTCTTTCTAAGCCGCACAGGAAGAATTGGCAATGACGGCTATCCCCTTACGGAAGAGGATTTACAGCCTCGTCATCACAAAGGGTGAAAAGAGGTGACGGGGAAGTACGGGGAAGGCAACGGAGGACAGGGATACGTTCCGACGGCGATTCCGTATTGAATTCGCGCAGGACCGCCATCGAACAGTCAAATGCCAGTTGCGGTGTATTGTTGTGCTCGCTCAGATGGCAGAGGAATATATGCCGCAGGCCCGGATGCATGAACCGCCGTATGGAATCCGCACACTCGTCATTGCTCAGATGGCCGTGCCCCTGCATTATCCGCATCTTCAGTTCATACGGATACGGGCCCTTCATCAGCATGTCCATATCATAATTGGACTCGATGACCACGGTCTCCGCCTGACGGGCAAACGAAAGGGCTTCATCTGTCATCCTGCCTATATCCGTCATGATGACGAATCTGTAGCCGTCAATACTGACCGCATATCCCACCGTCTGGCTTGCATCGTGCGGAACCACAAAATACCTTACCCAGATCCCGTCTATGTCATTCCAACCGTCCTTTTCGAGAATCTTCCGGTAACCGGCAGTATTGTCCCGGCGGAATTTCCTGGCAGACAGGGCCCTGTTGAGTTCGTCAGTAGTATATACCGGTTTCTGAAGACGCTGGCAGAACGTTTCCAGATGGCGGATATGGTCCAGATGATCATGCGTTATCAGCAAGGCACCGAAAGAATCCTCCGACAGACCCGCCGCTTCAAGGGCCTTTCTGAACCGGCGGAAACTCACGCCGGCATCTATGACTATTCCCTTGTCCCTTGTCCCGAGATAATAGCAGTTTCCGCAACTTCCGCTTGAAAGACTCATGAATCTGACCATCACAGTTCCCCCTCCTCTTCACAATACCTGTTGATGACATTATATGCCTCCGGCACGCCGAGTTCTCCGGCCCGGGAAAGGTCGATACATCCTTTTTCCCTGTCTTTCAGGTAGATAAGAACAAGTCCCCTGTTATAGTAGGCATCACCCATATACGGGAACAGCCGAATGGCCTCGGTATAGTTATCTATGGCCTCTATATGTTCCCCGGCAAGGCAGTAGAGGTTCCCGAGATCGAAATACACGTACGGAATATCCTTTACGATACCGGCCGCCTGCTCAATGTCGGCGATTGCACCGGAATAGTCATACTGCTGGCTGACCCTGTCCCTGACCCTCGCCCTGGTCGCCCCGGTATCATCCATTGTCAATACCTGGACATTGCTCTCTATCGATGAGATGAAATCTATCATGTCCGCCTTCAGGACTCCCCTGTTCATCAAATAGAATGCCTTGTACAGGGCAGACATCCCTTCTTCAGGCTCTGCCCCGACGGCCTTGTCATAATAGGAAAGGGCCGAATTGAACTGCTTCGTCTCCGATTCATACAGTGCCCTGAAAAAACTGGTAGCCGCCTCTTCCGGATCCAGACTTTCTCCATACAATATCTCTTCCGCATCTGCAAGCGCCGCGGCGGAAAGGGCAGAATCCGCGGAAGATACCGCCACCGGAACAGGCGCCCCGGCAATGAACCTGTCAAGCAGAGGGTTCTCATATCCTCTGGAAAGGGCATATCTCGTATCCTCTCTCGAAGCGGAAAGGACAAAGCGGTACAGGGACTTGAGCCTTATGTCTATATCCCTGTGCTGCAGGAGTTCGTCATTGAAATCCTTCTTCGCGAAATCCGCATCCAGGGCTATCAGGGAACTGTACTTCCTGGTCGTATCCGCAAATGAAGCGGCATTCTTGTCACTGGCGGACCTGTATTCGGCCACCTTAGCCTGGGCTATACGGTAATCCTCCTTGGAACCCTCCATGTCACCGAGCATGTTCTTGACATAGGCCCGGTTCATATATGCCTTGGCAAAATCCGGATACAGGTCTATCGCCTTGTCATAATCTTCAAGAGCATCCCTGAAGCGTCCCATCTCTATGAAGATGGATGCCCTGTTGAAATAGGCAAGGACATTTTCCGGATTGATGTTCAGCACCCTGTCCATATCTGCCAGAGCATCCTCATACGCACCCACCTGGGCATTTATAAGCCCTCTGTTATACAGGGTAAGCGCATTTCCCGGCTCTTCCTTCAGGACCCTGTTGAGATCCGCCATGGCAGCGATATAGTTCTTCTGCTCATAGAGCATTATCGCCCTGTTGAAATAGGCGAAGGTATTGGTGGTATCCAGTTCTATCGCCTTGTCCATATCCGCAATGGCATCGGCGTAATCCCCTTTCGAGGCATGGAGACGTCCCCTTCTGATATAGCCTTCCGGATCGAACCGGTCCAGACGGATAGCCTTGTTGTAGTCATCCAGAGCCTTGAGCGTATCCCCGAGAAACAGATAACTGGCCCCCCTGTTCAGATAAGCGGAAGGGTCCTTGGGTTCCTTCCTGATGTACCTGTTGAAATCATCCACTGCCTTGTCGAACTGCCGGGAGAGGAAATATGTCACTCCCCTGCTGAAATACAGCCCGATGAAACCCGGTCTCAGATCGATTGCCTTCTCCAGGTCGGCCAGAGCCTCGTCATACTTCCCGAAACGGCTCAAGGCGATGGCCCTGTAATGATAGCCCGAGGTAAAGACAGGATTCAGTTTCACGGAACGGTCGAAATCCTGCTGCGCCCCCCTGATGTCGCCGAGATTGTACTTCGCTATCCCCCTGAAGAAGAACGTCCAGTAATCCGAAGTGTCCAGTCTCGACAGCACGTTGAAATTCTCTATCGCCTGGGCATATTTCCCGTCCGAAAGGGCCAGGCGGCCACGGTAGAAGAATACGCTCTTGTCATATTGTGCGGACATCTGCCAGATCCCGCAAGAGACCAGCACCGCGACAAGCACTATTTTTCTGACAAAATCCGCCACGTGCAAAAATCAAAATTTCAGAATATACATTAATTTTCCTAATTTTGCCGACCGTTCAGCCTGAATCGGGCAAGTTGCAAAGATACACATTTATTATGCCTGCAAACCCATATATCGTAAAAAAATTGTTACTGTTGTTGCCGGCAGTATTCATAACCTGCATGGCTGCAAACGCAGAATCTCCTGTTCTTCATTTGATTACGGATAACCACAGTGAAAAACCGGAAGGCTCGTTTACTGACAGTACGGACACAGGGACAGTCGGATTCTACGATGAACGCTCGGCCCAGAACGTCGTATGGGAAAGCAAACTCAGGCGGAAAGTCGAATTCTTCTGCGATACCCTGTGCGGCGGGAGGGCGACCGGAACCAGAGGAGGCACGGAAGCGGCCTTCGAAATCATCAGGAACTTCCGCAGGGCAGGGCTGGAAAGGTTCGGCGATTCATATTCAAAACCGTTCTACACATCAGACAGCGCCAGGACAGGACACAATATCATAGGAATGCTCCCGGGCTCCGTAAAGCGTCCTGTGGATTCATACATAATCATCGGAGCACACTACGACCATATCGGCATTCTCGGAGGCAGGATGTTCCCGGGAGCGGACAACAATGCTTCCGGACTTGTCGCCATGCTGTCCCTCGCGGAAATGTTCTCTTCCATGAAGACCCTCGGCAAGGTGTACGGCTCCAGCATCATCTTCGTCGCATTCGACGGGAAGGAACTGAGCATGTCCGGTGCCGAAGCGCTGTGGAAGATGCTCAAAGACGGTTCCCTGACCGATCCCGTGACCGGAAAACCGGTGACGCAGGACAAGATACGGATGATGATAAACATAGACCAGATCGGGTCCAGCCTCTCACCCCTGAGTTCAGGACGGAAAGATTTCATCATCATGCTCGGAGGACATACCTTGCCTGAATACTACAGCGACTGGCTGTCCCTGTGCAACAGGTTCTACGGCTCGGACCTGGAAATATCCGAATCCTACTACGGAAGCGAGAATTTCACCCGTCTTTTCTACAGGCTGTCGGACCAGCGCCCTTTTGTCGACCACAAGGTCCCCGCCGTCCTGTTCACTTCAGGAATTACCCTCAACAACAACAAGACCTATGATTCTCCCGCAACCCTCGACTATCCGGTCTTCCGCCGGCGCATAATACTCATCTACCACTGGACAGACAAGATGCTGTAGCAATATCAGGAAAAAAATGCTATCTTTGGCGGTTCAATCATCCAGCCTCAGCCGGAAGACCGTCTGCAAGGCCAACACCTGATACTGATGAAAGAATTCTGGAAAATACTAAAGCGTTTCACGGCACCATACGTAGGATATCTTTTCGGTGCGGTAGGAATCAACGTCCTGTCAGCCATATTCAACATATTCTCGTTCACTCTCATCATCCCCATCCTTCAGATCCTGTTCAAGATGGACACCACCGTCTATGAATTCATCCCGTGGGGGACGGCAGGGACCGCATTCAAGGATGTACTGATGAACAACATGTACTATTTCATCACCATCATCATAGACAAGTACGGGGCTTCGATGACCCTGCTTTTCATCGGACTCTTCTTCGGGGTGATGACCCTGCTCAAGACCGGATGCTATTTCGGGGCATCAGCCATAATGGTTCCTCTCAGGACCGGCATAGTAAGGGATATCAGGACAAAGGTGTACAACAAACTGCTCAGCCTGCCACTGGGATTCTTCTCCCAGGAGAGGAAAGGCGATATCATAGCAAGGATGAGCGGAGACGTGGGGGAAATCGAATACTCCATCACCAGTTCCCTGGACATGCTCATCAAGAACCCCATCCTGATAATCTTCTACTTCGCCACCCTGCTTTTCACCAGTTGGGAACTGACACTGTTCACCTTGCTGGTAGTCCCGCTGATGGCCTGGGCGATGAGCGCCATAGGCAAGCAGTTGAAAAGGGAATCCCTTGAAGCCCAGGCGAAATGGAGCGACACCATGTCGCAACTCGAAGAGACTCTCGGAGGACTCAGGATCATAAAGGCGTTCATAGCCGAAGACAGGATGAAGGACAGATTCCTCCACACAAGCAACGAACTGCGCCGCACCACATCGAAAGTGGCTGTCAGGCAGGCCCTCGCCCATCCTGTAAGCGAATTTCTCGGGTCTGTCATGATCATGGTGGTCCTCTGGTTCGGAGGCACCCTCATCCTGCACGACAACGCCACCATCGATGCCCCGACCTTCATTTTCTTCATGATAATCCTTTACAGCGTACTCAACCCTCTGAAGGAACTGGCGAGGGCCGGTTACAACATTCCCAAGGGAATGGCTTCGGTGGAGCGTGTAGACAAGATAATGAAGGCCGAGAACAATATCAAGGAAAAGGAGGACGCCAGGGAAATCAGGTCATTCGACAGCAGGATTGAATTCAAGGATGTCCGCTTCTCCTACGGAAACGGGAAAGAGGTGATCCACGGAGTCAGCCTGACAGTACCGAAAGGACAGACAATCGCGATAGTCGGACAATCCGGCTCAGGAAAATCCACCCTCGTGGATCTCATTCCGAGGTATCACGACGTCACAAGCGGGGAACTCCTGATAGACGGGATAAATGTCAAGGATCTGAAACTCAAATCCCTCAGAAGCCTCATCGGCAATGTCAACCAGGAAGCCATACTGTTCAACGACACAATATTCAACAATATCGCCTTCGGCGTGGAAAACGCCACGATGGAACAGGTGGTGGCAGCCGCGAAGATCGCCAATGCGCACGAGTTCATAATGGAAAAGGAGGAAGGCTACGATACCATGATAGGAGACCGGGGAGGACGGCTTTCAGGAGGACAGAGACAAAGGATAAGCATAGCCCGCGCCATCCTGAAGAACCCGCCTATCCTCATTCTCGACGAAGCGACTTCCGCCCTCGACACCGAATCGGAAAGGCTTGTCCAGGAAGCCCTCGACCGGCTTACATCGACAAGGACCACGATAGCCATCGCCCACAGGCTGTCCACAATAAAGAATGCGAACGAAATCTACGTCATGCAGGACGGACTGATTGTGGAGCACGGCAGACATGAAGACCTGATAGCCATGAACGGCTATTACAAGAGGCTCAACGACATGCAGGCACTATAACGACAATAGGCTATGAAGACAATGGAACTGCCCCGTATCGAAGGGCTTGAAAGAATGTCATACGGAGAACTGGACCTGGCAATGGAAACAGGGGCTGCCGGATCCTTCATCGGATGCGTGAACTGGAAGGAATTTCCGTACAGACCGCTTGCCGCATTCTCAGTGGCACGCAGCAGGACCCACCTTGCCGTACTGTATCATGTCAGGGGACTTGACCTCAGGGTGGCAACCCTGGAAGACAACGGCCCGGTATGGGAAGACAGTTGCTGTGAAATGTTCGTAGCCGATCCCGCAGACGGAACCTACTACAACTTCGAGATGAACTGTATGGGAGTCCTTCTCGCCGCCAAGAGGACCGGGAGGAACGATGCCAGGCCTTTCAGCGCCGAAGCCCTGTCCCGAATCATCAGGCATTCCACCCTCGCTCAAGACAAGGGACCGTACAAAGTGGAAGAAGCAGGGACCATCCGTCACTGGAGCATAGGAATGTGCGTACCGTTCGACCTGATAGGCATTGACCCGGACAATCCTCCGGCATCCATAAGGGCGAATTTCTACAAATGCGCTGACAAGAGCGCCCATCCGCATTTCCTCAGTTGGAATCCGATAGATGTCCCGACTCCGGATTTCCATCGTCCGGAATTTTTCGGGGAACTGGTTTTCTGACATGGACAGGACCAGACTGATATCCAGACTGTTTCTCGGCCTGTACATCATAGCCGTGGCAGTGCTGTGCTTCAGCAGATTCAACAGCGGCCTCGACCTGTCTGCGACATGGATGGGAATCCCTAAAGACAAGATAGTGCATTTCAGCATGTTTTTTCCTTATCCGATACTGATGTACCTTGCGTTTTTCACCGGAAACACCAGGCCCTGGCGTCTTGTACTGTTTCTGGTGGCGGTCATCCTCATCGGAGGGACACTTGCCGGGGTCACGGAACTGATACAGGGAGAACTCAAGTACAGAAGTGCGGACATCATGGATTTCAGGGCCGACTGCCTCGGAATCCTGACCGGAACGATAATAACCTTCATTGTCGGAGTCATAACCATAAAACGGAAAAAATGAAATGGATTAGCCGCATACTTCTGTGTTCCGTCCTTGCCGCAGCCGCATCCGCCATGTCCGCCCAAAGCAGGATCGTCAGGGACTTCACCCCTGCCTGCGATTCCATTTCAAGGCTCATGGCCGTGCGCACAGGGGTAGACGGGGAACTCAGGCTCAGGAACATAATGAAAAGAAACGGATATCTCGATTTCTACTTCACCGTAAGCCTGAGCGATTTTCCGTGGCGGCCGGATGACTACAAATGGTTCAGGACCACGTTAAGGTCCCTCTTCCCGGAAGGATATGCCGGATACCGGCTGGGGGAAATCTACAGCAGGCGGGAAAAGGCAGCCACACTGACAGTCAGCGGACCCGGATATGACGGGAAACCGACAGGTTCCGTTCACCGTACGGAGGACCCGAGAGGAAAGACAAGGCCGGTAGTCACTGATCCTGCCAAGGGACCATACCCGGAAGGACTTTCCGGAAGGCATATCGCCTTATGGCCGAGCCACGGCAGATATTTCGACAGGAACAGCGGCAAATGGATATGGCAGAGGCCCCAACTGTTCCGGAGCGTGGAAGACATGCTCTCTACCGGTTTCGTACTGTCATATCTGACACCGATGCTGGAAAATGCAGGAGCATACGTAATGATGCCGCGCGAGAGAGACCCCAATCCGGTGGAGATAATCATCGACAACGATCCATCCTGCGGTTCAAGGGGACACGGGACCTATTCGGAAACCGGCAAATGGGAAGATGCGGGGACAGGGTTCGCCGATACCGCCGCCGTCTACACGGGGCATGCAAACCCGTTCAGGGCAGGAACTGCAAGATCTGCCGCCTGCGACGGCAAGTCAAAGGCGGTCTGGACTCCCGACATACCGAAGAGAGGGCAATATGCCGTCTATATATCCTACAAGACCCTGCCTGCCAGCAGCGACTCCGTTACATATAAGGTACATCATCTCGGAGGGGAAAGTCCGTTCACAGTCAACCAGCAGATCGGAGGTGGCACCTGGATATACCTTGGCACCTTTGAATTCGCCGAAGGGACAAAAGGATATGTGGAACTGTCGGCACCGGACCCAAAAGACAGGAAGTCAGGAATAGTGACAGCGGACGCGGTCAAGATAGGAGGAGGAATGGGCAATATGGCACGGAATGCGGATGGAGCCTCGCCTGTGACTTCCGGCCTGCCGCGTTACGCCGAAGCCGCAAGATACTGGCTGCAATGGGCAGGAATCGATTCCAGCGTATTCAGCCAGCATGAAATGAAGGATGACTACAGGGATGACCTGTTCTCAAGAGGAGACTGGGTGGACTTCATGAGCGGAGGCTCGCACATCAATCCCGACAAGGAAGGGCGGGGAATCCCTTTCGACCTCACATTCGCGTTCCACTCGGATGCCGGCATCACCCCGAATGATTCCATAATCGGGACACTGTCCATCTATACCCATGTAAACCAGGGGAAAAGAAGGCTTCCCGACGGGGAGGACAGGCTGACAGCCAGAGAATTCGCCGACATGGTACAGACCCAGGCCGTCAATGACCTTCAGGCCTGCATAGACACCGGATGGACCAGAAGACATATCTGGGACAGGGCATACAGGGAATCAAGGACTCCCCCTTGCCCGACAGTCCTGCTGGAGAATTTCTCCCACCAGAACTTTTCGGATATGAGACATGCGGGTGACCCGTCATTCAGATTCATCCTGTGCCGGGCAATCTACAAGGGAATATTGAAATACCTGAGCAACCGCTACGGATGTCCGTACACTGTCCAGCCTCTCCCAGTGCATTCCATGGCCGCCGTCCTGAATGATGACCACACGGTGGACCTGAGCTGGATTCCGGGGAAGGACGAGATAGAGCCTACCGCCGTCGCCAAAGAATACAGGCTGTACGTCAGGACGGATGACGGAGGATTCGATACGGGAAGAAAAGCCGAGACCTGGACTGATCCGGACGGCAGGGTCCACACATCCCTCAAGATAAAGCCGGGACATGTCTACAGTTACAAGGTAACCGCACTCAATGACGGAGGGGAAAGTTTCCCTTCAGAAATCCTTGCGGCAGGCATACCTGAAAACATGCCTGACAGCCGTATGGATTCCCTCATGCTTGTAGTGAACAATTTTACCAGGGTATCCGCACCCGCATGGTTCGATTCACCGGAATTTGCCGGCTTCAACGCATCCGCCGATCCGGGAATGCCGTATGCCTCGGACATATCATATACGGGGGAGATGTACGACTTCCGAAGGGGCAGCCAGTACATGAGCAATGCCAACCCGGGATTCGGAGCGTCGTTCTCCAGTCATGCAGGAAAGCCTATGACAGGAAATACATTCGATTATCCGGTCATCCACGGAAGGGCCATCATGGCTGCCGGATATCCGTTCTGCTCGGTCAGTTCCAGGGCCTTTGCAAATGACAGCGTCATTGCCGGGCGTAAATTCCTGGGAGCAGACATCATTTGCGGAGAGCAGGTAACGGTACCTGCAGGAAAGGCAGGCAGAACGGAAAGATACCGGGTTTTCACACCGGAAATGCAATCGGCCATCAGGGAATTCACCGCCGGCGGAGGGAATATCCTCGTTTCCGGCTCCCACATAGGGACAGATATCTGGGATTCCATATTCCCGGTCAGTACGGACAGTGCATTCCGGGTATCCTCCATCAGATTCGCAGCGGACGTACTGGGCTACAAATGGGTGACAGGCCACGCATCCGAAACCAATTCATTCAGGTTCGTCCGGGCAAAAGACAAGTCCTTCCCTGACGGAAGCGCATCAGGAGACTTCAGCATCAACAAAGACTACGGGACCGGGACCTACATGGTAGTTTCTCCGGACGGAATCGCCCCGGCCTCATCCAAGAGCCGCATCATATCCGAATATGCAGACACCGGAATCCCATCGGGGACATGCTATACCGGCCCGTCAGGATACAAGGCCGTATGTTTCGGATTTCCGCTGGAAGCAGTCACTTCCGACAACGGAACAGAAAAGATAATCAACATGACAATAACATTTTTCAGACTATGACGGAACGTTTTGCAGACATTATCGGACTTATCAGAAAAGAAGTCAAACCGGCATTGGGATGCACAGAACCGATCGCAGTTGCCCTTGCCGTAGCCAAGGCAGTGGAGACTCTTGAAGAAAGATGTCCAGAATGCCATCAGGAAAAGGACTGGAGGCTGGAGACCTGCTTCGATGTAAGGGTATCTGTCAGCGGCAACATCCTGAAGAACGGCATGGGGGTCGGGATCCCGGGTACAGGGATGGTCGGACTGTATATAGCGTCGGCCCTCGGTGCAGTATGCGGAAAATCAAGTTACGGTCTGGAAGTCCTGCATGACCTGGATGAAAAATACATCAGGCGGGCAAAGGAACTGGTGGAAAGGAAGAAAGTCAGGATAGAACTTGCCGATACCGACAAGAAACTGTACATCAAGGCCTACGTAAGCACCTGTGAAGGCCATACCGCATCCGCGGTCATTGAAAACGACCATGACAACATCGTGGAAATATGCTTTGACGACCACATCCTTGCAAACGCCCGGTCCGCTTCCACGGACAACGGGCAGAATCTGCGTGAAACCAGGGACTACGGGCTTACCGTCAGGGAAATCTACGACTTCGCCAGGACAGTCGGGTATGACAGCATAAAATTTATCCTCGAATCCCGCGACCTCAATCTGACTCTTGCCAGAGAAGGGCTCAAGGGGGATTACGGACTGAAAGTCGGAAAGACAATCCACTGCACCCGGCACAGGGAAGTTTTCGGCAACGATTTCATGAGTTATGCCATGTCGCTTACCGCCGCAGCATCAGATGCGAGGATGGCGGGATGCACATTGCCGGCAATGAGCAATTCCGGCAGCGGGAACCAGGGAATCACCGTAACCATGTCCGTTATAGCCTATGCGATCAAGCATGACATAGATGACGAAACCCTTGCAAGGGCCCTTGTCCTGAGCCACCTTGTAGCCATCCACATCAAAGGCTACCTCGGCAAGTTGTCCGCCCTCTGCGGTTGCGTGATTGCCTCCACCGGCTCGGCCTGCGGACTGGTATTTCTCCGTGGAGGGTCATACGAGGCCGTCTGCTCAGCCATCAAGAACATGATAGGCAACATTACGGGCATGGTCTGTGACGGAGCGAAGGTCGGCTGCGCGATGAAAGTGGCTTCAGGCGTGGCAAGTGCCATACAGTCAGCCGTTCTCGCAATGGACGGCACATGCATATCCGAAAACGACGGCATCATCGAAAAGGACATCGAGAAGACAATCCGCAATCTCGGACAGATAGGTTCGGTCGGGATGCAGAGTGCGGACAACATGATACTCGACATCATGGTCTGCAAATGACCCGGACTGCCTGACCTCCGGATCACCGGATTTCCATTATCTCGCTGAAATCGGTGGAATATCGGCGTGACCTGTGTTCGCTGCGGATACCGTCCGCAAAATGCCCGAGATGCTGGGATGCCAGACAGATCACGTCCCGCCCCGACCTGTGCCCTCTGCGGGCCGGTCTTTCCTGCCCGGCCGTACGGTCCTGATCCGCGGGAAGACGTCTGTTTTCATTGACCGCATCCATCACGGAGGAAAGGATGTCCTGACGGTGACGCATATCCTCATCGAATCCGAAAATGACCCCCTGCACCTCATCGCGGTCCACGATCTGGTCCACCACCACCCCGGCCTTCTTGTAATTGAATCCCGGCCTGAACACGGTCCTGAAGGCTTTCAACGCGGCAGTCACTATCTCCTGCGTGCTGTTCGCAGCGACAGGAAGGGTTACCGTAGCCTGGGGACAATACTGGTCCAGATCTTCCCTGAACCTGTTGGTCCTCAGGAAAGCCGTCACCTGATATGCGGCAGTTCCCTCTTCCCGCAATTTCCTTGCGCAGTGAGCCGCGAAATCAGCCACTTTCACCGCAATCTCATCCTCATCAGAGATCATATCCGCAAAAGACCGGGAAGTACAGATTGACTTGCGCTTTTCCGGCAGTTCCTCCTCCAGACATCCGATTCCCTGCAGTTCCTTCCAGGTCCTCACTCCGGGAATCGCAAAATGCCGCTCCACCCACTGTTCCGGCCTTGCCACGAAATCCGCTGCCGTAATGACTCCGGCATCATGCATCTTCACCGCATTCTTTCTGCCCACACCCCAGACATCCTCTACGGGAGTCAGTTCAAGGGCCTTCATCCGCTTCTGCTCACTGTCTATAACGCATACTCCCCGGTATCCCCTGTATTTCTTGGCAAAATGGCTCGCTATCTTCGCCAGTGTCTTTGTCCCTGCCACACCGATACTCACCGGTATCCCGACCCATTTCCTCACCTTCGCCACAAGGGTTCTGCAGATCTCAACCACCTGCTCTTCCGGTATCCCGTCCATCACAAGAAAGGCCTCGTCTATCGAATAGATTTCAATCTTCGGCACGGCATCCGCCAGAATCGACATCACCCTGTCGGAGAGGTCCCCGTAAAGCATGTAATTGGAAGAGCGCACTTCCAGCAGCCCCTTGTCCACAAGATGCTTCACCTGATAGAACGGAGTCCCCATCCTGATTCCCATTGCCTTGCTCTCGTTGCTCCGGGCCACCACGCACCCGTCATTATTGGAAAGCACCACCACCGGCCTGCCCTCCAGCCAGGGCTGGAAGACCCTTTCACACGAAACGAAAAAATTGTTGCAGTCGACGAGAGCGTACATTTATTTACCGTGAACCTTCTTTATGACATAAGTAACGACACCCCAGACCCTCAGGTCTCCGAAAGACCCGTAATCATCACCGGACAGTCTCTTCAGAGTGAATTCCCCGTCAATGAAGCATACCGCCAGAGAACCCTCGGCCGGCTCGACAGCCCTGTCGATAACCAAGACATCCCCCTTGTCCACCCCCTCGGCACTCATGGCATTGCTTGTCATCCTGCCGTAAAAGGTTGCGGCAGGATGGAGCACAAGTTCCCTGTTAAGGTCTATGCATGAAGACATGTAGTCCTGTGCCGGAGAAGGAAAAGCCATAACAAAATCCCATTGACCGTATTCCTGACGGAAAGGAATACATACAGAAGACAAAAATAGGAAAATTCCAGACAATAGGATATTTTTGCAGAATGAAACTTTCTCCATTCTGCCAGGAAATCTCGGATACATTGTCCGGCAACGGCATCAATGTCAGCGTATCCGGTTGCGGAGAGACAACTCTGCTCCATGCTACGGGGAAAGATGGACACGGAGCCGTCTTTCTCGTGCTGGACCCTGTTGCCGGAACGGAAGCGGAAGCGGACAGGACAGCCGGGGAAATCCTGTCAGGACTCCGGCAGATCCAGGCATCAGAAGGCCTCCGTCCGGCCGTCATTGTCAGAGACCTGTGGGAAAGGCAGAAGGAAACGGTCCTTGCCAGAATGCTGGCTCACTGCGGGACCTTCACCCCCCTGTTCGCCAGAAACTGCGAAGTGCGCAGGATCAGCAGGCCGGAGGCGAATGCCTTCCTTGCCGGCATCCACAGTTATGGAGGCGCATCCTGCCGGTACTGTTACGGACTGTTCCCGAAAAAGGCCGCCGGTACAGGGGAATCCGGGAGGCAGGACGGCCCGGTCGCCGTAGCGGAATTCTCAAATGCCAGGAAATGGATAAAGTCCGGGCAGGAAATCCGTTCCTACGAATGGATAAGGTACGCATCCCTCCCCGGGATGAGGATAAGCGGTGGAATGGGAAAGATACTCAGGTACTTCACGGATGAGATCCGCCCGGATGACATCATGAGTTATGCAGACCTCGAATGGTCGGACGGCTCGGTTTACAGGCGGTTGGGATTTGCAGAAGACGGATTCAAGAGTCCGGTCACCTTCCTGATTGACCGTACCCTCTGGACCCGCACCCCCATCTCCTGCCATCCCGGGCGTCCCTGTCATCCCGACCACCCCCGTCATCCCGTGCGCCCCTGTCATTCCGACCACCCCCGTCATCCCGAGCGCCCTTCCCCTGTCATTCTGAGCGACAGCGAAGAATCTGCCACACCTCCCACATCATACTACCGCAACCTCGGCAGCATCAAATTCCGTCTGAAACTCACGGATTACTGATATTTTTACTACTTTTGCAACGCCTGTTCCCCGCCGGCGACGGACGGGACAAGCAGGCCGCACCCAGGATATACATAAGTTTACAATATTTCTATTATGGCAGCAATTGTAAAGACCGATTTCAATTTTCCAGGACAGGCCGGCAAATATGTCGGCAAGGTCCGCGACGTCTACAACATCAAAGACGAATACCTTGTAATGGTAGTATCTGACAGAATTTCCGCGTTCGACGTGGTCCTTCCCGAGGGTATTCCATACAAAGGACAGGTACTCAACCAGATAGCAGCAAAATTCCTTGATGCTACGACTGACATTCTTCCCAACTGGAAGATTGCAGTTCCGGACCCTATGGTGACTGTCGGACACAAATGCGAACCGTTCAAGGTGGAAATGGTCATCCGCGGCTACCTTTCAGGCCATGCATGGAGAGAATACAAGGCCGGGAAACGTACCATCTGCGGGATGGAAATGCCGGAAGGGATGGTGGAAAACCAGAAATTCCCTGAACCTCTCATCACTCCGACATCAAAGGCTGCCGAAGGACACGATGAGGACATTTCAAAGGAAGAGATCATATCTTCAGGTCTCGTAAGCCGCGAAGATTACGAAAAACTCGAGGCATACACGAAAGCCCTGTTCCGGAGAGGGACGGAAATCGCCGCTAAAATGGGACTGATCCTTGTCGACACCAAATATGAATTCGGCAAGAAAGACGGTATCATCTACCTTATGGATGAAATCCACACCCCTGACTCATCCAGATATTTCTATGCCGACGGATACGGGGAAAGACTTGCCAGGGGAGAAAGGCAGAAGCAACTTTCCAAGGAATTCGTACGGGAATGGCTGATGGCAAACGGTTTCCAGGGCCAGGAAGGGCAGAAGGTACCGGAAATGACACCCGAAATAGTCGCAGGAATAACTGACCGTTATATCGAACTTTACGAACATATTACGGGAGAGAAATTCGTCAAGGCGGAAGAAGGTTCTGCGGAAGAAATCCTTTCCCGCATGGAGAAGAATGTCACAGCCTGCATCTCCGCCCTTTAATTACCCTTCGTACAGCAACATGCGTAAATATGAAGCCGACCCAAAAGGGCCGGCTTCGTTTATAATAAGTAATTGTGATGAAGACCGGATGGGTCACATTCATTTTCATTCTGACAACCGGGTTAATGGCACGCAGGCATCACGGCCCCGCTCCTACGGTCATGCAATATCCGCCAGCCTAGATATGAGTTCGTCTCCAAGTTCCGTCTTGCGCCTGATGTGGTCCAAAGTCTCCATGACAAAAGGATTGGACTCGAACTGGCCGCCCCTGACTTCCTCAAAATCCTGATTCCTCGTATCGGTATCTCCATCCGCACCGAAACTCGTCATTGAAGAAAGGGAGAACTCCTTCTTAGCATCCTCATAGACCATCCTGTCCAACCCGACAACGGCCTCCTTCCACTGCTTTACCATACCTATGACATCTTCAGCCGTAATCTGCTCCGGATCAACGCCAAAGAAAGACCTGATCCTGCCGTATGCCCAGGTCCACTCATAATCATAATAACGGGAATGCATGTCAAGGAAACGGGCATGTATCCTCTCCACATCCTTTATCCTGCCCTGCTCTATATCATCCATCAGAGTCTCGATCTCCGACTTGGGAGCGATCATCCCCGCTACATCCACCCAATCGCCCTCACCGGCCGGGACATCCGGCCTGAGCCTCTCCCTTATCGTGGAATTATCGGCAAAACGCATCCCCTCAAGCCTCTTGATTATGGAATTGCCCAGGAACTTGCTTATGGCTATATTATAGTATTTCATGCCCTTGCGCAGGGATGACCCCCTGATTTTCGCCCCCATATAGGAATACACGTCGGAAACGTCTCCCGAAGCCTCCAGGATTCCCTTGAGAATACTTACGGCCCTGAACATCTTCTGTACGGTAAACGGACTCAGAAGGTTGTAGTTGATGCAGTCGAGCCTGTCGCTATCGGTCCTTCCGTCACGCTTCGGCCATTTCTTCGCATCCCTGATAGTGCCGACACTCTTGAGGTTCACTCCCGGGAAAATGAAAGAGGTCCCCTGCTGCTCGATAAGGTAGGAGAACGGCATGTTTGAAGTATCCAGGTGCGACACATGCCTTCCCATCACCAGAGAGAACGCCCCCACCCTGGCCGGCCACAGAAGATATGAATCCGATGAGGTCTTCGCACCCCTTTCCATGATTCCCTGGTGGATAGGCCCGAGTTTGTACATGTGGTTGCTCTGATTGGAGCCGGAACCGGCATTCATAAAGGAGAACATTCCCGCTATCAGCAGGGTCGACTTGTGATGCGTCACCGTATACGGGCCTGCGAAAATCGCGCACGCCTCCCCGTTCTCTCCCTGGCAGTTGCTGAAGAAAAGGGAATCGGAAGCGGAATAGGTATGGCCGAGCCGGCATGCCTGGCCGATGAAACACCTCGAAAAGGTGACTCCGTCCTCCACCGAAGAGCCGCTGGAAATTATGAAATCATCCCCTATGACCCCCACACCTATATGGACAGGGGCTTCCGCATTGCTGTTGATGCTGCCGTTCTTCAGCCTGGCCGTTCCCTCAATCTTGCAGCAATCCCCTATCTTTACATTCTTTATATATCCGGCATCGGCTATCATCACGTCGGAACCGATATGTCCGGTCTCGGATGATACTGAATCCACATACTTTCCGATGAGTTCCCTCAAGGCTGCAATAAGCCCCGGCCTGTGCCTGTAGAGAGCCATGATATAGGCCTGCTGCGCGGAAAGCCGGTCATAGATCATCACTTCCCTGCCTCCTGTCTCGTTCAGGACCGAGACCTCTACCCCATTGCCGAAACTGCTTCTGCCGTCCGTGAGGATAATGTCCACATTTTCAATGAAAGTACCCCTGCCTATCTCGTAATTGGCTATATAGTTCTTGACATTTTCTATACAGCAGTCATCCCCCACGGTTACGTTGTGCAGGGTAGCATGATAAAGGCCGGAATGCTTCTTCATGCCTCCGGCCAGAATGAATTCCTTTTTGAAGGAACCTATACGGATCTTGCCCGAAAATCTCGTATAATAGATATGTTCCGCAGTGAAATCTTCGGCGACCTCTATTGCCGTCCAATCCTCAGCCGTACACATCCGGGCCTTGAGGAGGTCGATTTCCTCGGGTTTCAAATGACGATAACCTGTCATAATGATACTATAACATATGCAGAAAGAATCAGAGCCACCACCAGGAAAGCCCCGACCCTTTTCCCGAATTCAAGCATTAATTCTCTCATAACATAATAATTTAAACGGTCCCGACGGACCTGAAACCGACAATATAGATGCAGAACCTTGCCGGACAGTTGCACGGCATGCAGGAAATTCCCGGTATTATTCCGTTATGAAAGAACCGATAGGACTCCGGCGTCAGCGGGCCTGTTCCCTGATGTATCTGTCTATGGCGGCAGCGGCCTTGCGCCCGGCTCCCATCGCGAGAATTACCGTAGCGGCTCCCGTAACAGCATCACCTCCCGCAAAGACTCCCGGACGGGACGTAGCACCGTCCTCATCGGCGACAATACAGCCTTTGCGTGTCGTTTCCAGACCGGCGGTAGTCCTTGAAATCAAAGGATTAGGAGAGGTCCCCAGAGCCATTATCACTTCATCGGCCTCTATATCGAACTCCGATCCCGGCACAGGTACGGGAGAACGGCGTCCGCTGGCATCAGGCTCTCCGAGTTCCATTCTGATACACCTTATGCCCCTGACCCAGCCTTTCTCGTCGCCGAGTACCTCCACCGGGTTGGTCAGCATCATGAATTCCACTCCTTCTTCCTTGGCATGATGGACCTCCTCTCTCCGGGCAGGCAGTTCCGTCTCTGTCCTTCTGTAGACTATGGCCGTTTCCGAGCCAAGACGCAAGGCCGTCCTGGCCGCATCCATCGCGACATTGCCTCCACCTACGACCACCACCTTGCGTCCGTGCATTACAGGAGTCAGATAATCATCCCTGTACGCCTTCATCAGATTGTTTCTCGTAAGGAATTCATTCGCTGAAAAGACCCCGTTGAGATTCTCCCCCGGAATGCCCATAAACCTCGGAAGCCCGGCCCCCGAACCGATGAACACTGCGGAAAAGCCCTCCTTGTCAAGCAGTGAATCCACCGTTACCGTCCTCCCGGCTATGACATCAGTCACTATCTTTACCCCGAGAGAGCAGACTGCATCTATCTCCGGCTTGACGACCTTCTCCTTGGGAAGCCTGAATTCCGGAATGCCGTATTCCAGCACTCCGCCAGGCTTGTGAAGAGCCTCGAACACAGTCACTTCATATCCCATCCTGGCAAGATCCGAAGCACAGGCCAGCCCGGCCGGACCGCTTCCTATCACTGCCACCTTGTAACCGTTGGACGGAGCAGGGACAGGCTTCACGGCACCGTTCTCCCTGTTCCAGTCAGCGACAAAACGTTCAAGTCGGCCTATGGCCACCGGCTCTCCCTTCACTCCAAGTATGCAACTTCCTTCACACTGCGACTCCTGAGGACAGACCCTTCCGCATATCGCAGGAAGAGACGAATCCTCCGCTATGACAGCAGCCGCACCTGCAAAATCACCTGCAGCGATGCAGGCGATGAACTGCGGTATCTTCACATTCACCGGACATGATGCCACACATCGCGGATTCCTGCAATGCAGACATCTGGAAGCCTCTCTGACAGCCTCCCGCGCATCATATCCATAGCATACCTCATCGAAATTGGTAGCCCTCTCTTTCGGGTCCTGCTCTTTGGCAGGCACCCGAGGTATCCTCTCTGCCATTATTTTACCTGATTTTTAGTACGAATATCTATCTTGCAAACATGCGGCTCGGCCTCTTTCTCTTCCTGACGGTACATGGACTGGCGCCGCATCGCCTCGTCGAAATCCACCTCATATCCGTCAAATTCGGGGCCCTCCACACAGGCAAATCTCGTCTTTCCTCCGACCGTCACCCTGCATGCTCCGCACATTCCCGTCCCGTCGACCATCAGCGTATTGAGGCTCACGATTATCGGAAGTCCAAGTTTCCTTGCGGTAAGGGTAGCGAACTTCATCATTATCATCGGTCCGATCGCCACTGCCTGGGTGTAGCGTTTCCCCTGCTCCTGCACAAGGTTCTCCAGCATGCCTGTAACCATTCCGTGGAACCCTTCCGACCCGTCATCCGTACAGATATACAGATTGTCGCAATAACGGGACATTTCTTCCTTGTAGATGAGCATGGAGGAAGTCTTCGCCCCTACGATCACATCCACGGCAACCCCTTTTGAATGAAGCCATTTCACCTGCGGGTAAACAGGAGCCGTACCGACACCGCCGGCTATGAACACATATCTCCGGCCGGAAAGTTTCCCGTCAGACATCCCGACAAAATCGGAAGGCATTCCAAGAGGTCCGGCAACATCCGCAAAAGACTGTCCTTCCTCGAAAGAACAGATATCCTCGGTTGACGCACCTATTTCCTGGGTCACTATGGTCACTGTCCCCCTATCCGGATCATAGTCGCTTATGGTCAGCGGTACACGCTCCCCCTTCTCCTCGGTCCTGACAATCAGGAACTGCCCCGGACGGGCGGCAGCCGCCACCATGGGCGCCTCGACCTCCATCCTGTACACAAGAGGGTTAAGTCTCTCTTTCTTTACAATCCTGAACATATCATATCTAAATTAAACTTCCGTAATCATCTTTCCTGCCGGTCAAGGGAGAACCTTACTCCCGCATAGATCCTGATTCCCGCAAGCGGTCCCCATATCACGCTGGCATCAAACGAAGGCTGACGGCCGGATATGGCTCCGCTCCCATCCCGGACACTGCCAAGGACCACATTCTTCTGTCTGAAATCAGTCAGATTCTCTCCTCCGAGATAGACATCGACCAGTCTGAACTTCCTGGTCACACGACAGGACAGGAAAGGGTAGACAGGGGTACGGCCGTTCCGGTACAGCAGATTGCCGTCCGCATCCACATCATCCTCCATGAAATTGTAAATCCTTGAAGGACCGTGTACGGATGCAGTGAAACCGAAAATCCATTTGTCGCGGAGCGTCGCATACTGCAGGTCAAGTTCGCCCCTGAACCGCTCGACAAGAGGTTTCTCCACCGGATATTCCGCCCCTCTCAACTCTATCCGTGCATCGGTGTACAGGAAAGAAGCCTTCACGGCAAACCTCTCCACCGGCATGACATTGAATTCCAGCAGGAAATTATCCGAAAACGACCTGCGCCCGTCCAGACTGTAGAACCATATCCTGGTCGCATCCGACGCTGAATTGCCGTACTCGTAATCCACGACCATCTGCCGGGAATGCCATACCCTGGAATAACCGGCACTGAAACCTGTATCGGAAGACGCCCCGAACGGAAGATATACGGTAACCTTCCCCCCGCATGTCCATGAATCTTCAAGAGTATGGGCCAGATAATCCCCCATGAAAGTCTTGCCCGTAGCCAATACCTGCAGACAATCGGCAAGTCCGCCCGAATATTCCAACGACCGTCTCCCGTAGACTCCGACGGAAACCCTGTCATCCGGAGAATATTTCAGGTCCAGCCGGGGAGACATCCTGAAATGCCGCTCCCCTTCCTCCACCGTGTTATACCAGTTGCCTTCAAGTACCGCGTTGACAGTCAGTCTATCCGCATGACGGAAAGTATATTCTCCCGAAACCCCTGCCTGTGCCAGATCGGAAACCACAGTCTCCCCGTTACCCTGGACAGTCATGGTCAGATACCGGAGGAAATCCTCTCCGTACCTGTCATGCCTGCCTTCAAGGCCCAGTCCGAATTCATGGCTTTCATTGATCCTGTTACGGTAAAAGAGACCGATACGTGACGAATGCCTGTCCGAAAGGAATTCTGTCCCTCCGGCCCATGAATCCAGATCCTGATACGTATAATCCGCCTCCATCACCAGATCCTGGGAACCGCCGCTGCCGACAGGAACCACGGCCTTCAGGCCGCCGCCGACGGACCTTTCCGTAATATCGGCCCCCCACGGCAACTGCAGTTCCCACCTCCCGGTCCTCATCATATCCATATAGGCATTCCTGTCATATCCCGCCTGACCGCCGTGCCGCGCATCCTGTCTGACACCGACCCCGAAACAGATACTCGTTCCCCTGTCGGAACGGTAACTCCATCCGTTGGCAATAGAGAACTTCAGCGTCCCGGGGACATCCGAATATCCGTCCCCGTTGCGGTCGAAAGTCCTGATATTGCCGGAAACATTGCCCGAAATCACAGTATTCCAGTTCCTCCCCGCCCTCAGGGCCGATGCCGCATCCAGTTGCAGTCCGGTATCACTCGTCACCGATGCCTCAAGGACAAACAGGCTGTCCCTCCCTTCCTCCGCCGTACGGGCATGAAGGGACGGAAACAGTATTGCCGGAAGGACAGATATGGCCAGAATCTGCAGACGCATCCAAGATTTCAATTTCAGCCCGTAAAAATACGAAAATTATGACATAAATAGTATCTTTGTATGATTGTAAACATTAACGGACATATGAAAGATTTTGTAAAAATGACCCTTGCGGCTGTACTCGGCTGCCTCATCGTGGGAGTTGCAATGACCTTCATCGCATTCGGGATAATAGGTTCGCTGGCGGCTCTCGGCAACACCCAGCCGGTCATGCCTCGTGAAGGGGTACTCACGGTGGACATGTCAAGGATCACACTGACCGAACAGACCATGCCTTCGGATATCAGGGGTGTCCTTGAAGGGGAAACCAGGACATCGGTCGGAATATGGACAGCGGTAAGCGCCATCAGGGAAGCGGCCCTTGACCCTTCAGTCAGATTCATCTACCTCAAGCCAGACGGGACGGCAGGAGAGATGGGATGCATTGAAGAATTCAGGACAGCCCTCGAAAGATTCAGGGCAAGCGGCAAGGCGGTCATCTCTTTCATAGAGACCCCGTCGAACGCATCATACTATCTGGCTTCCGTATCCGACAAGATATTCATGTCAGACTATGACGGAGGAATGAACCTGATGACAGGCTTCTCCAGCCAGATGGTCTTTCTGAAAGACATTCTGGACAAATTCGGGGTAAACGTGCAGCTGATCCGTCACGGGAAATACAAATCCGCCGGGGAAACGTTCATCCGCAACTCCATAAGCCCGGAAAACAGGGAGCAGAATCAGGTAATGGTAAATTCCCTCTGGAAAGGATGGGCAGGCAGGATGGCAGAAGCAAGGGAAATGTCATTCGAAGAATTCAATGCCCTTGTCGATGACCTGAAACTCGACAATGCCGGGGATTTTCTGGAATACGGGCTCGTAGATGAAGTGATGACCAGGGAAGAACTCGGGGAAAGGCTCTGCGGACTATACGGAGTGTCGAAACTGGAAGAGATGCCGCAGATTCTTTTTGCAGACTATGCCAAGGCAAAGGTCCTGCCTGACTACAAGGCCAAGGACAGGATAGCGGTCGTATATGCCAACGGTGAAATCATAGACGGGAATGAAAAGGAGCAGGTTGCCGGAGACAGATTCGCCGCAATCCTTTCCGATGTCAGGAGGGACTCCACAGTCAAGGCCGTCGTAATGAGAGTCAATTCTCCCGGAGGCAGCGTGCTGGCATCGGCAAAGATCAGGAACGAGATAGACCTTCTCAGGCAGGTAAAGCCAGTCATAGCATCATACGGAAGTTATGCGGCATCGGGAGGATACTGGATTTCCAGCAGTTGTGACTACATCTTCTCCGATGCATCCACCCTTACCGGCTCGATCGGGGTATTCAGCATGATTCCCGATTTCAGCAAGACCGCTGACAAGGCAGGGATAAACATAACAGCCATCAGTTCCAACAGGCACGGAGACATGTACTCCGGAATGAGGACGCTGGACCAGGACGAAATAGCCTACCTGCAATCCTCGGTAGAAGACATATACGACACATTCACATCAATCGTGGCCGAAGGCCGCAGTCTTGACAAGGCATACGTTGACGAAATCGCACAGGGCCGGGTCTGGGCAGGGACGGACGCTCTCGACAAAGGACTCGTCGACCAGATCGGCGGTCTTGAAGATGCCGTCGGCTATGCCATCTCCCGGACAGGAAGTTCCTCCGTGGATCTCTCGTCGTGGCAGATAGTGGAATATCCAAAGCCCATGACCACAATGGAATCCCTCATGGAAATGCTTGGACAGGAGGCCACGATATTCAGCGGCACTCCGTTTGAAGGCGTGGAAAAGGCATTCAGGAACTGGGACGCGACAATGACAGGCCGGATCTATGCTCGCATTCCTTACGAAATGGATATCAGATAGGATTACGCAGGGTGACTACGGTCACCTCCGACGTTGCGGATGAGACTTTCACGGAATCGTCTATTCTGATTCCAAGGACAGCACGGATATGACTGTCCGTTCCGTCTCCTGGAACACAGACTATGGTTTCCGCTTTTTTGAAAGCATCGAATTTCAGGTCAGTGAACAGATCACTGACCTTTTTTCTTCCCCTCATTCCCAGCGGACGCAGCCAGTCTCCACGCCTCCATCTCCGGCAGACAAAAGGGAACTGCATGCGTGAGCTGTCAAATATCAGCGTACCTTCAGGACATTTCAGCGAATCCAGGTCCGCACGACGTTTCGACTCAACCGTAAAGACGCTTCTGCCGAAGGAATAGGTACCCGGCCCTGCAACTGTAAGAATACCTGTTCCGTCAAGGACGTCACCCTCCGCCTTGACATCCGGCAACGGCCTTATGATCAATTCAGTTGCAGAAGTCACGAGAAGATGGGTCTCCGAACGGAATGTCTTTCCTGCCAGAGTCGTCCGGCCTGCTTCCGCCTCTGAAACAAGCCTCCCGACCGAAGCAATAGCCGCACTGTTGAATCCGAACGGCTCCAGGTCCATATACAGGAGATACTGCCAATGTCTGCATGCAAGCAGTTCTCTGATAGTGATTCTCGTCTCCCCTTCCTGCTGCCGGCTGGTTTTCCGGCTCCGGTCAGGGAAAGACGTCCCGACCAGTTCTTCCAGCAGGCCTTCCGCACTGGCAAGATACTTCATCTCCCGGTTAAGGGTCCTGACAAAAGAAGGATTTATCTTTTCGAATAAAGGGAAAACCTCATTCCTTATCCTGTTACGCCTGTAGGCGGTATCGGCATTCGTGCTGTCCTCATGATAAAGGATTCCTTCCGAACGGACATGGCCCTCTATCTGTTTCCGTGTAAAATCAAGCAAAGGCCGTCCGACAAACGGGGTACGGATGCAACCAGTCTCTTCGGGACAGAACGGCAAAGGAGAAACCGTCCCCATGCCAGCAAGCCCCCTCAAGCCGGTTCCCCTGAGCAGGTTCAGTACCAGGGTCTCCGCATTGTCATTGGCATTATGGGCGACCAGCACTCCCGCAAAACCATGCTCCCTGCACAGACTGCCGAACCATCTGTAACGCAACTCTCTTGCAGCCATCTCAATGCTCAGGCCGTTCTCGGAGGCATACCTTGAAGTATCGAAGTCGGCAACGTAAATCCCGATTCCGTTCCTGCCACACCAGTCCCGGACAAGGGCGGTATCGGAATCGCTTTCCGTCCCTCTCAGATGGAAATTGCAATGGGCCACGGCGAACCGCAGACCGGAAGCCGAATGAAGGGCAAGGTCGGCCATGCACATCGAATCGATACCGCCGCTTACCGCCAGCAACATCCGGATAGCGGTTCCGTCTTTCCGGGGACAGTCATTCCCGGTGACCCGCAGGATTTCCTCCATTATGGCATCGAACCGCCTCTGCATCACTATTTCTTCGTTGCAATGGTATATGTGAAACCGAATGAAAGCGACTCCTTGAACTGGACCCTCTGATGATTTGTCGTTGTACCGTCCTTCTCCACCTTGGATATCATTACCGTATCGTCATAGATAAGGTTTGTCGTAAACAGCAGCGAGAAGAACCTTGCCAGTTTCCATTCGATTCTGTTGTCCCAGTTGACCCTGATATTCTGAGGATTCTTCAGATAGTTGGAGAACAGGAGTATCTGCGAGGTGTACTTGAAATTGTCATTTACATTGACCTTTACGTCCACCTTCAACTGGGCACCGAACTCGAATCTTGCCGGTCTGTACCGCAGTCCGTTCGCCACCATGCCCTCTTCCGTAGACGTATCAATGGCAGAGGAATTCTCGTCTACAAGAGGCATGCTGTAACTGGACCTGAGTCTGGGGTCATCCACGAACACGATACCTCCTGTAAGAGGAGCCAGATTGACTGTCAGCCACTTGAAAGGATTATAGTCAAGACCGAGACCAAGAGTCATATTGGCCGGGGAGAAGAGTCCGGACTTGAGTTTCCTGGCCTTGTTCCAGTCGGCGGTATTGTATTCCTCACCCTCGGGAAGGGCAGACCCGTCCGCCCTCGATGAAGGCGTCGGATATTCATACGTATTCGTGAACTGCGACTTGAAACTGTACTCAGCGGATATGAACAGTTTGTCCACCGCCCTGTATCCGAACTTGCTCTCCAGATAGATGCGGTCATCGCTTTTCTGCAATACCGGCTTGTCTGCCGAATAAAGGAAACCGTAATCCAGCTGAAGCCTGTTCGTCCACGAAACGCTTTCTTTGGCATAATTGGCATTCCCGTCTATATACGCCTTGAGGGAATAACTGTTATGTCCTCCCGCAGCCCAGTTAAAGAGGCCGGTATGCCCGAAGTCAATCTTGGTGGACAGGGAATTGTTCCAGAATTTCGGTCTTTCGGCTATGGTCTCCTTGTTCTCAGGGGCATTGCTCAAAGCCATGGCCGCTTCGGCCGCAGCCTTCTGTGCATCGGTCAGGATTTCCTGGGCGGAAACCGCCGCGCATACACACAGCAGTCCCGCCGTCAAAAACATCTTTCTCATAGACACTGGTGTTCGGGGCATCCTTCCGTCAGCATCAGTAGGAACGGGCAAACAGCACCCTCCTGTGAGACGGCTTTCCGCTATAGACGCACTTCCCTTCCTCCTCGCAAACCGCAGTATCTATAGGGATGCACCGGATTGTAGCCTTGGTCTCTTCCTTTATCCTCTCTTCCGTCTCAGTCGTTCCGTCCCAATGGCAAAGCAGGAATCCTCCCTGCTCTATCTTCTCCTTGAAATCCTCCCAGGTATCGACCTTGATGATATGCTCATCCCTGAATTTCAACGCTTTCGCATAGATATTCTTCTGAATCTCATCAAGAAGTTCCTCTATCCTCCTGCCAAGTCCCTCCTGAGGTGCGGAAGTCTTCTCCAGAGTATCACGGCGGGCAAGTTCGACAGTGCCGTTCTCCATGTCTCGCGGACCGATGGCTATCCTCACAGGAACTCCCTTCAGTTCCCATTCAGCAAACTTGAATCCCGGTCTGAGGGTATCCCTGTCATCGATTTTTACCGTATGTCCGTGGGCCTCCAGTTCCTTCTTCAGTTCATCCATCTTGTCAAGAATGGACGTCCTCTCCTCCGGAGACTTGTAGATAGGCACCATAACCACCTGGATAGGAGCGAGGGCAGGAGGCAGCACAAGGCCGTTATCATCTCCGTGAGCCATGATAAGGGCACCCATCAGACGGGTGGATACTCCCCACGAAGTCGCCCACACATATTCCTGCTTCCCTTCCCTGTTGGTGAACTGCACATCGAAAGCCTTGGCGAAATTCTGGCCCAGGAAATGGGAAGTCCCGGCCTGAAGGGCCTTGCCGTCCTGCATCATGGCCTCGATGGTCAGGGTATCAAGGGCTCCGGCAAATCTTTCGTTAGGACTCTTGTGTCCCACCACGACCGGCATGGCCATATAGTTTCTGGCAAAATCGGCATAGACGTTGACCATCCTGGTAGCCTCTTCCACGGCTTCCTCACTTGTCGCATGTGCGGTATGTCCCTCCTGCCAGAGGAATTCCGCAGTACGCAGGAACAGACGGGTCCTCATTTCCCATCTTACCACATTGGCCCACTGGTTGCAGAGAATCGGAAGGTCCCTCCACGAAGTCACCCAGTTCTTGTATGTATTCCAGATTATCGTCTCGGAAGTCGGCCTTACAACCAGTTCCTCCTCCAGTCTTGCCGACGGATCAACGACTACACCCGGACCGTCAGGATTGGACATCAGCCTGTGATGGGTCACCACCGCACACTCCTTGGCAAAACCTTCGACATGCTCCGCCTCCCTGCTCAGGAAGGATTTCGGAATGAACAGGGGGAAATATGCGTTCTGATGCCCGGTCTCCTTGAATTTGGAATCCAGTATATGCTGCATTTTCTCCCATATCGCATATCCGTAAGGCTTTATGACCATACATCCCCTTACTGCAGAACGCTCCGCAAGATCGGCCTTCACGACAAGATTGTCATACCACTGTGAATAGTTTTCAGACCTCTTAGTAACCTCTTTTGCCATTATAACTTTTTTAATCCGTAAATTATTTTTACATTGTGACGGAAATTGCATCTATAATAAAGGTATAGATATTGCAATGCATCCAAGCCGCAAAGGTATAAATATAATGTCAGAAACCGCCCAAATTTTCAGAAAAAATCAGGACGGCGGCTGACAGGAACGGAAAAACAGGAGGACGAATATGAAAAAGAGAATTACAGTCTTGGCGTCTGCCGTGCTGATATTGTCAGCATGTGGGACTGCGGTCCGGTACTCCTCATCGGCACAGAGATTTCAGGACGGGATCTACATCACAAGATCCGACAATGCCAGGGAAAGGCTGACAGCGGAAAACGACTCGAAGGAAATAGACAATCTGGTGGAACAGACGAAGAGTTCCGAAATCTATCTTCTCGGAGACGAACCGAAAACCATAACCATTCCTGAAAGCAGTTCCGCCACGATCAAGGTCACGAACAACACGGGAGCGACAGTCACAATCCCAGATTCCACCGATCTGACAATCTATTTTGACCCGGACCCTGATCCGTGGTACTACTCGTCATTCTACTGGGACCCATGGTATTTCGGGACCTGGAGATACTACAGGCCATGGTACTACGGCTCTTGGTACTGGAGGGACTGGTGGTACGACAGTTGGTATTGGGGATGGACTTCACCGTTCTACGATCCGTGGTACTGGGGAGGCTGGCATGATCCGTGGTACTGGGGGCCATATCACCACTGGGGATGGTACGGACATCCTGTCCACCACCATCACGGTCCGGTCTACGTAACCAACAACAATTATTTCTACGGGTCACGTGCTTCGACAGTCGGCAGGAGGAACAGTCCGGGATTCTCCAGGACAAGCAGTGTCGGGAGACAGAACTCTTCCGCCATTTCAAGAAGATCGTCGGGAGTCTCCAGAAGGACGACGGCCCTCACGACCAGAAGCACTTCCAGTTCAGCCACTCCGGTGGTAAGAAGGACGCAGTCCGGCAGCATAGTGTCGACCTCCGCTTCACGTTCATCATCAGTGACCCGCAGCAGAAGGGCTGGAACAGTAACGGCAGGGACGGTATCGGCAGGAACCGTCTCAGGTACGGGCAGCACTATCCACAGGGCAAGTTCTTCGTCATCAAGTCCAAGGACGACCAATTACCGCAGACCTTCAAGCGCATCTTCAAGTTACGGCAGGGGTACGGTTTCCGGATATGACAGAAGCACTTCATCTAGTTACAACCGCGGTTCCTACAACAGGGGTACTTCCTCAACCTACAACAGAAGCACCTCTTCATCAAGTTATAACAGGAGTACTTCTTCGGGATACGACAGAAACACTTCCTCCGGCTACAACAGAAGCAGTACCCCAAGTTACAACAGGAGTTCGACTCCAAGTTACAACAGAAGTTCAACTCCGTCCTTCTCCCGCTCTTCAGGCTATTCAGGAGGATCAAGAAGCAGCGGCATGAGCAGAGGCTCTTCAGGCGGCGGAAGGCGCAGATAGTTAACGGCAAAAGACAGTGATATGAAAAAGACAGCGATTACATTACTGCTGATCGGGTCGGCGGTGGCGGGAGCAAAGGCGCAGACCATGTATGACGCATTCAGATTCAGTGAAAACCACTATGAAGGGACGGCAAGGACAATGGCAATGGGGAATGCATTCACTGCCCTGGGCGGGGATCTGGGATCAGTCAGCATCAATCCGGCAGGCTCGGCGGTAGCAAGATATTCCCAGATAACCATCACTCCGGGAGTATCGATATCCTCCAACACTTCCGGAGGCACCGCACCGGATTACTTCCAGAGACAATACAGGACCCCTATGGCCAGATTTTCCATGCCGAACATAGGTTTCACCATCAATTTCGACACTTTCCGCACATCCGGAATAAAGAACTGGACACTCGGATTTGTCGTCAACAGGACAAATACCTACAATGACAACCTGTACGTCAGAGGACTCAACTCCAACACCTCCTTCGCCGGAGCGCTTGCCTCCTTCGCTCAGGGAATACATGTGGACGACCTTATCCTCACGGACAATTATGACCCGTACTATGACTCGGATATCCCGTTCGACATTATCCTCGGCTATGAGTCCGGCATAATCGACCCTATCGGAGGGACAGACCCCGATACCGGCACCGAATTCACTCTCCCGTACGACTACGCGGGAGTAAACGAGAACTACTATCTGAGCAAGGACCCGGACAATCCGGGAGCCTACTTCATTGACGGACTCGGGCTGGACGGCAATACGATAGAGCAGGTATATTCGAGAAGAATCATCGGAAGCAAGTACGACTACGTGATAAATTTCGGAGCCAACATCTCGGATGTGGTATATTTCGGAGCCAATCTCGGAATCACCTCCCTCTCCTACAGTCAGGAATACTACATCAGGGAAATGTCAGGCGGTGATGCATCCGACTACGGAGCATTCCAGACAGAATTCAGGTCGTTGAGATACAACAACACATACAATGCGACAGGAGCCGGAGTCTACGGAAAATTCGGAATAATAGTCACTCCGTGGGAAGGGCTCAGGCTGGGAACGGCCATCCAGACCCCGACATCGATGTACATCAAGGAGACCTGGAAAACCACAGCAGGAGTCAACACCTATTCCGACTACGGAAATCATGAAGCGGAAACTCCGGACAACGAATACGACTACAACCTTGTCTCCCCGTTCCGGTTCAATGTGGGAGCGGCATTCACATTCGGTAATTTCGCAGTAATCAGCGCCGACTACGAGATGGCGGATTACGGAAGGATGAGATTCCGTGAAGCGGATACGAACGACAATACCGGCTTCGACCCTATGAACGAAGACATCCGCACCTATATGGGACAGTCGCACATGTTCCGGGCAGGTATCGAGGTCAAACCCATAAGCAGTCTTGCCATCAGGGCAGGATACGGTCTGACTACGTCTCCGGAAAAATACTACGACACAGACGGGATGTTGAGAAACGTAAAGGCCAACACCAACAGGTTTTCATGCGGACTAGGCTACAGTTCCAACGGGTCCTTCTTCGCCGACCTTGCATTCCAGGCCACAAGATATTCCGACGAATACATCTACCCTTACGACTACTACGTAATCGATGGTGAAGACGCGGTCATAGACTATAATGTGGACACTCCTGAAATACTGAGCAGGAGATGGCTCTTCAACATAGCCCTCACTTTCGGTTTCCGCTTCTAAACGGCAGATGTACCGGACGGTACTCCAGATCCTTCACTCCGCCTGCGGCTCCGTTCAGGATGACAAAGAAAGTTGAATACGCTATCAAGATGACTGAAAGTTGAATACGCTATCAAAATGACTGAAAAGGCTGAATACGCTATCAGGATGACAGAGAAGGCTGAATCAACTATATAATATAGGAAATTGAATCAGGACCTTCGTTAAACAGCAGATCCATCACGGACAACGAACCGATGAAACCGTATTTCCGGGCAAAGACCTGGAAATACGGTTTTCCCTTACCCAGCCGGTGGAGGATATCGTCAGGACGCTTGGGATGTATCACCTCCCTGAGATCACAGGCATCATATCCCGTACAATACGGCAGTCCCTTCCATACCCCATCTCCGCACACCGCACCGTCCGGTACGGCAAACCTGTCAGTCGGCCTCAGTTCAGCAGGAATGCCTATCCTGTCAAGAAAAAACTCTGTCAGTGAAATATCCAGATCCCACAGCGTTTCAGGCCTGCTATCAAGTATGGCAAAAAGATCATCCTGATAGTATTCGAAATAGGCGGAAGACCTGTATGCCGAAACGATGGCCCTCTTATGCTGCTGAAGCCAGGGACGGGAATAGTCCACCCTTATTTCCGTTATCGGCAATGAAACCGTACCTTCCCCGTGAACCACAGGAAAGGACAGGGACTGCATCCCGGAAGCGGAATAGAAATGACATCTGTTGCGGTAGGACTGCTTCTGATAATTCTCACAGGCCTCGATATACACAACCGGTTTCTTACGTCCGGCTCCTGCGGATTCCGCTTCTTGTGGAAGGTCCTGTGAAAACGATGAAAAAATGCACCGTCTGACAGATTCAGACAGTGCAGCAAAATATTGTACAGGCGGGAAGTACGCCGCCGTAAGAAGTACCGATGACACTATTCGATTTCCCCTTTGGCATTGAGAGAATTGCCCTTCACAATACCTCTCTTGGAATTCCTTATGAAATCGAGTATGGTATCCCTCTCCTCACTCTGAGGAAAACCCGCAGCCACCTTTGCACATGCATCCGTCACATTCAGGCCGCTGGAATAGATGATGTCATACATATCCTTGATATTGCGGATCTGGTCGGAAGAAAATCCCCTGCGACGAAGCCCTACTATATTTATGCCTGCATAAGAAATCGGGTCACGTCCGCAAAGGATATAAGGAGGGATATCCTTATTGATCTTGGAACCGCCGCCTACCATGGCATGCTTTCCTATCTTGGAGAACTGGTGGGCCATTGTGCCGCCTCCGAGAATCGCCCAGTCATCCACATCCGTCTCTCCTGCAATTCCCACATAACTTACAAGGATGCAATGCTCACCCACGGTACAGTCATGTGCGACATGGGTATATGACATAAGGAGGGTATTGCTGCCTATTCTGGTCACTCCCTTTCCGCTTGCCTTGGTCCCCCTGTTGATGGTGGCGCACTCACGGATGTTCACATTGTCACCGATTTCCACATAGGTAATCTCTCCCGTAAACTTCAGGTCCTGAGGGATCGCACCGATGACCGCTCCCGGAAATACCTGGCAGTTCTTTCCCATCTTCACATAATTGAACACCGTAGCATGGGGAAGTATCCGGCATCCGTCTCCGATTTCCACAAATTCATCAATAAAGGCATAAGGCCCTATTTCTACATTGTCACCGATCTTTGCGTTCGGATGGACTGTCGCAAGTGGATGGATTTTGTTCATATCTAATGTGTTTTAAGCAGCGACCTTATCTGCTTCGCTGCGGTTGTATTAATTGAATGCCCTGACTTGTAAGCTGTCACCTTCGCCTTCAGGAATCCTCCAGCAAGTCTCAGGTCGCCTATCAGGTCCAGCATCTTATGCCGTGCGCACTCATTCGAGAAACGCAATTCTATATTTGTCAGATACCCTTTGTCGGAAATCTTGAGTTTCGGCACATTGAAAAGCTTTGACATGTGCTCTATCTGTTCGTCCGATACAGGATGCTCGACTATGACAATGGCGTTGTCAAGATCGCCTCCCTTGACCAGATTGTTCTTGAACAGATACTCGATCTCATGGAAGAACACGAAGGTACGGCAGATACCTATCTGCTCGGCATAGACCACTTCCGGATTCCATTTTGCCTTCTGGATACCGAGCACCTTGGAATCGAAATCAATCGTCAGTTCGTATGACGGCTTTTCTGCAGGTTCGATCTTCAGAAAAGCGCCGGTATCCTCCCTCCTGATCTCGATCGGTTCTTTCAGTTCCACATATCTTCTCGGAGCGTCCTGGGACACGAAACCGTCTTTCCACATGGCATCGATATAAGGTTTGGCACTGCCGTCGAGAATCGGAACCTCCGCATTGTCTATCTCGACCCTGGCATTGTCCACCCCCATTCCGGTCAATGCGGAAAGAAGATGCTCAATGGTCCCGACACTGACCTCACCCTCCGATATGGTAGTGCTTCTCGCAGTACAGGATACATTCTCCGCCAGAGCCCTGACAACGGCATCGTCACCTATATCCGTCCTCACGAAACGGATTCCATAATCCACAGGAGCAGGCTTGATCTTCATCCTTGCAACTTTTCCGGTATGGAGGCCCTTGCCCTCAAAAGCGTATTCCTTCCTGAGTGTCTGTTGTTGCATCATTCTATCAATCAATCATAAAACGGGGCGCAAAGATAAATAAAAAATTTTATTTTTTGCCCTGCTGTTTGAAAATAGTGTATGCCCGCAGATATTCTTTCCACGGAATCGCCGGAGTTCCCATATATGCCGCTCCCGGTTCCTTGATGTTGCTCAGCAGTCCGGACTGCGCGGAGAACGAGGTATGGTCGGCTATTGTCAGGTGTCCCGCTATGCCGACCTGCCCTCCCAGCATGCAGTACTTTCCTATCCTGGTGGACCCTGCAATGCCTGTCTGGGCAGCCATCACCGTATGCTCCCCTATTTCCACATTATGGGCGATCTGACAGAGATTGTCGATCTTCACTCCTTTATGAATGATTGTAGATTCTGTCTGAGACTTGTCGATGGTCGTGTTGGCCCCGATCTCCACGTCATCCTCTATGATCACGTTCCCGGTATGTTCTATCTTCTTGTACGAACCGTCCGGAAGCGGAGCGAAACCGAACCCGTCCGCACCTATCACGGCGTTGGAATGGATGATCACGTTATTCCCGATCACCATGCCGCTGTATATCCTGACTCCCGGATATATTATGCAGTGCGAGCCTATCTTTACGTTGTCACCTATATATACATGCTCGTATATCTTGGTGAAATCCCCTACGCTGGTATGCCTTCCGACATAGGCGAAATCCCCCACGTAGACCTTCTTTCCGAATTTCGTTGAGAAAAAATACCTGGATCTCAAACCCCTGTGCCTCCTGTACGACCTTCTCTTTTCCGTAACGTAATCCAGAAGGCTTGCAATGGCAGTATATGCATTGTCAACCCTGATCAGAGTGGCTGACACGGGCTTCTGAGGGACGAAAGTCCTGTTTACAAGGATTATGCTCGCCTTGCATTCATAGACATAATGCTCGTATTTCGGATTTGCGAAGAAACAGACAGTACCCGGTTTTCCGTTCTCGATGCGGGCAAAGTTCGACACCGTCACCTCCGGATCACCCTCCACGGTACCTTTCAGGAACTCCGCCAACTCTTTTGCTTTAAATTCCATTATCAGTAGCAGTTATTCTCGTTCAATATTTTGTGTTTTAGCAAATTTTGTTATACCTTTGCCGCGTGAGTTAGATTTTGGGGTCCGGCAGGGTCCCATTTTTTATTATAACGTTACCACGGTCATGAGTATTTCAGAGATAAGAGATGCAATGCAGGAGGCAATTGTTGCACGCGGTTGCTTCATTGTTGACATAAAAATTTCAAAAGACAATGAAATCGTGCTCACGATAGAGTCGGAGACAGGCACCGTAACCCTCGATGACTGCGTTGCATTGAGCGGCATCTTCGAAGAGAGATTCGACCGCGACACGGAAGACTATGAACTGACGGTCACTTCCGCAGGACTCGACCAGCCGTTCATGGTACTGAAACAGTACAAAAAGGCAGTAGGGACAATGGTCGAAACCCTTCTCAAGGGAGGCAGGAAGATAGTCGCCATGCTGACGGACGCCGACGAAAACGGGATAACCCTCAGATACACTGTCAGGGAAAGCGTGGACGGGAAAAAGAAAAAGGAAAACGTGGAGCACACCGACACCTTCCCGTACAGCGAAATAAACGCAATCAGACCGTACATAGAATTTTAAGACACGAATTTTAGGACAAGAAAGACATTACAGAACAAAATGGAAAAGACAGAACTTAAGGACGCGTTTTCAGAGTTCAAGAACCTGAAGAACATCGACAGGCCGACAATGATGGGAGTATTGGAGGACGTATTCCGTACGCAACTGGCCAAAACATACGGCTCGGCGGACAACTTCGACATCATCATCAACATTGACAAGGGGGACTGCGAAATCTACTGGAACAGGGAAGTCGTGGAGAATGTCGAGGACCCGAATACGCAGATAGCCATCTCCGAAGTCAACAAGGACAGCGATGAATACGAAATCGGCGAGACATACGCGACCAAGGTCGACATGAAGAGTTTCGGACGCAGGGGAATCCTCAATCTCAGGCAGAACCTTCAGGGCAGGATCATGGACATCGAGAAAGCCAACCTGTACAACAAATACAGCGGAATGATCGGAGAACTCTTCACGGGAGAGGTCTACCAGACCTGGTCCAAGGAAGCGCTCATCCTTGATGAGGACGGAAACGAACTCAGGCTGCCGAAATCCGAGCAGATTCCAGGGGAACACTTCAAGAAGAACGACACCGTGAAGGCCATCATCAAGAGCGTGGAGATGAAAAACAACACGACTCCATACATAGTTCTGTCCAGAACCTCCAACGAATTCCTCGAGAAACTTTTCGAGCAGGAAGTCCCTGAAATCTATGACGGACTGATCACCATCAAGAAGGTGGTCCGGGTTCCGGGAGAACGCGCCAAGGTAGCCGTCGAATCCTACGACGAAAGGGTCGATCCGATAGGGGCCTGCATCGGAGTCAAGGGTTCCAGGATCATCGGAATCGTCAGGGAACTGAGAAACGAGAACATCGACGTCCTCCAGTGGACAAGCAACACCCAACTGCTCATCCAGAGAGCGCTCAGTCCTGCCAGGATTTCATCGATCGTCCTCGGCGGGGAAGACGAGAAAATCAAGGTCTACATGCATCCGGACGAGGTCAAGAAAGGAATCGGGAAAGGCGGATGCAACATCAAACTTGCAAGCATGCTCGTGGGCAAGGAAATCGAAGTATGGAGAGAGCAGGACGATGAAGAGGACGTTCTCCTGAGCGAATTCAGCAACGAAATCGATCCGTGGATCATAGAGAGACTCCAGGCGATAGGCTGCGATACGGCCAAGAGCGTACTCGCATTCTCACAGGCCGACATTGCCGAGAGGGCTGACCTCGAAGACGAGACTGTAGCCGAGGTGTTCAAGATCCTCAGCGCAGAATTTGAAGACTAATTTAATAGGTAAATATGGCAGAAATCAGATTAAGTAAACTTACAAGACAATTCAACATCGGACTTTCGACTCTCGTTGACTTCCTTACCGGCAAGGGGGTCTCGGTGAATATGGATCCGAACGCAAAGATTTCGGACGAATATCTGCCGATGATAGAGACCAAGTTCGGTGAAGAGCAGAAACTGAAGCAGGACTCGGAGAAAGTTGCCATCAAACTGAAGGAAATAATCGAACGCGGGACAAAAAAGAAGAATGCGGAGGCGGAGGAAGAGGAAGAGCCTGTTCAGGAAATCATAATAAAGAGTACGAGTATCGCACCTGAGACTTCTGCCCCTAAGGTAGAAACACCTGTAGCATCCCAGCCTGCACCGGAGACAGGGACCAAGAGCGAAGCCCCTGCGGAGAAGCCGGATACGGAACCGGCAGCCGTTCAGGAAAAGGAGGAGACCGGATTCCCGAAATTCAAGGTCCTGGACAAGATAGACCTCAGCAAATTCGAGAAACATCCAAAAAAGGAAGACAGGAAAGAACCGGAAAAGCCGCAGCCGGTGCAGGAACCGGCGGTTGAAGAAAAGCAGGCACAGGAACCTGCAGCGAAAGCCGAAGCCGCTACCGCCCCTACCGTTCAGACCATTCAGGCCTCTCCGGCCGCAGAACCGGCTGCTCCTGTTGCGGAAGCAGCGGAGAAAAAGGAAAACGCTCCTGCGGAGAAACAGGCTCCCCAGCCGGAAGAGCCTGTAAGGACAGAACCGAAGGAAGTAAAGATCGAAGTGGAGAAACTTGCCGGACCTAAGGTAGTGGGCAAGATGGACCTGTCAAAATTCGAAACCCGCCGCAGCGGCAAGAAGAGGGAAAGGATAGCCAAGGGAGGCAGCCAGAAGGTGGATGTCTCCAAGGTCCAGGCAGACAACGACGGAGGCCGCAAGGACAAGAAAAAGGACAACGGCAGGAAAGATTTCCGCGAAGACAGGAAAAACAGGAAGAACAAGGGAGGCGACCGCTTCAAGCCGGCCATGACCGAGGCGGAGACCGAAGAGATGCAGAAGGAAATCCAGAAGCAGATCAAGGAAACATACGCCCGGATGAACGAAGGCAAGGGCAAGAACAATTTCGGAGCAAAGCACAGGAAAGAGAAGAGGGAACTTGCATCACAGAAGATGCAGGAAGAGATGGAGATGCAGGAACTCGAAAAGAAAGTGCTTAAAGTCACTGAATTCGTGACAGTAAACGATCTGGCCACCCTGATGAACACCCCTGTGACCAAAGTCATAGGCGCCTGCATGAACCTCGGACTGATGGTATCCATCAACCAGAGGCTGGATGCCGAGACCCTCGTGCTCGTCGCTGAGGAATTCGGATACGAAATAGAGTTCGTGACAGCCGAGATGAACGAGGCCATCGCCCAGGAAAACGAAGTCGACGACAACGAGAACCTCGTTCCGAGACCTCCTGTAGTGACCGTCATGGGACACGTCGACCACGGAAAGACTTCCCTGCTGGACTATGTCAGGAAGTCCAATGTCATTGCAGGTGAGGCCGGAGGAATCACCCAGCACATCGGTGCATACAACGTGATACTGCCGGACGGCCAGAGGATAACCTTCCTCGATACCCCGGGACACGAAGCCTTCACGGCCATGCGTGCCCGAGGCGCCAAGATGACGGACATTGCCATCATCATCATCGCCGCAGATGACGCGATAATGCCGCAGACGGTCGAAGCCATCAACCACGCCCAGGCAGCGGGAGTACCGATGATTTTTGCCATCAACAAGATCGACAAGCCGGGAGCCAATCCGGACAAGATCAGGGAACAGCTCGCCAACATGAACATCCTTGTCGAAGAATGGGGAGGCAAATACCAGTGCCAGGAAATTTCCGCCAAGAAAGGAATCAACGTGGACAAACTGCTGGAAAAGGTACTTCTCGAAGCGGAACTGCTCGAACTCAAGGCAAATCCTGACCGCAGGGCCACCGGTGCCATCATAGAGTCATCCCTTGACAAGGGCCGAGGCTACCTGGCCACTATCCTCGTGCAGAACGGAACGCTCCGCATAGGGGACATCATGCTGAGCGGCTGCTACACCGGAAGGGTCAAGGCCATGTTCAACGAACGCGGACAGAAAGTGGAAGAAGCAGGACCTTCAACCCCTGTATCGGTTCTCGGTCTGAACGGAGCTCCTACCGCCGGAGAGAAATTCAACGTGATGGCGGACGAGAAGGAAGCCAAGGATATCGCCAACCGCAGGGAGCAACTCCTCCGCATCCAGGGCATAAAGACCCAGAAGCACATGACCCTCGAAGAGATAGGACGACGCATAGCGATCGGCAACTTCAAGGAACTCAACATCATCGTCAAGGGAGATGTCGACGGTTCCATCGAAGCCCTGTCGGATTCCCTTCTCAAACTGTCCACGGAGGAAGTGCGCGTGAATGTGATACACAAGGCTGTCGGAGCCATCTCGGAATCCGACATCCTGCTTGCCGCCGCATCCGATGCCATCATCATCGGATTCCAGGTACGCCCGTCAGTCAACGCCCGCAAACTGGCAGAAAAGGAGCAGATCGAAATCAGGCTCTACTCGGTCATCTACGATGCCATCAACGAAGTCAAGAGCGGTATCGAAGGTATGCTCGCACCTGAGGAGAAGGAAGAGATCACTGCTACTGCCGAAGTACAGGAAACCTTCAAGATATCCAAGGTCGGCACGATTGCCGGATGTATCGTCAAGGAAGGAAAACTTACCAAGACTTCCAAGGTGCGCGTGATCCGTGACGGCATCGTAGTCTACACCGGTGAACTCGGCTCGTTGAGAAGGTTCAAGGACGATGTCAAGGAAGTATCCGCAGGTATGGACTGCGGTCTTAACATCGCGGGATATAACGATGTCAAGGTAGGGGACGTAATCGAAGCCTACAATATTGTGGAAATCAAGAGGACCCTATAATAAGGGACTCCTGTCATCCTCACCCTCATACC
Source organism: uncultured Bacteroidales bacterium (assembly GCA_944325465.1). Lineage (GTDB taxonomy): Bacteria > Bacteroidota > Bacteroidia > Bacteroidales > UBA932 > Cryptobacteroides. The sequence continues at coordinate 2,261 of CALVAE010000019.1, read as the reverse complement.
TTGACTTTATCAAATCCAACACACCGAAGAGGGCGGGTCAAAAGTCAGACTCGCCCTCTTTCTATTCGTACTTCCCGGCAGTCCGCGGACAGGCAGGACCGGAAAAGACATTTGCAGCAGGATGGGAAAAACAGCGGAAATACTGAAAATAGGAATACCTATAATGCTGGGGCAGGCATGTACGGTAATACTCAGTTTTGCAGACAACATAATGATCGGATGGTACGGGGTGAATGACCTCGCGGCATCATCCTTCGTAAACGGACTGATCAATCTGTTCATCATCACAGAGATGGGATTTGCCAACGGGATGACTCCCGTAATCGGTTCACAGTTCGGGACAGGAGACAGGAAAGGAATAGGGAACACCCTGAAAAACAGCATTGTCCTCAACGGGGCCGTCGCACTGGCGGGACTTCTTGTCATGGCCGTCATCTACCTGTTTCTGGACAGGTTCGGACAGGAAGAACAACTGCTGCCGCTTATCCGGCCCTACTACATCGTCGTAGCCATCTCCACCCTGTTTGCAATGGGATTCAATACCCTGAAACAGTTCACTGACGGGACCTGCCAGCCGATAGTATCCATGTCCCTGCTCATGGGAGGGAATGTCCTGAATATCCTGGGCAACTGGGTCCTTATCTACGGCAAGGCAGGATTCCCCGAACTCGGGCTTCTCGGTGCGGGAATCAGCACCCTATGCTCCAGGATAATAATGTTCACCGTATTCCTGCTGTACATCCTCAACTCATCCAGATTCCGGGAATATTCGGCGGCATTCAGGAAGGCAAGGGTATCATGGACAAACATAAAGAGACTCTTCAACCTCAGCTATCCGCTTGCACTGCAGACCGGAATGGAAACATCGACCTTCACCGCAAGCGCCATAATGGTGGGATGGATCGGTGCAACGGCACTTGCCGCACATCAGATAGCCCTGACCATTTCCCAGATATGTTTTCTCCTGATGCTCGGACTTACCTCCGCCGTATCGATTCTCGTCAGCAACGCATACGGAAGGCAGGACACCGACAGCGTAAGACAATATGCCACAAAAGGGTATCTCCTGACTCTGGGGGTATCTGCCCTCTTCTGCATCATCATATTCTCTTTCAGACACGGGATAATAGGACTCTTCACGGATTCCGGAGAAGTCACGGCAATCGTGCTCTCGCTTCTGTTCGTCCTCTTTTCCTACCAGTTCGGGGACGGACTCCAACTCTGCTTCAGCAACGCCCTTCGCGGAATCCAGGATGTAAGACCCATCATGCTCATGGCATTCATAAGTTACTACGTCATAGCAATCCCGGCGGCATACCTGCTCGGATTCAAGGCCGGACTCGGAGCCGTCGGTGTCTGGCTCGGCTTCCCTATCGGACTGACGACCGCCGGCATCTTCTACTGGCTGCGCTTCCGTTCCCGCACTGCACGAACCCAACCCTGACGCCTTCGGATTGAAACCCCTCGCGGGCGTCCATCGCCCTCTGTCATTCTGAGCATTTTCCGTATTGTCATTCTGAGCATTTCCCGTATTGTCATTCTGAGCATTTTCCGCATTGTCATTCTGAGCGCCAGCGAAGAATCTGTGTCCTGCAACACTCTGTCTAAGGGAACGCCAGCGAAGAATCTGGTATATTGAACCGGAGCGGTACTTCAGATCCTTCACTCCGCCTGCGGCTCCGCTCAGGATGACAATGCTGCGGCTCCATTCAGGATGACATTGACTGCCATGCAGACAGGTATCCGGTCATTCGATGGAGGAATAATCTATGAGGTTGTTCAGAAGGGCGTAGACGGTGAGACCCGCGACAGTCCTGATTCCGGTCTTGCGCGTAATGTTCTTGCGGTGGGTAATGACCGTATATATGGAAATATTGTAGTAATCCGCTATTTCCTTGTTGAGCATACCTTTGGCCACACAGACAAGTATCTCCTTCTCCCGCGCCGAAAGTTCCTCCCCCTCCTGTTTCGGAGCCTCCGAACGGGACGATATCGCGGAACGCAGTTTCCTGATTATCACAGGTGGGGCATCATAAATATTCACGGTCTCGTCATACTGTTTCAGAACCTCATCGCTCATGTTTATGGTCTGCAGGCTGACTACTGCCGCATCGGAATACTGGGAGATGACTGACCTCACGTTTGCCCTCGTCGTGTACTCGAACACCACAGGATCGACAACAATCACATCGGCTCCGGATAGTTTCAGCCTTGCCTCCGCGACATTGCCCAGATCCGACAGGACCCCCGATACCCGGAAC